>NZ_JABUMT010000020.1:0-179812 GCF_013336715.1 Myxococcus sp. CA056
AAATCAACTTCGTCGGCTCCGTGTCCGTGACGAGCGCAGGGACGACGTCCACTTCGGCTTCCTCGTCCTCGGCTGCTGCGTCATGCTCTTCCGAAGCCTCTATCCTCACATTTGATAGAGGCTCTAAGCCAGGCACCACGTCAGCGCCGACCAGCCCCGCATGCCCACGGGTCGACCAATCAACGAAGTGTCGCGTTGACCCACCCGACCTCGTGGAAACCCCTGAGCCCGCATTGGGTCGGGAAACGTGGGTGTCATTGACGCCAGGGCAAGCGCGCGACGCGAGGCCCGTGCCCGGTCGGCCATGTCAGACATTCGTCCCGTCAGCCCCGGCACAGAGTGAGGCGCCATTGTTGGCGGCCGCCCATTCGAGGGCAGGACGGATTGAGAGGGATTTGGTCGGCGATGACAACGGGCGCGGGAGGGGTGCGCGCATGGGGTTGGCAATCGTCTTGATGATGGTGGGCATGATGTCGGTCACTCCGGAAGGCCCAGAGGCACGTCGTCCCGGCACGACGGAGTGGAGGCTGAGTCAGACCGCCACGGGCGCCCAGTTGGAGGGATACGCCGGAGCGACCAGCGTGCAGCGGGGCGAGTCCATTGACATCCACGTCCGCACGGACGGCGCGCGCCCCGTGAGCTGGGAGCTCTTCCGCATGGGCTATTACGGGGGCACCGGCTCCCGGAAGATGGCGTCCGGCGGCCCCATCACCATCGGCCCCCAGCCCACGCCCGTGGCGGACCGGACGACGGGACTGGTCGAGTGCCGCTGGCCCACCAGCTTCACCGTCCCCACGCAGGCGAGCTGGCCCAGCGGCGTCTACCTGCTCAAGCTGCGGCGCGACGACGGGCCCCAGTCCTACGTCATCTTCGTCGTCCGCGCGGACGAGAGGAAGAACACGGGCATCCTGCAGATTCCGTTCACCACCTTCCAGGCCTACAACGCCTGGGGCGGCGAGAGCCTCTACAGCGACTCACTGGGGCTGTCGGGAGGCCACGCCAAGGTCGTCTCGTTCGACCGGCCCTATGTGGATGGCAATGGCGCGGGTGAGTACTTCTACGCCACGCACAACTTCGTGTTGTGGGCCGAGTCGAAAGGCTACGAGCTGTCCTACGTCACCAATGTCGACGTGGACAGGGACCCCTCCCTGTTGCTGGGGCAGCGGCTGTTCCTTTCGGTGGGGCATGACGAGTACTGGTCCCGCCCGGCCCGGACGGCGGTGGACGCGGCGCTCGCGTCAGGTGTGAACCTGGCGTTCCTCGGCAGTGACACGAGCTGCTGGCTCATCCGCCTGGAGTCCTCGACCGCGGGCGCGTCGCGGCGCAAGCAGGTTTGCTACAAGGACGAGGCCCGCGCGGAGGACCCGCTCGCGGGCACGCCGCTCGTCACCGTCCGCTGGCGCAACGCGCTGCTCGGTGAACCGGAGAACGGGCTCGTGGGGGTGATGTCCGACGCGTGGGGAATCATTCCCCAGCCCTACGTCGTGCGCACGCCCGGAGCCTGGCCCTTCGCGGGTACGGGGCTCGCGCAGGGTGACTCCATCCCCGCCGTCGTCGGCTACGAAATCGACCGCGCGTGGACGAACGGTGCTTCTCCCCCGGGCTTCATCCCGCTGGCGCAGTCCCCGGCCATCAGCAACAAGGGCGAGCCCAACTGGCACACCTCCGGCCTCTACACCGCACCCTCCGGCGCGTTCGTCTTCTCCAGTGGCGGCATCTCCTGGTCTCAAGGTTTGTCCCATCCCCACTTCGCCGACCTCCGCGTGCAGCGCATCACCGACAACGTGATGCGCAAGGCGGGCCTGGTGCCCACGCTCGACGGGGACACCTTCGGCGCGCAGAACCCCCGGCCCGTGGACCGCACGGGCCAGTCCGCCGGGGTCTCCACGTTCGCCGGGAGCGCGTTCCAGGAAGGCTTCGTGAATGGCCCGGCGTCACAGGCGCGCTTCCGCAGGCCCGTGGGTGTGGCCGTGGATGGAACGGGCACGGTGTTCGTGGCGGACACGGGCAACCACGCGGTGCGACGCATCGCCAATGACGAGGCTCGCACCGTCACCACCATCGCAGGCACGGGGACGTCGGGTGTGGGAGAGGGGCCGGGCGCGACGACGGCGCTGCGCTCGCCGGAGTCCATCGCCATCGCCCCGGATGGCACCCTCTACGTGGCGGACACGGGCAATCACCGCATCGTCCGAATCGCTCGGGATGGACGCTGGACGGTGAGCACCTTCGCGGGCTCGAAGGACGGACGACAGGGCAAGAGCGATGGCGTGGGCACCGCCGCGCGCTTCCAGACGCCTGGCAGCGTGACGTTCGCGGGCGCGGACCTGTACGTGACGGACACCTTCAACCATCGGCTCGCGCGCATCTCTCCGGAAGGGAAGGTCACCACGGTGATTGGCGCCCGGGGCTCGGGCAGCACCAACGGCCCCGCCGCGCAGGCCCGCTTCCATCGGCCGACGGCGGTGGCCTTCGGCGGGGGCGCGCTGTGGGTGGTGGACACGGGCAACCGGCTCATCCGGCGGGTGGCGATGGATGCCAGTTTCACCACCTCCACCGTGGCCGGAGCCGTCACAGGGGGCTTCGCGGATGGCGCGGGAGGCGCGGCGCTGTTCCTGCCCATGCTGGGCGCGGCGTATGTCGACGGGCGATTGCTGCTGACGGACACCGGCAACGAGCGCATCCGCGCGCTCGTCGGTGGACAGGTGCGCACCTATGCGGGGACGGGGGCGCATGGCGCGCGGGACGGCGCCGCCGAGCAGGCGACCTTCAGTCTGCCCACGGGCGTCGCGGGACTGCCGAACGGAGACGTGCTCGTCGTGGACCAGGGCGCGTCGACGATTCGCAAGCTGCTCGCGCCATCGAGCGGCGGAGGCCCGCGTCCGGTGCCACGCATCACCGGAGGTCCCTTCTCCGGTGCCTCCGCGCCGCTGGATGTGTTCCTCGATGCGACGACGAGCACGACGACGGACCCGGGGGGCTGGCTTCAGCGGTTCCGGTGGGACCTGGGCGATGGCACGACGTCCGACGCGGCCTACCTGGAGCACCGCTACACCCAGGTGGGCCGCTTCACCGTCACGCTCACCGCGACGGATGGCAGGGGCGTGAGTGCTTCCACCACCCAGGTCATTCGCGTGGGCGTGACCGGGGAGGGCACGCCCTGAGTCGTGGCGAAGACGTCAGGACTTCGCGAAGGCGAGCAGGTCCGAGTGGAACTGCTCCCGGTGCGTCACGGAGAGACCGTGCGGCGCGCCGGCGTAGACCTTCAGCGTGGAGTTCTTGATGAGCGTGGACGACAGGTGCGCCGACGCGCCGATGGGGACGATCTGGTCGTCGTCGCCATGGATGATGAGCGTGGGGACGTCGAACTTCTTGAGGTCCTCGGTGAGGTCCGTCTCGGAGAACGCCTTGATGCAGTCGTAGGCCGGCTTGAGGCCACACTGCATGCCCGCGAGCCAGAACGCGTCCCGCGCGCCCTGGGAGACCTTCGAGCCCGGGCGGTTGGCGCCGTAGAAGGGCGTGGTGAGGTCCTTGAAGAACTGCGAGCGGTCGGCGAGCACTCCGGCGCGGATGCCGTCGAAGGCCTCGATGGGCAGTCCGCCGGGGTTGGCGGCCGACTTCAGCATGAGCGGAGGCACCGCGCCCACGAGCACCGCCTTGGCCACGCGCTTCGTCCCATGCCGTCCGATGTAGCGGGCCACCTCGCCGCCTCCAGTGGAGAAGCCGACGAGGATGGCGTTCTTCACGTCCAGGGTGTCGAGCAGCGCCGCGAGGTCGTCGGCGTAGGTGTCCATGTCGTTGCCATCCCACGTCTGCGTGGAGCGGCCATGGCCACGGCGGTCATGCGCGATGCAGCGAAAGCCATTGGAGCCGAGGAAGTAGAGCTGCTCGTCCCAGCTGTCGGAGCTCAGCGGCCAGCCATGGCTGAAGACGATGGGCTGACCCTTGCCCCAGTCCTTGTAATAGATGCGCGCTCCGTCCTTCGTCGTGATGATGCTCATGGGCGTGACTCCGAGGGGATGACTGCGATGGAGTCACGCTAGCCGTCGACGCCAGGGCTCCCCACCCCCGGGCGGGGCGGAGCGCGGTCCCCCTGTCGGGGGATGGCGGCTTCACAGCGCGACAGTCGTCTCGAAGTCCCTGCGTCCGGTAAGCGTCCGGTGACGAACGCGGAGGCTGACTCGGTCCGACGTGGGCCGTGGGGCTGGCACTAGGGTCCTGACCTGTGGACCCAGGGCATGCAGGCAAGACACGGAGGAACACGGGGGGGCTCCAGAAGGTGGGGTCCTGGTTCCGTGCGGGCGCCTGGAAGAGCGCGGTGGCACGCGTCGTCTTCGTGGGCATGGCGTGGTGGGCCCTATGTGACGGAGACCCGAGCAGCTTCATCTTCGGCGTGCCCGTCGTCGCGACGGTGTCGGTGGTGAGCTTCCTGCTGAGTCCGCCCCGAAGCTACGGGTGGCGACTCACGGAGGTGGTGCGCTTCGCCGGCTACTTCCTCGCGGGCTCCGTCCACGGCGGCTTCGATGTGGCGCGCCGCGCGCTCGCGCCGAGCATGCCCATCTCTCCCGTGTTCGTCCGATATCGGATGAGCCTGCCCGGAGGCGCGCCCCAGATGGTGTTCAGAATCACCCTCAGCCTGATGCCGGGCACGTTGAACGCGGACGTCCTCGGGGACGAGCTGGTGGTGCATTCGCTCGTGGACCGGGGCGAGGGCATCCAGCACGAGTTGAAGAGCCTGGAGTGGCGCGTGTCGCGACTCTTCGGACTGGGGCTGCCTCCGCCGGAGCCCGCGCATGCATGAGCTGCGCACGGGCCTGGCCTTCTTCCTGCTCCTGAACATCCTCGCGGGGATGGTGCGAGTCATTCGCGGTCCCACCGTCACCGACCGCTTCATCGTGGCGCAGCTCTTCGGGACGACGGGCGTGGGCGTCCTCATCCTGCTCGCGGCGGATGCGGGCAGGGATGCCTTGCGTGACGTCGCCCTGGTCTTCGCCCTGCTGGCGCCCGTCACCGTCGTGGCCTTCGTACGCTTCGCGGTGGGGAGCGATGCAGCCCCTGGCTCGGACAAGGAGCCGAGGCCATGAGCCCCCTGGACTTCCTCTCCGCGGCGTTCCTCTTCGGCGGCGGCGCCTTCTGTCTGGCGGGCACGGTGGGCGTGCTGCGCTTCCCGGATGTGTATTGCCGGCTGCATGCGCTCACCAAGGTCGACAACCTGGGCCTGGGGCTGGTGGTGGTGGGGCTGGCGCTCCAGTCGGGCTCGTGGGCGACGGCGCTCAAGCTGCTCCTCGTCTGGTTCTTCGTCCTCATCTCCAGCGCCTTCACCTGCCAGCTCATCGCCCGCGCGGCGCTCCGTGGCAGGGGCGCGGCGCCCTGGGGAGGACGGCGGGAGCCATGATGGATGTGCTGCTCGATGGGGTCCTCGCGCTGTGCCTCCCCTTGCTGGCGTGGCTGGTGTTGCGGACCGAGTCGCTGTCCCAGGCGGTGGTGCTCTTCGTCGCGTTCGGACTGCTGTCCGCGTTGGGTTGGGCGAGGCTGGAGGCCCCGGACATCGCGCTGGTGGAGGCCGCGGTGGGCACGGGCCTCACCGGCGCGCTGCTGATGCACACGTTGAGCTGGACGGAGGAGACGCCGCCCGACATTCGCGCGCGGGGCCGGCGCAGGCCCTGGGCCCTGCTGGCGGTCGCCGCGTCCACGCTCATGCTCGGGTGGGCCGTGCTCGCGCTTCCCGCCGACAGCCCGGGGCTGGGGCCGCTGGTGGAGGCGCGGCGGGAGGAAAGCGGGGTGAAGCACCCCGTCACGGCGGTGCTGCTGAACTTCCGGGGCTACGACACGCTGCTGGAAATCGCGGTGTTGCTGGTGGCCGCGCTGGGGGCGCGGGCGGTGAATCCGCGCAGCGAGCGGCCCACCCCGGACGCTGGAGATGACCCGCTCACCGGAGAGTTGTTCCGGATGATGATACCGGCCCTGCTGCTGGTGGCGGGCTACCTGGTGTGGGTGGGGGACCATGGACCAGGAGGGGCGTTCCAGGCGGGCGCCATCCTCGCGGGAGGCGGCGTCGTGGCCCTCCTCACGATGCGGATGGGGCCGCCCCGGATGTCCTCCTGGCAGGTGAGGTGGGCGCTGCTCACCGGGCCCATGCTCTTCATCGGCGTGGCGGTGGCGCCGCTGTTCACCGGGAGGAGTCTGCTGGAACTCCCGAGGCTATACGCGGGCACGCTCATCTTCGTCGTGGAGCTGGCGCTGACGGTCACCATCGCCATGGTGCTGCTGATGTTCTTCCCAGGCACGCGTCCCCCCAGAGCGGGAGCGGAGGGCGAGCCATGAACCCGTGGGCCGTCTACGCGCTGTCGGGCGTGGCGATGTTCAGCGTGGGGCTGGTGGGGCTCTTCTCCCATCAGCACGTGGTGAAGCGCATCCTCGCCTCGAACATCGCGGGCTCCGGGGTGTTGATTGTCCTGGTCGCCCTGGCACGGCGCGCGCCGTCGGGCGTGCCGGACCCCGTGCCCCACGCGCTGGTGCTCACGGGCATCGTCGTGTCGGTGAGCTCGACGGCGCTGGGCGTGGCCCTGGCTCGACGCATGGCCCGGCTCCGCGCCCAGGAGGCACGGGCTTCCGAGCGACCGCCAGGCCCCGGCGGAGAAGGTCCATGATGGCGGACACGGCCTTGATGGCGTGGCCCGTCGCGCTTCCGCTGATGGGTGCGGTGCTGGCGCTGCTGGTGGGGCGCGCGGGGGTGCGCCTGGTCGCGGGCGTGGCCTCCGTGGCCACGCTCATCGCGTCATCGCTGGTGGCCTGGGAGGTCTCCACGCAGGGAGTGCTTCGCCAGCAATTGGGAGGGTGGGGCGCACCGCTGGGCATCGAGTGGCGCGCGGACGGGCTCGCCGCCCTGATGCTGCTGACCATCGCGGTGGTGGGGCCGCTCATCAGCGTCCACGCCTTGGACCACCTGGGGGACCGAGAGGACCGGGAGTTCCTCCCGCTGTGGCTGTTCATCTGGTGCGCGCTCAACGCGCTGGTGTTGTCGGCGGATGCCTTCAACCTCTACGTCACGCTGGAGCTGACGACGCTGGGCGCGGTGTCTCTCATCGTGGTGCGCAGGGATTTGCCAGGGCTCGACGCGGGCCTGCGCTACCTGCTCTTCGCGATGCCGGGCTCGCTTTGCTACCTGCTGGGCATCGCGCTCCTGTACGGCGCCTATGCGACGCTGGATGTGGGGATGCTCGCCCAGCGCGTGCAGGCGGGGCCGGTGACGTGGGTGGCCGCGGGGCTGGTGACGGTGGGGCTGTGTCTCAAGACGCCCCTGTTTCCGCTCCACGTCTGGTTGCCACCGACGTACACGGGCGCGCCCACGCCCGTCACCGCGCTCCTGTCGGCGCTCATCTCGAAGGGCTCCTTCTACGTCCTCTTGCGGCTGTGGCTGGAGGTCTTCGCGCCCGTCCTGGACGCGGAGGTGGGGCAGATGTTGGGCCTGCTCGGAGCGGTGGCGGTGCTGTGGGGCTCGGTCCTGGCGCTGAGCCAGACGCAGCTCAAGCGGGTGGTCTCCTATTCGAGCGTCGCGCAGATTGGCTACATGTTCCTCGTCTTCCCCATGGCGACCAGTGGGGCCCGCGCGGGGGTCATCTATCTGGTCGTCTCCCACGCGGCCGCCAAGGCGTCCATGTTCGTGGCGGTGGGCAACATCCATCAGGCGGTGGGCATCACCTCGATGGGGGGCGTCCAGGGCCTGGCCTACCGGATGCCCTTCACGTTCCTGGCGATGGCGTTGGGTGGCATCAGCCTGATTGGCATTCCGCCCAGTGGAGGGTTCATCGCGAAGTGGCTCCTGTTGAATGAGTCCATCGGCACACAGCAGTGGTGGTGGGCGCTGGTGCTGCTGGGAGGCAGTCTGCTGACGGCGGCGTATGTCTTTCGCATCCTCCGGGGCTCGTTCCTGCCGCTGCCTCCGGGGGTCACCGTGCGCTCCATTCCCCTGGGGAACGAGCTGGCGCCGCTCGCGCTCGCGCTCATCGCGCTGGTGCTGGGACTGGTGCCCTGGTTCCCGTTGGACCTGCTGGCCGTCGGTGCGTCGAGATGATGAACACCTGGCTGCCGCTGTCCGTGCTGCTCAGCTCGCTGTTGCCGGGGCTCATCATCTTCCTGCTCGCCGAAGAGCAGCGGCGCACGCGCACGGTGCTCAACCTGCTCGCGGCGGTGACCAAGCTGCTGCTCACCGCGGTCATGGCCTGGGGCGTGTTCCAGGGGCGCCAGTACGAGACGCGGCTGCCCTTCTTTCCCAAGGCGGACCTGGTGCTGAGGGCGGACTCCTTCAGCCTGCTCTTCATCACCCTGTCCGCGGTGCTCTGGTTCGTGACGACCATCTACGCGGTGGGTTACCTGGAGGGGACGGACCACCGCAGCCGGTTCTTCGGCTTCTTCTCGCTGTGTGTCGCGTCGACGATGGGCATCGCGCTCGCGGGCAACCTGCTCACCTTCTTCCTGTTCTACGAGATGCTCACGCTGTCGACGTACCCGCTGGTCATCCACCGGGGAACGCCCGAGGCGCTGCGCGCGGGCAACGTCTACCTGCGCTACACGCTGAGCGGGGCCACGCTGCTGCTGGCGGGCGTGGTGCTGCTCTACTCGCTCACGGGCTCGGTGGAGTTCACCGAGCGAGGCGCGCTGGGCGCCGTCGCGTCACATCGCACCGAGCTGGTGGTGGCCTTCGTGCTGCTGATAGCCGGGCTCGGGGTGAAGACGGCGCTGGTGCCGCTCCATGGTTGGCTGCCGGTGGCGATGGTGGCGCCCGCTCCGGTCAGCGCGCTGCTGCATGCCGTCGCGGTAGTGAAGGCGGGGGCCTTCGGCATCACCCGCATCATCTACGACGTGTATGGCGTCTACCTGGTGCATGACCTGGGGGTGATGCAGCCGCTGGCCATCGTCGCCGCCATCACCATCCTCTACGGCTCGGTGCGGGCGCTCCAGCAGGGGGACTTGAAGAAGCGGCTGGCCTACTCCACGGTGAGCCAGGTCGCGTACATCGTGCTGGGCATCTCCATCTTCGGGACGGCGTCCACCATTGGTGGGCTGGTGCACCTGGTGCATCAGGGGGTGATGAAAATCACCCTGTTCTTCTGCGCGGGGAACTTCGCCGAGGAGCTGCACGTGCACCGGGTGAGTGAGCTGCGCGGGGTAGGGCGGCGGATGCCGCTCACCACGGGGGCCTTCACCATCGCCGCGCTGGGGATGATTGGCATTCCCCCCGTCGCCGGGTTCATCTCGAAGTGGTACCTGGGCATCGGCGCGCTGGAGGCGCATCAGCCCTGGCTGGTGGTGGTGCTGCTGACGAGCAGCCTGCTCAACGCGGGCTACTTCCTACCCATCGTCTACTCCGCGTGGTTCCAGGCCCCGCGCGAGGAATGGAAGCCGAGCACCCGGGGGTGGGAGATTGGGTTGCTCCTGTTGCTGCCCACGGTGGCCACGGCGGTGTTGTCGCTCGCAGCGGGACTCTTCGCCGGAGCGGAGCTCAGCCCGCTGGGTTGGACGCGGCTCATCACCGAGCGGGAGTTCCGTCCGTGAGTGGCCATGACCTCGCCTCGCTCGCCGTCATCGCGGCCCTGTGCGTGCCGTTGGTGCTCACGGTGGCGGTGATGATTCCCGCGCTTCGGGGCGTCGGCATGGCGCTGGCGCCGTGGGCCGCGCTCCCGGCGCTCGGGCTGGGCCTGGGGACGGGGGTGTCCGTCCACTGGAAGCCGGTGCTGCTGGGGATGCGGCTGTATGCGCCGGACGAGGTGACGCGGACGTACCTGCTCTTCACCGGGATTCTGTGGCTCTTCTCCGGCCTCTTCGCGCGAGGGTATCTGCGCGAGGACTCGCACCGGGCCTCGTTCTGGGGCTTCTTCCTGGCGACGCTCGCGGGGAACGTGGGCGCGGTGCTCGCGCAGGACGTGGCGAGCTTCTATCTGTTCTTCGCGATGATGACGTTCTGCGCATACGGACTCGTCGTCCACGAGCGCACCGAGGCGGCGGCGCGGGCGGGCCGCGTCTACATCATCATGGCCCTGCTGGGAGAGGTGTTGCTGCTCGCGGCCTTCTTCCTCACGGTGGGCACGCGGATCAACCTGTCGCTCGCCGAGGTGCCGCGCGTGGTGGCGGAGTCGTCCTCCCGCGAAGTCATCTGCGTGCTGATTCTGGGCGGCTTTGGCGTCAAGGTGGGCGCCCTGCTGCTGCACATGTGGCTGCCCCTGGCCCATCCCGTCGCGCCCGCCCCGGGCAGCGCCGTGCTCAGCGGCACCATCATCAAGGTCGGCGTGCTGGGCTGGCTGCGCTTCCTGCCGCTGGGGCATGCGAGCCTCCCCACGCTGGGCACCGTGTGCGTGGCGGCGGGGCTGACGGCCGCGTTCTACGGTGTCGCGGTGGGCCTCACGCAGCGCGAGGCGAAGACGGTGCTGGCCTACTCCAGCATCAGCCAGATGGGCTTCCTCACGCTGGCGGTGGGGCTCGCGCTGGGGGCCCCGGAGGCGGCTCCCGTGCTCATCGGCGCGGTGCTCGTCTATGCGGTGCATCACTCCCTGGCGAAGGGGTTGTTGTTCCTGGGCACGGGCCTGCTGCCCGCGACGGGCCGCAAGGGCTGGAGGGGTGTGCTGGTGTTGGTGGGGCTGACCTGGTCCGCGCTGGAAATCGCGGGCGCGCCGCTGACGAGCGGGGCCCTGGCGAAGCTCGCGCTGAAGTCCGCGGAGGCCGCCGCGCACGCGTCGGAGGCCCTGCCGACGCTGCTCTCCCTGGCGGCCGTGGGCAGCACGCTCATCATGGCGCGCTTCCTGGAACGAACCGTCCCCAAGGCCCCCGAGCAGGGCTCACCCGGGGCGGGAGGGATGTTGCTCGCGTGGGTCCTGCTGCTCGTCGTCGACACGGCGCTGCTCCTCTGGCCACCCGTGGGGCGCAAGGAGCTGCCGCACCTGCTCGAGTCGAAGAGCCTCGTCTCGGCGGCGTGGCCCGTCGTCGCCGGCGTGCTGCTGACGGGGCTGGGTTGGCGCTCGCGTCGGTGGCGCTCCTGGCGCGTGCCGGAGATTCCGCCCGGCGACGTGCTCTGGCCGGTGGCGCGGGTGCTGCTTCCGGGCTGGCGGCGGCTGACGGCGGGCGCGGACCGCGAGCCGCCCGAGCAGGAACACGTCGGTGAAGGCCCGCCGAGCCGGTTCGCGCGGTTCCGGCGAGCCTCGCTCGACGACTTTGAGAACGCCGAGGAGGGCCTGAGTCAGCTGAGCCATGTGGGCCTCGCGCTGCTGCTGTTCCTGGGCGTGTTCCTGCTGCTGCTGGTCCGGTGAGACGACGCCAGGGATTGCTTCAACCCCTGGCGTCCCTCCTGCTCAGTCGGTGGTCGACCGGGCGGGGATGAGCGACCTCAGGCGCGCTCCACGCGCAGTCGCGCGGGCAGGCCGTTGAGGTTGACCTCTTCTTCCTGTCCCGTGAGGCCCTCGGGCCCCACGTTGATGGAGTCGGCCAGCGTCTCCCGGGCAATCAGCTCGCGGCCTTCTTCCGTGACGCGCTTCACCCGCGCGTCACCGTCCACCCAGAGGCGGATGCGGTCCGTGTAGCCCAGCTCCATGTCCTTGCGAGCGCCCTGCACGCGCGCCAGCAGCTCGCGCACGAGGCCCTCATCGACGAGCGCCTCCGTCAGCTCGGTGTGGAGCACCACCACGCCCGCGCCCGTGCCCGCGGCCGCGAAGCCGGGGTTGGCCTCCACCAGCGTCTCCAGGTCCTCGCCGGAGAACACCAGCGTCTCGCCCGCGAGCTGGATGGCCACCTGCCCCGTCTGGAGCAGCTCCCGGTGCAGCGCGCGGCCGTCTCCGGTGTCGAACGCCTTGCGCACCGGCGCCAGCTTGGCGCCGAGCCGTCCGCCCACCGCGCGCAGGTTGGGACGCACGCGGAAGCGCACCACGTCCGCGTCCGGGCTGCCCTGCTCCACGAAGCGCACCTCGTGGACGTTCAGCTCCTCGGCGAGCAGGTCCTTGTAGACGGCCAGCCGGTCCGTCATCTCCTTGCGCGCGAGGATGATGTCCGCGCGGGCCAGGGGCTGACGCACCTTGAGCTTGTTGTCCGTGCGGACCTTGAGCCCCGGGGACACCAGCTCGCGCAGGGCGGCCATGTCCACCGCCAGCTCGTCGTCGATGAGGCTGGCGTCGGCGCGAGGGAAGGAGGCCAGGTGCACGCTCTCCGGCTGCGTCTGGGGCCAGGCCTTGCGCACCAGGTTGCCCCACATCTCGTCGGAGAAGAACGGGACGAAGGGCGCGGCCAGGGCGGTGATGGTGGTGAGCGCTTCGTAGAGGGTGAAGTACGCGTCGCGCTTGTCCTGCTCGAAGCCCGGCTTCCAGAAGCGCTCGCGGCTGCGGCGCAGGTACCAGTTGGACAGCGCGTCCACCAGCGCCACCATGCGCTGGGCCGCGTCGTACACCTGATAGGTGTCCAGGCACTTCTCCACGTGGCGCAGCGCCAGCTGGACTTCCGACAGAATCCAGCGGTCCAGCATCGGCCGGGCCTTCACCTCGCGCCAGCCGTGGCTCTTGCGCACGGCCTCCCACGGAGCCTCTGTCGCGTCCGCGTTGCCTTGCGCCGGATTGAAGCCGTCGATGTTCGCGTAGATGGTGAAGAACGAGTAGACGTTGCGCAGCTTGACCTGGAAGTCCTTCTGCAACAGCCGCACGTTTGCCAGGGAGTGGCGCGTGTTGGACCAGGTGGGGCTCGCCGCATAGAAGAACCAGCGGAACGCATCCGCGCCGGGAGCCTTGGCGGCGGGGTCCTTCACCGTCACGCGCTCGGAAGGCGCCAGGCGAGGCACCTCCACCGGCATGACGCCCGCGCCCTTCGCGGACGGCGCCACGCCGAGCGCCTGCAGCTCCGAGGGCGCCAGCAGCACCACGCGGCGCTTGAGCTTCTTGTGTGCCTTCACCGTCGCGGAGATGGAGACGTCCGGCCTGTCCGGGCGGAACAGCTGCACCTTGGCGCCCTCCTGCAGGTCCAGGCCCTCCAGGTCCTCACGCGCGATGAGCGCCACGCCCGCCTCCGCCGGCGCGCCCGCCTCCGTGGCGGACAGCACCGCGAAGTCCATGCGCACTTCGTCGAGGATGATTTCGGGCGGCGTGTAGTTGCCCTTGGACTTGGACTCCTTGCGGCCCTCCTTGTCGGAGACGTGGCCCAGCACGATGCAGCTCTTGTACGGGTGCGGCCATTCGCGCTGGGGCGTCAAGCCCAGACGGGCCTGCGTCTCCTCGTCGAAGACGAGCGTGCTCACCATGAGCAGCGAGTAGAACCAGCCACGCGTCTGGTCGATGGCCTCGGAGATGAAGTCGGCGGGGAAGGCGCGGTTGAACAGCTCGTGCGAGCCGGGCGCGTGAGGGAAGCCCCACTGCGCGAAAGGCATGCAGCCGGAGTCGAACCACACGTCCACGACTTCGGGCACGCGATTGAAGCGGCCCGGGGAGCCCGGCTTCTCGTACGTGACCTTGTCGATCCACGGCTTGTGGACGATGAGGTGCTTCGCGTTGGCCTCGTGCGGCTTGCCGGCGAGGAACGCCGCGAGCTCCGCTTCGACGGCCGCCAGGTTGCTGCCGGGCTTGTCACGCAGGGCCTGGAGGGAAGGCACGGCCTCCACCTCGCCCGTCTCCGAGTGAATCCAGAGCGGCAGCGCGGTGCCCCAGTAGCGCTCGCGTGACAGGGCCCAGTCCACGTTGTTGGCCAGGAAGTCGCCGAAGCGGCCTTCCTTGATGTGTTCGGGCACCCAGTTGACGGCGCGGTTGTTCTCGATGGCGCGGTCCTTCACCGCGGTGGTGCGGATGTACCAGGCGGGGCGGGCGTACTGGATGAGCGGGTCGTCGTCCGCGCGCCAGCAGAAGGGGTACTCGTGCTTGTACTGCTCGGTGACGAGCAAGAGCCCGCGCTCCTTGAGGTTGCGCTGGATGTCCTTGTCCGCGTCCTTCACGAAGCGCCCGGCGACGAGCGGGACTTCCTCGGAGAAGGTGCCGTCCGGCTTGACGGCGCAGAACAGCTCCATCGCCTCCGGCTGGAGGAAGCGCGCGCGGTCCTTGCGGAACGCGTCGTAGTCGTCCTCGCCGAAGGCGGGGGCGATGTGGACGATGCCCGTGCCCGTGTTGAGCGTCACGAAGTCCGCGCCCAGCACGCGCCAGGCGCGGGTGTCGTCTCCGCCGTCGCGCAGCTTCAGGCGCGTGTCACCTTCGCTGGCGAAGTACGTGTCGAAGGGCGGCAGGTAGCGCTGGCCCACCAGCGCGCTGCCCGGCTGGGTGGCGAGGATGGGCAGGTCCTTCTTGAGCTTCTTGGCCAGCTCCTCGCGCAGCGCGGCGGCGATGATGAGCTTGCGGTCGCCGGCGTCCACGGTGACGTAGTCCACGCCCGGGTTGACGGCCGCGTACATGTTGGACGGCAGCGTCCACGGGGTGGTCGTCCACACGAGCAGCGAGGTGTCCGGTGCGTCGCGCAGGGGGAAGGTGACGTAGACGCTCGGGTCGTCCACCGTCTTGTAGCCCAGGCCCACCTCGGCGGAGCTGAGCGCGGTGCCGCCCTGGGGCCACCACCACACCACTTTGTGGCCCTGGTAGAGCAGGCCCTTCTTGTGCAGTTCGGCGAGCGCCCACCACACGCTCTCCACGAAGCCCCGGTGGTAGGTGACATAGGCCTGGTTCAGGTCCACCCAGAAGCCGATGCGCTCGGTGAGCCGCTCCCATTCGGAGGTGTAGCGAAAGACGGACTCGATGCAGCGCTCGGTGAAGGGCTCCACGCCGTAGCGCTCGATTTCCGCCTTGCCGTGGATGCGCAGCTCCTTCTCCACCTCCACTTCCACGGGCAGGCCGTGGGTGTCCCAGCCGGCCTTGCGGGGGACGTAGTGGCCGCGCATCGTCTGGTAGCGGGGGAACAGGTCCTTGATGACGCGGGTGAGGACGTGGCCGTTGTGGGGCAGGCCGTTGGCGGTGGGCGGGCCCTCGTAGAAGACGAAGCTCTTGGCGCCTTCGCGTGCCTCGAGCGAGCGCTCGAAGATGCGGCGGTCCTTCCAGAAGGCGAGGATGCGGCGCTCCTCGGCCGGGAAGTCCATCTCCGCGGGCACGGCGTCGAACAGGGGGGCGGGCGCTGTCTCAGGCATGGTGCCGTGCTTGATAGCACCGCGAGCCTGGGAGGGAAGGGGCCCCGAGGGGGGAGGGGCCTAGTCCCAGGGGAACATGGGCTCCAGGGTGCCCTTCGAGGTCCACTTCGCCGGAATCTTGGCTGTCAGGACGAGTCCCACCTCACGGCCGTGCCGGGTGCGTCCGGGCAGGCCGGGGCCGGCGGCGCCTGGCTCGGAGAGGGGGATGCCGAAGCGCACGCCCACCGAGCCGAAGACGAACGTCACGAAGGGCGCGATGTGCAGGCCGGTGGTGGGCAGGTGCTCGCGGGTGCCCGTCTCGTGCATCACCCCGAGCTCGACGCCACCGAAGACCAGGGTGCCCTGGATGCCCGCGCCGAGGCGGGCGTGGCCCTCCGTCATCCACTGGGCCTGGCCGAAGACGCCCAGGGCGGTGATGCCGTCCAGGACGTTGAAGGTGGTCTCCACGCCCAGGCCCAGCTTGGGCTTGCTCGAAAGCGGTGTCGCGCTGAGCAGCGGGCCAATGGTGAACCAGCGCTCGTTGTTGGGGAGGTAGGGATCGGCCCGCGCGGACAAGGGGGCCCCGAGCAACACCAGGACGAGAAGGGAGAGGCGCGTGGACATGGACTCGCGGGATTGCAACCGGTGTACCTCGCGCTCACCGCCTGCGGACCGTGGGAGGGAGGCGTGCAATGGATTGCACAGCGCGCAGCGGGTGGCGCGGGTGAGCAGCGGGTCGTGGTGCGTGCGGCCCTGGCCGCGGCTCAGGTGGCGGAGCGTGGGGCGCGGACCAGGAGGCGCCGCGCGGTGCGCAGCAGCAGGTCCTTGTAGCGTGGCTGTGCGTAGCCGCGCTCGAGGGTGAGGTGCTCCCAGTTCCGTACCGACAGCAGCGTCCAGAGCAGGTCGGTGGCCTCGCCCGGTGTGAAGTCGGGTGAGAGGGTGCCATCGGCGCGGAGCGCGGCGACGGCGGCGGCGCAGCCTTCGCGCATGTCCTCCATGCGCTTGCGCCACGCCGCGGCGGCCTCTTCGTCGGTGTCGCTCATGGCCATCAGCGCCTTGGCCACGCCGCGAATCTCCGGGATGTAGTCGGCCCAGGCTCCGACATAGGCGTCCAGGCGCTCGACGCCGCTTCGGGCGGTGCGGCTGGGGACAAGGCGCGCCCGCACGTCCTTGAGTTCGTCCAGATAGAGCGTGGTGGCGATCAGCAGGGCCGCCCGCGTGCCGAAATGCAGATAGACGGCCTGCCGGCTGAGCCCGGCCTTCCGAGCGATGTCACTCATCCGGACCGCCTGGCCCTGGCCGGTCTCCAACAGGTGCAGCGCGGCCGCGAGGATGCGGGTCCGCGTCTCGGGTGATTCACTTGACATGATGTAAAGTCGCGAATAATCACTGTCGAGTCAATTGACACGGTGTCAAGCGAGGACGGCGATGCGGAACAGAGTGACGAAGACGGTGCTCCTGGTCGCGGGCGTCAGTGGGAGTCTGATTGGCACGCCCCTGTTGTTCATCCCCAAGGTCTTCCATGGCTGGAGTGGCATCGACCTTGGCGGCCAGGTCAGCTTGCTGAGCGAGGTGCGTGCTCCGGGCGGGGCGTTGCTGGCCTGCGGACTGTTGATCATGGCCGGGGCCCTCTGGCCTCGAATGACCTTCACCTCGCTGGTGGTGTCGACGACGCTCTACTTGTCCTATGGCGTGTCGCGAGTCCTAAGCCTGGTGTTGGATGGCGCGCCCGCGCCCGAGCTGGTGGCGGCGATGGCCGCCGAGCTGTTGATTGGCACTCTTTGCGCGGCGCTGCTGCTGGGACGCGAGCGCGCGAACCCGCGCCCCCTGACGCCTCCGGAAGCGGTTCCGAGCGTCTAGGAAGGACAGGCGCCCTGGAGGGAGCCTGCCGTCGCGAATCGGATGCTCTTGGCGGGTGCAATGGTTTGCACCGCGCGCGCAGCGGGTCGTTGTCGCCCAAGGGGTGGGGTGGACTCCGTTGTCCGCCTTGAGTGCTACGCTTCATCGCCGTTGCCCCCGTGTACTTGTTTGTGTCCGGAGCCCGGGGCCTCTGCGGGGAGCGTGTCGGATGAGGCTGCCTTGCGCTGTCGTGTTGTTGCTCGTGTCGCTGCTGACGGGGTGTGCCACGACGCGTGGTGTGCGCTTGGAGACGGGGAGCGGCGAGGTCATCGCATTCACTCCACGCGCCGCTGACTCCGCGCCTGTCGCGTTGGACGAAGACGAGTTCATGCGGGCCATGGGTCTTGAGGGGCGAGGAGTTCGTCTTCCCGTGAAGGCCCAGGAGGCGGCGCGCCGCCTTTTCGAGATGGGTGCGCGAGGAGGTGAGTACCGATTCGATGCGCGCACCCGTCGCGTGACGCCGCTGGAGTCGGGTGCGCACCTGGAGGTGGAGGCCACCGAGACGGAGCGGGCCATGACGCGCGCCTATCTGGAGTGGTGCGAGCGGACAGGGAGGCGTGGCGACTGTCTCCAGGCGTTGGTGGATGGCACGCGGCTGGAAGGGGATGGCCGCTACGCGCTGGCCATGGCGCTCGCGCATGGGGCGGTGCTCGAAGAGATGTTGGAGGCGTTCCAGGACATGGCCGACCCGAGCGCGATGGTGGCGGCGGCGATGTGGACGGGGACGATGTACCTGATTCTCTGGACGGTGCCGGAGCCAGTGAGCAAGGGGCTGGCGGCGGTGATGACGGCGACGCTGATTGCCTACCTGGGCGTTGACACGTTCTGGAGCCTGACGACGGGCTTCGCGCGGTTGATGGAGGAGGCGGACCGGGCTCGGACGTTCGATGAGCTGCGGGTGGTTGGCGAGCGGTACGGCAAGGTGATGGGCCGGAATGCGGCGCGAGCCTTCGCGCTGCTCGCGACGGTGGCCATCGGGAACACAGCGGCGGGCTTCGCGGGGAAGGTGCCGATGCTGCCCGGCTCGGCGCAAGCGTCCGTGCAGGCTGCATCCCAGGCGGGAGTCGTCCTGTCGGCCGTGGGGGAAGTGCGGGCCGTGGCGGTGGTGGGCGAGGTCGTCACCCTGGCGGTTGCCGCCGACGCGGTGTCCGCGACGGCGCAGGGGCTGGGTGGAGCGGTCGTGGGCCCGGTGGATGGGAAGGGGCACGACCACCACATCGCCACGGACAAATGGTGGGAGGCGACCTACAACGACGGGCCATGGTCGCCCAAGTTTCAAGAAGTCTTCGACAAGGCCGGGATGTCGCTGAACGACCCCGCCAACATCGTGCGGGTCGCTGGCCACAAGGGCCCTCATCCCGAGGAATACCACCAACGGATTCTTGACCGGCTCCAGGGCGCGATGCGGGGGTGCGGAACGATGCTGCGATGCCGCGATGCCCTGACCGAGGAGCTCAAGAGGCTGGCACGGCAGATCGGCACACCAGGTACTCGCTTGAACGCGCTGGTGACTCGGCGAGAATGACGCAAGGTTCATCACGATGCTCAAGAGATACTTCCGGTTGACCGACGACGTTGCCGTGCCAGGGCGCTGGCATCTCCGGAGTCCCACCGATTCGAGCGGGCAGGAAGTGGACCCCTGGCGCTTCACGAATGGGACACCCATTCCCGCGCCGGGCCGTCTGCAACTCCCCGTGGCGCGCGCTGGGAAGGCGCTCGACTTCACCTTGACGGGCCTTGCCATCCCCGTGGTTCACATCCGGGTCGCTTCTGTCTTCCTGGAGCTGGCCCCATCGGCTGTCCAGGTCTTCCCGGTGGAGATAGAGGGGCAGCCCGACCAGTACTGCATCCTGGTCGCAACCCAGACGATACAGTGCATCGACGACAAGGCATCGCGGGAGGTGGAGCTCTGGCTCCCGGAAGATGGACGACCTGAGAAGACCGGGGAGTATCGCGACGTGGATGGGCTGCGAATCAACATCGCGAAAGTCGATGACGCCCATGTGTTTCGTACCTGGGGATGGACCGTTGCGCTCATCGTTTCCGACACCATCAAGGAGGCACTGGAGCGCGGCGGAGCCACCGGAGTGTCGTTCACGGAAGTTTAAGGGCGCCCCCCTCGGCTGGCAGCGGACAGGGTGCGGAACATCCCAGCGAGTGCTCCACTCCTCGCTCCGCGCGCGTTCGCGGAAGTGAGTGTCCTCGGGCTGTCTGCGTCACATCGCCAGAGTCGAACCTCTCTCCGGTGCCATGACAGACCATGCACCCGAGGCGAAGGCGACGGAAGGCGTCAGCCCTCCAGTTCCTGGCTTCTTGCAGCGCAAGCTCCACGACTTCGAGAAGCGGATTCAGCGCTGGGAGTCACCGCGACACATCCTCGACGGTCTGTCCCCCGGGCCAGGAGCCATCCTGCTCAACGGCAATGACTATCTCTCCCTCTCGAAACACCCCCGGCTCGCCCAGGCGGCGATGGAGGCCGTGTCCCGGGAAGGGCTGGGCGCGATGATGTCGGGTGTGTTCCAGCGTGGGGAGCACCCTCGGCACACCTTGGAGCAGCGGCTCGCCGCGTTGCTTCGCGCGGAGTCAGGCATCCTGTGCCAGTCCGGTTACTGTGCGAATGTGGGCCTGCTGGAGTGTCTGGCGGACGAGCAGGTGCCTGTCTACATCGACCGGATGGCGCACGTGTCTCTCTGGAGAGGAATCCGGAGCGCTGGCGCCACCGCCGTGCCCTTTCGTCACAACGACGTCGATGACCTGCGACGGCGCATCACGCGCTTGGGCCCCGGTGTCATCGCGGTGGACTCGGTCTACAGCACGAACGGTTCCGTCTGCCCGCTCGCGGACGTGGCGGAGCTCGCCTCACGGCACGGCTGCGTGTTGCTGGTGGATGAATCCCACTCCTTGGGCACGCACGGGCCCCGTGGCGCGGGGATGGTGGTGGGGCAGGGGCTGCTGGAGCACGTCCACTTCCGGACCGCGAGCCTGTCAAAGGCCTTCGTCGGACGTGCTGGCTTCGTCGCCTGCATGCGCGGCTTCGAGCGCTACTTCGAGATGACCTCGGGCCCCGCCGTCTTCAGCTCCGCCGTACTGCCACACGACATCGCGGCGTTGCTGGCGGCGCTGGACCTCATCCGCGACGCGGACGCACGTCGTCAGCGGCTGCACCTGAATGCCGCGTCCCTGCGCGCGCGTCTGGAAGAACTGGGCTACGACCTGGACGGTGGCTCGTCACAGATTCTCGCCCTGCAATCCGGTCTGGAGGCTCGAACACTGCGCCTCAAGGACGCGCTGGAAGCGCGGGGCATCTTCGGCTCGGTGTTCTGCGACCCGGCCACGCCCGTGAAGCACTCGCTCGTGCGCCTCTCCGTTCACAGCGAGCTGAGCCAGGACGACCTCGACCACGTCGTCGACGCGTGCCGGGAAATCCGGGACGAAGTGGGCCTGTCGAGCTGGGCCTCCACCCGGCGCCACGCGGACGTCTCGTCAGCGGCGCTCCCAGCGTAGTCAGGGAATGGGTCGGTCCAGGACGGCCTGGTCAAACCACACGTCATCCACCGCGCCATCGGTCAGGAATCGCCACCCAGGTGGAAGGGCGAGATAGGGCAACACGAGGGGACACCACTCCTCCAGGTGCTCGACGTGCAGCGCCTGGAAGTAGTCCACGTCGGTGCTGAGCTCACCCTCTCCCGCCCAGAAGAACCAGCCGACACCGCCCGGCTGGGTGCTGTACCGCACGCCGTATATCGGCATGGCCCCGGACCGCAGGTTTCGTGCGATGGCCACTCGCGTGCCGGCTGGGATGGGCGAGAACTCAGCCCCTGCTCGATGACAGATGCTCTGCTGTGCTTCGTTCAGCGTCATGGGCGGACGGCGTCGTGAACCTGCGTGATACCCGCACTCATAGGTTCCGACGCGTCGCCGCGCAAGCAAGGGAGCAGGGGACGAACGACGCTCAGAACGCCTCGCCGATGTTCAGATAGAAGCTCGGCTCCGAGCCATAGGCCACATCGAGCCGGATGTTCACCGGGACATCCGAGAGCGGAGCGAAGCGCAATCCCACGCCGCCCGCGGGCTTGATGTCTCCCGTGTCCAGGTCCTTCAGGCTCCGCGCCACTGTCGCCGCCGAAGCGAAGGCCACGCCTCCCAGTCGCCAGAACAGGGGCGCCCGGTACTCCACCTGCGCTCCCAGGTGCTGGCGCTCGCGGAACCGTCCCTCCAGATAACCCCGGCTCAGCTCCATGCCGCCCAGCCTCCCCGTGTCATAGAAGGGCGGCTCGCCACCTCTCAGCTCCACCAGTCCCTGGAACGCGAGCACGTGCCGCTGTCCCCACGGCAGTGACACGTAGCGCCGGGCATCCAGGCGCAAGAGTCCGAACGTGTAATCAGAACCCCACGCCCCACTCGCCCGGCGCAGGTTCAGCCGTCCCAGGAAGCCCGTGGTGGGATTCAGCGTGTTGTCCCGCGAGTCATACAGCGCCGTGAGTCCCAGCTGGAGCGTGTCTCCGCCCTCGGCGCCCGTCATGTTCCGGACCGCGCCGTCCTCGGCCCGCTTCGTGATTCGCACGTGCTGCGCGCGCAGCGTGGGCCCGACGTACAGCCGGGGCGCGATTCGCCACTTCGGACTCAGCTCCAGCTCGAAGAAGACGGGCGTGAAGTCCTCCTCGTCGGCGACTCGTGTGTTCGCCCCCATGCCGTAGAACCGGTCCGGAAAGCGCGCGGCGCTGAGCGTCGCCGTCAGGTTGAGCCGGTCCTCCAGGAAGTACACATCCGGTTGGAGCAGCACGGTGAACTGTCCCCGCACGCTCGCCGCCGCGGCCAGGAGTACCTGGGACTCCCTGCGGCCACTGCCCTCCGGAGGTTGGTACACGAGCGAGCCCGCGCCCCCGAGCAGGAAGCTCGTCTCCGGTTGATACGCGGGCAGGACGAAGGGGACGACGCTGAACTTCCCGCGCCCATCCAGGGGCGCCTGGGGCGGAGTCTCCGGTACGACCTCGGGCGTGGAGGCGAGCAGGACGCCGAGCACTGTCACGAGTGAGAACGGTGTCATGGGACGCTCACACGTTCTCGTCGAGCCAGTCGAACATCCGCTCTTCCGCGATTGCGGTGGAGGCCGCCTGACAGTGCAGGGGCGCGGCGTCGGCCTGGGTGAAGTTCATCAGGTGCTTGGGTCCGCGAAGCGCGTCGTACAGCTTGCGCGACTGCCCCGGCGACACGTCCTCCGCCTCGCCCTCCATGATGAGCACCGGGCAGCGGATGCGCTCGACGATGGCCTCGTTGGTGAACTCCTCCAGCTTGCGGAACAGCTCCGATGGAGTCTTCGCCCCATGCTTCCAGAAGACGTCCTTCAACCAGTAGCTCGCCGTGGGCCAGCGTGAAGCGAGCCCGAGAATCGCCTCGTCGAACGCCTCCGGGTGCGACTTCAATAACGCCAGCGACCCGGGCAGGAAGCGATTGAAGTGCGCGGCATGCGACTCCCACCAGCTCAGCACTCCGGGGTTCGCGATACACAGGGCCAGCCGAGGCTCGAACGCCGCCGCCCGGGGCGCCAGCGCTCCACCAAACGACAAACCCATCAGGAGGATGCGGCGCGGGTCCACGCCGCTGATGCGCTCGGCCGCGTCCACCACGGGGCTCACCGCCTTCTCCCAGTCCGGCCGGAAGCTCAGGCCCTTCTCGCGCAGCGCGCGCCCTTGCCCCGGCCCATGGAACATCAGCACATGGTAGCCCCGCTTTCGCGCCCCCTCCCAGACCCACTTCGTCTCCTCCGGCCACGCATGCAGGCCCTGGTGCAGCAGCAGAACAGGCGCGCTGGGCTTCGCGTGAGGCGAGCGGACGAAGTACGCCGGAAGGCTCGTGCCCTCGTAGGGAATCTCGAGCGGCTGGATGTCGAAGTCGAGCAACGCGTTGGACTTCTCGAACGTGGCCGCCGAGGTCCGCGTGACTTCGAGCAGCCTCGGGTCCGCCGTGTCCGTGTAGTGCATCGTCGCCGCGCGGTAGTAGTTCGCCGCCCGCGCATACGCCTGTCCCGCGCTCAGCCGGTGACCCTTGGACTCCGCGGTGGTGGCGAGCCCATGCACCCGCGTCGCCGTCTGGAGCCACGCCTCGAACCAACTGCGCTCGTCCCCGGGCCGCATCCGCTTGGCCGTCTCCATCACATCCGACACGTCCGCCTGTCCGTGCGTCGCATGCCCCAGGAACCAGAGCAGCTGATTGTCCATCAGCCCGTCCCCCGACAAGCGCAGGTCGTACCAGGCGTCGCTCCGGGGATTCAGGCCGACGACGTCCGTGGACTCGGGCTCCATCAGCCGGCGAGAGCCCGTGGTGACGGCGGCCCCGCCCACGAACAACCCCGTCCCCACCAGCACGCCTCGTCGGGAGAGTCCGCCTGCGCTACTGTCGCGTCCTGGGTTGTTCATGGGATTCAATCTCCGGAATTAATCAGTTGATTGAATCGATAGATTGAATCGGGCTCCGGCGTCAAGCGCGGGGCTCAATGTCCCGTTGTTTCAAGGGTTTGGCGCACATGGGAACCAAGGAGCAGGACGCCCGGGAGCGCATCCTCCGGGCGACCATCGTCTGCCTGGAGCGGGACGGTCTGGACGCCACGGGCATCCGGGAAATCGCGCGTGAGGCGCAGGTGAACAGCGCGGCCATCAGCTACTACTTCCGCAGCAAGGAGAAGCTGATTGCCCAGGCGCTGGAGGCGACGCTGGAGCAGGCCTTCGGCCACGTGCTGGTGGACTTCGACCGGCTGCGCGCCGAGGGGCTGGCAATCCGCGAGGCCTTCGAGACGCTGTTGGAGGACGTCATCGGCAACGTGGGGCGCTACCCGCGAATCGCCCACGCGCACCTCCACGACGCGCTCGTGCATCAGCGCTACGACGGCGCGGCCATCCGGGAGCTCAACGCGTTCCTGGAGGCGCTGTCGGGCAAGCTCGCGCCGGACACCTCTCACCTGACGGAGGAGCGGCGCCGGCTGGCGCTCACGCAAATCTGGTCCTCGGTGTCGCTGATGTCGATGATGCCGCGCGTGTTCGACCAGCTCATCCTCCTGGACTTCCGCACGCTGGAGACGCGGCGCGCGTGGGTGAAACAGTCCTCACGTCTGCTCTTCCCGGCCTGAGCGGAGCGCGTCAAACGCGGCGCGGAGCGTCAACTCCAGTGCAATGGATGATTTCGCGCCCACCTAGATACGTCAGACTGGAAGTCCTGGTGACTGTTCAGCCGTGGGCTGTCTAGCTCCGCGTGGCAATTGATGTTCTGGCTGGTCCGACACTTCTCGAAAGTAGCGATTTCCTCGTCACAACGCACGGGCTCGACTGAGCGGGTGCTCCCAGGGGGGAGTGTCTGTCATTCGTGACTCGCGGGAGGACCGCATGCGTCTCGTGTCGAAGTGGCTAGCCTGTCTCGTGCTGTGTAGCAGCGCGTTGGCGTGGGCACTCCAGCCCGCACAACCCAGCTCATTGGCGAGCCAGGCGTTTTTCAAGCCGGAGCTCTACCTGCCGATCTCCAACATCTCCCTGGAGGACGCCCGCTCGAAGTTGAAGGGCGCGGGGCCGGGCGTCTGGGAGGACTTCTTCGCGCGCAACGGGCGGGACTTCCACGTGTACCTGGACCCGCTGACGGGCTCGCCCACCGCCATCCAGGGCGCCATTCCGCTCATCCCCGGCAAGGGCGTGGGCAACACGGTGAGCCTGTCCACGCTCCAGCAGCAGCTCGGCCGCTCCACGGGGGAGGTGGATGCCGCCGTCGTCGCGGACATCCTCTTCAAGTTCCTCAACGACAACCAGGCCGCGCTGGGCGTGGACCTGTTGCAGTTGGACGAGCCGAAAGTCACGCGAGTCACCGACGTGCTCTGGCACGTGCGGGTGCCGCAGCAGGTGGATGGCATCCCCGTGCGTCACGGCCAGCTGGTGGCCACCATCAACCACGGCAACCTCGTCCTGTTGGGCACCGAGGCGTGGAGCAACGTCACCGCGTCCACGAGGCCCACGCTGAGCCCCGAGCAGGCGCTGACGGCGGGCGGTGAGCGCTTCGGCCTCCTGGAGACGCCGGGCACGCTGTGGCAGGCGCCCACGCTGGAGATGGCCCCGCTGGCTCGCGCGGACGCGGGCTTTGGCGAGGGCTACCGCCACCAGCTGGTCTGGACGTATGGCTTCCAGAACCCCGGGGAGACGGAGCGCTGGAAGGTGACGGTGGACGCACACTCCGGCGAGGTGCTCGCCCTGGAGGATGACAACCACTACCTGGATGCCACCATCAAGGGCGGCATCTACCCGCTGAGCAACACGGAAATCTGCCCGTCCAACACGACGTGCGGGACGATGCAGGTCGACTCGCCCATGCCCTGGGCGAACACGGGCCTGGCCGCGCCCAACAACTTCACCGACAGCGCCGGCGTCCTCAACTACAGCTCCGGCAGCGTCACCACGACGCTGGCCGGCAAATACGTGCGCGTCAGCGACACCTGCGGCTCGCCGAGCACCACCTCGGCCACCGGCAACATCCAGCTGGGTGGCACCAACGGCCAGCATGACTGCGCCACGGGCGGCGGCGGCGCGGGCAACACGCCGGCTTCGCGCTCGGCCTTCTACGAGCTGAACCGCATCGCGGAGCTGGGGCGCGGCTGGCTGCCGGGCAACACGTGGCTGCAGGGGCAGCTCACCGCGAACGTCAACATCAACAGCACGTGCAACGCCTTCTGGAACGGCTCCACCGTCAACTTCTACCGCAGCGGCGGAGGCTGCCGGAACACGGGTGAAATCGCCGCCGTGTTCGACCACGAGTGGGGCCACGGCATGGACGACTTCGACTCTGGCGGCGCGCTCTCCAACTCCAGCGAGGCGTACGCGGACATCGCGTCCATCTACCGGTTGCAGGCCTCGTGCGTGGGCTACGGTTTCTTCGCGACGACGGACCTGGGCTGCGGCAAGACGCCGGACGGCACGGGCTACAACCAGAACGAGGCGCAGGCGGGCGGGACGTGGTGCAACGCGCGCTGCTCGGGCGTGCGCGACGCGGACTATCTGGCGCACGTCAACCAGACGCCGGCCACGCCGCAGAACTTCGTGTGCTCGCGCTGCTCCTCTGGCACGGGCCCCTGCGGTCGGCAGGTGCACTGCGCCGCGGCGCCGGTGCGTCAGGCCGCGTGGGACCTGGTCGCTCGCGACCTGCAGGCCGCGCCGTTCAACTACGACTCCAACACCGCCTTCATCATCGGCAACAAGATTTTCTACCAGGGCAGCGGCAACGTGGGCTCGTGGCACGCCTGCAACTGCACGGCGGGCACGTCCGACGGCTGCGGCGCGAGCCATGGCTACATGCAGTGGCTGGCGGCGGATGACGACAACGGCAACCTGAACGACGGCACGCCGCACATGACGGCCATCCACGCGGCCTTCAACCGTCACGGCATCGCCTGCTCCACGCCCGCCCCCACCAACGGCGGCTGCGCGACGGGCCCGAAGACGGCGCCCACCGCGACGGCGAGCCCCAGCGACGGCCAGGTGGCGCTGAGCTGGAACTCGGTGCCCAGCGCGAGCGAGTACTGGGTGATGAAGACGGACGGCTACGCCGGCTGTGACTTCGGCAAGGTGCGCGTCGCCACCGTCTCCGGCACCACGTACACGGATGCCGAGGTCGCCAACGGGCGGCAGTACTGCTACTCCGTCGTCCCCGCCAGCTCCACCGCCTGCTACGGCCCCGCCGCCGCGTGTGTCTGCGCGACGGCCGGAGGCCCCTGCACGCCGCCGGGCACCGCCACGCTCTCCACGCCGGCGGATGGCGCGGCGAACGTCGCGCTGGCCCCCGTGCTCGACTGGGCGGACGTGTCGGGCGCCACCACGTACGAGGTGCAGGTGGCCACGGACGCTGGGTTCGGCACCGTGGTGCGCTCCGCCACCGCGCTCACCAGCAGCACGTGGACGGTGACCCCCGCGCTGACGGCCAACACGCAGTACTTCTGGCGCGTTCGCGCGGTGAGCGGCTGCGGCACCAGCGCTTACAGCACGGCCTTCCGCTTCACCACCGCGGACACCACGTGTCAGCCGGCGGCGGCGCCCTCGCTGTCGACCCCGGCCAACGGGGCGGCCAACGTCGCGCTGGCCCCGGCGCTCGACTGGAGCGATGTCACGGGCGCCACCGCGTACGAGGTGCAGGTGGCGTCTGACGCCGGCTTCTCCAACGTGGTGCGTTCCGCCACGGCGCTCACCAGCAGCACCTGGAGCGTCACGCCCGCGCTCACCGCCAACACGCAGTACTTCTGGCGGGCCCGCGCGGTGGATGCCTGCGGCGCTGGCAACTACAGCACCGGCTTCAGCTTCACCACCCAGGCGGGTGGTGGCACCTGCACGTCTCCGGCGTTGGCCACGTATGACGCCTCGCTCGGCACGCCCGCATGCGGGACGGGCTGCGGGTGTGACACCGGCACGCTCGTCAACAGCCGGGGCAGCCAGTTCCTGGCGGCCGAGCCCAACACGCCCAACACGCTCGACGGTTGCCCGGACGGCCCCTTCGGCTTCTACCACTTCGACGAGAGCATCGACCGCGTCGTGCTCAAGAGCGTGGACGGTGGACCCATCACCCCGGGCAAGCAGGTCAAGGTGGACGTGACGGTGTGGTGCTACGACGCCACGGACCGGCTGAACCTCTACACCGCCCCCGTGTCGGGCTTCCCCCTGTGGACGCAGCTCGTCGCCGGCCTGACGTGCACGGGCAGCGGCGCGCGGACGTTCAGCCACACCTTCACGGTGGGCAGCACCGTGGGCCAGCACGCCCTCCGGGCGCAATTCGTGGAGGCCTCCAGCCCGGCGTCGAGCTGCACCTTCGGCCTCTACGACGACAATGACGACGTCGTCTTCGGCGTGGCGGCGGCCGTCGCCTCCGGCCCGACCAGCCCCAAGGCCACCCAGGGACGCACGCGCGCCACGCGCTAATCCCTCCCGTCCAAGGCCGCCAGCCCTGACGCCCCGCGCGCCAGGGCTGGCGGTGTTGTCATTCCCCACCCAGCCCTCCAGGGTCATGCCCTCCAGGGCGAGAGTTCCACCGTCCTTCGTCGCGCCACGGCCAGGTGCGTCACGTCAGGCTTTGGACTGTATGGCTACAGCAGCTGTGTTCAATTGAAGGCAAGGCGGTATGCGGGGGTGTCTGCTTCGTTCCAGGGTCCAGCTAGAATTTCACTTTGCAGGCAATTCAAGCCCTGCTGACCAGGAGCGCGCATGCAACAGCTTCCAGCCCCGGCGTTCATCTTCAATCTCAGCACTGGATATTTCGCCCCACGGTGTCTGCATCTCGTCGCGCAGCTGGGAGTCGCGGATGTTCTGGGCAATACACCGATGACCAGCGAGGAGCTGGCGCGGGCGACGGGGGCGCACGCCGACTCGCTCCACCGGATGATGCGGCTGTTGGCGGCGCACGGGGTGTTCGAGCGGCGCGGGGGCGGCTGGGTCCACACCGAGTACTCCGAGCACCTGAAGGCCAGTCACTCCCACTCGCTGAAGTCCCTGGTGCTGATGTTCGGAGACGACATCAACTGGCGCTCGGCCGGAGCGTTGGGCGTGTCCTCGCGGACGGGTCAGACGGCCTGCGAGACCGTGACGCCGGGCGGGCTCTGGCCCTACCTGCGGGCCCACCCGGAGGACGCCCGTGTCTTCGACGCGGCGATGACGGGCAAGTCGCACATGGCCATCGCGGCGGTGCTCCAGGCGATGGAGTTCCACCGATACGAGCACATCGCGGACATCGCCGGCGGCCGGGGCCACATCCTGGCGGCGGTGCTCGACGCCACGCCTCGCTCCCAGGGCACGCTGTTCGACCTGCCGGACGTGGTGCAGAACTCCCAGCCGCACCCCCGCATGAAGACGCAGGCGGGAGACTTCTTCGTGGGGCCGCTGCCCCGCGCCGACGCCTACATCCTGAGCAACATCATCCACGATTGGGCGGACCCGCAGGCCATCTCCATCCTCCGCCAGATTCGCCAGGTGGCGCCGCCCCACGCGGAGGTGCTGGTGATGGAGATGATGTTGCCCGAGGGCCCGGAGCTGCACCCGGCCATGGTGATGGACCTGGTCATGCTGTCGCTGGCCGGAGGGCGCGAGCGCACGCAGGTTCAATACGATGCCCTGTTCGCCGAGGGGGGCTTCAAGCTGGACCGCATCATCCCCACCCACAGCCCCTACTCCATCCTGGTGGGCAAGGTGGCCTGAACCTAAACCCGCTATTTCGTTGAAGGTGTCACCGGGTGACAAGAGTCGGACGGGAGGTCCGCGTGCGGGGTGCGCGGACCACTTGTGAAATCGGGCTAGGCTTGGCGGCTTCTTCCCCTCGGGAGCCGCACCATGATTCGGAGCCTCTGCGTCCTGTGTTTGATGGCCTGCCTCACCTCGGCGTGCTCGGGCGACTCACCCGGGGATGAGGGGCCCGACCTCCAGGCAGACGCGGGCCCGACGGATGGTGGCTCCACGCAGGGGGATGGTGGCGTCGCCGGCGCGTGCGAGCCCTTTGGGCGCTTCGGTGCGCCCGGCACCACGCTCACGCTGCCAGGGCCTTCCGCGAATGGTGAGCTGTACATCCCGGATGTGCAGGCCCGCTTCCCGTCCACGAACTGGAGCACGCTGGACAGGCTCTACATCCCCGCGGGGAACTACACGCTCATCAACCTGGGCAACCTGCCCCACCGTCAGGCGAGCCGCCCGCTGGTCATCACCAACACGGGGGGCCAGGTGGTCATCCGCCCCAATCCGGGGTCCTCG
This sequence comes from Myxococcus sp. CA056, assembly GCF_013336715.1. Taxonomy (NCBI): domain Bacteria; kingdom Pseudomonadati; phylum Myxococcota; class Myxococcia; order Myxococcales; family Myxococcaceae; genus Myxococcus; species Myxococcus sp. CA056. Next base: position 29,752 of record NZ_JABUMT010000020.1, read on the forward strand.
CAGGGCTACATCTGGGCCATGAGTGGCGGCTCGAACTGGGTGCTCACCGGCCGCTATGACGCGGACTCGGGCACGGGCCACGCGGACTTTCCGGGGCACCGCTGTGGCGCATATGCGACGTCGCGGGAGCGCTACGGCATCCTCAGCGACGACATCTTCCTGGGCGACGGCCACATGGGGCTGGGCATCGGCGGGGCGCACAGCTTCGAGCTGGAGTATCTGGAAATCACCCGCGCGGGCTTCGCGGGCCTGCGCATCCTCCGCGAGAAGAACAGCGACGGCACGGTGTCGCCGCTCAACGACATCAAACTGCACGACCTCTACATCCATGACACCGCCAGCGAGGCCATCTACTTCGGCTCCACGCAGGGCGCGCCCACGCCGCTGGGCTCCAACCTGAAGGTCTACAACAACCGGCTGGTGCGCACCGGGACGGAGTCCCTCCAGATTCAGAACCTGGGCGACGGCACGGAGGTCCACCACAACGTGTTCGCCTACGGCGCCATCGACTGGCGCGCGGCCTTCGCGAACTACCAGGACAACAACTCCCAGGCCCAGGTGCGCGGCGGCACCATCCGCTTCCACCACAACGTCTTCGTGGGCGGCGCCGGCGCGCTGCTCAACTTCTTCGCGCAGCCGGAGACTGGAGACGTGCCGCTCAACGTCGAGTTCACCGACAACTACTTCGCGGACACGCTATCGCTGGGCATCTGGTTCGGCGGCACGGTCGGCGCGGGGGCCAGGTTCAACTGGGAGCGCAATGCCTTCCGGGGACTCAACTTCGGCTACCAGGGCGTCTACCCGACCGCCACGGACCCGGGCGTCGTGCTCAGCAAGGCGGGGACGATTACCGCCCCCATCACCCTGAAGGAGAACCGCTGGGAGGGCAGCCGCCGGTTCATCTCCGGCCTGACGGGTGGCAGCGGGACGGTGGGCTCGGTGACGGCCACCGGCAACGTGAATGGGGCCGTCACCGCGCTGACGTTCGTCGACACGGGCCTTCCGGCTGGCACCACGACGCGCCAGTTGGAGCGCTGGACGGACAAGGCCACCCTGGCGCCCGGCTCACCCGAGATGACGTACGCGGCGGGCGCGCTGGTGATGCATGACGGGCAGCTGTACCGGGCGCGTGTCCAGAACACCAACAAGCCCCCTCCGGCCAACTCCGCGCAGTGGGAGCACCTGCCCGTGCCCGTGGATGACCTGCGCACCGCGCCCGGCACCGAGTGGGCCCAGCGTGGCGTGGGCCTCCTGGACGTCGCGCCGTAGGGTGAAACGAACCATCCGGGCGGAATCAGATACCTCCGCTCGGATGGTTGCCGTGGAAGTTTTCAGCAATGGCTGACATGTGCTGTTGAGACTTCTGTTTTTCTCAGCGTGTCTCTCCCATCTTTTCCCATTTCCTGAGATAGCAGGGTTCGATAGCGAGGCGGCCTCGCCGAGCTGCTCTTCGGGAGATTGGAATGACATTGAAGGTCTTCAGTCAGGGTGTTTCACGGTGGGTTGTATCAGTCTCATTGCTGGCGTTGGGGGCCTGCGGGCCGCTGGAGTCCGAGTCCGCGCCGAGCAGCTCGGAGGAGGCTCCGGCGTCGGTGGGGGCCGCGCGGCAGGGGGTGTCCTCGGTGAGCCACCGGGCGAGCACGACGGCCTGGGGCAAGACTGTCACCTCGCTGACGCTCACCAAGCCGGCGGGAACCGTCGCGGGTGACGTGCTGCTGGTGCGCCTCAGCAACCGCAACAACGTGGCGGCGGTGGCGACGGCGCCCGCGGGCTGGACATTCCTTCGCTCGGACCAGAGCGCGTCGCAGATAAAGGCGTGGGTCTTCTACAAGGTCGCCGGGGCTTCGGAGCCGGCGAGCTACGCGTTCACCTTCGACGCCGCCTACTACGTCGCCGGCAGCATCTCCGCGTTCTCCGGCGCGAACCCCACCAACCCCATCGACGCGCAGAGCGGCCAGAAGAACGGCAACCTGGCGACCATGGACAGCCCGGCCATCACCACGACCTCGGCGAACGGGCTGGCGGTGTGGTTCGGCTCGCAGCTGTGGGCGGGCGCCACGTGCCCCGTTGACCCGCTGACGCCTCCCACGGGGTTCACCGAGGCCTTCGAGGCGTGCCTGCAGTCCTCGGACCGGGGCATCCTCTTCGACATGGCGTGGAAGGAGCTGGGGGCGGCGGGCGTGCAGCCCGCGTTCAACGGCGTGTCGACGCTGCCCAACACCAACATCGCGCAGGTCGTCGCGCTCCGGGCCGCGGACGCGCCCACGTGCACCGTGGGTGACACCTTCGCCACGACGTGGACGCTGATGGGCAACGTGTCCGCGCCGCTCATCGTCGAGCCGTCGGGCCTGGCCGCCAGCCGCGTCACCCCGGGCGCCATCTACGTCCACAACGAGGACGTCAACGACATCGTCGCCATCAGCACCACCACCGCGGCCACGCTGGGCTCCTTCAAGGTGGCGGGCGTGACGCCGCAGGACTGGGAAGACGTGGCCACCGGGCCGTGCCCCACGGGCTTCTGCATCTACATGGGAGACATTGGCCGCTCGAGCGCGAGCCTGCCCATCCCTCCGAACACGTTCTACGTCTACCGCATCCCCGAGCCGAACATCGGCGCGGGCCAGACGAGCGGGGATTTGACGGCGCAGCAGTTCCCCTTCGTGTACCCGGATGGCGGCAAGGACGCCGAGGCCATCATGGTCCACCCCGTCACCGCGGACATCTACATCATCACCAAGTCCGGCTCGGGGTTGAGCAAGGTGTACAAGATGCCCAATCCGTTGCCGGCGCCGGGCGTGCAGTCCACGCTCATCTTCGTGTCCAACCTCCAGCTGCCCGTGGTTCCGGACCAGCCGAACTGGTCCTACACCACGTCCGCGGCCATCCACCCGTGCTCCAACCGCTTCATCCTGCGCACGTACAAGACCGTGTATGAGTTCCGCGCGGCGCCGGGAGCGGCCTTCGAGACGGCCTTCGCGGCGGCGCCCGTCACCCTCACGGACACCGTGGAAGGGCAGGGCGAGGCCATCGAGTACGACCCGAGCGGCGCGAGCTATTACACGATGAGCGAGAGCCCCTCGCCCTTCAAGCTCAAGCGCGTCCTGCGTCAGTAGCGGGTTGAACCCAGGTGTCCCCGGAGCGTGCTTCGTCCGGGGACACTCGGGGCGGCAGTCGACGAGGTCAGGGGGCCTTGCGCACCTGGCTCACGAGCCAGTTCTGCGCGTCGGAGCGGCTCCAGAAGATGTCCCAGCCACTGTGTCCACCCGTCGGATTCACGGTGACCTGGAACTCTCCCGTGTAGCCCGGGCAGGCGCGGACGCGCGGCTGGACGCCATCCCAGGGGTTGGTCCAGTTCCACGCGCCGAACGTTCCGTCGTCCTCGTTGCCCGCGGCCCAGATGGGGAAGGCCTCCATCAAGCAGATGGGTGACGTGAACGGCGGGAAGTACGCCTGAGGCATGGCGCCGGCATACGTGCTCCGGTACGTGGCAATCTGGTCATTCACGCCCGCGGCGCCGGACGACAGGCCCGTCATCGTCACGCGCTCCGGGTCGGCGCCGTAGAGGGTGATGGCCTCCAGCACCAGTGCGTGGACGCCGGGGGCGTGCCACCAGGTGTCGATGGCCTCTTTGATCTTCGGTCCGTTGGGCGCGACGACGATGCCTGGGAAGGTGTCGACCAACGCCTTGCCTGGGATGAGCTGTCGGATGAAGCCCTCCGGGTTGCTCCCCACCTGCGTGTGGTTCTCGTCCAACGTGGTGCCGCCCCGGCCGTGCAGGGAGAGCACGAGCGGGTACTTCTTGCCGGGCACGGTGCCGTAGTCCTTGGGCAGGAAGACGGCCGAGTCGTAGCTGTTGCCCCGAGACCAGACGTGGAGCTTGCCCGCGCGAGGGTCCGCGGAGGGTGTCGCCGGCTGCACCGTGACGCTCACCGTGTCCGAGCCCGTGGCCCCGCCGTTGTCCGTGGCGGTGAGCCTGAACACATAGACGCCTTGCGAGAGGCCACTGGCGCTCGGGGACTGCGCGGTGGGTGATGACAGCGTGGCCGTCGTCGGGCCGGAGACCTGCGTCCAGGCGTAACCGGTGACGGTTCCGTCCGAGTCGCTGGCCGAGCCCTGGAGCTGCGCGGTGCTGACGGGCAGGGTGATGGAGACGTCATTGCCCGCGAAGGCGGACGGAGGCTGGTTGCCCTGCAGGGCTCCGAAGACAAGGAACTCGCGCACGCGGCAGTAGTTGTCGTCCGCTCCCAGCTTGCACTGCACTCGCAGATAACGCGCGTCCAGGGGCTGGGTGAAGGTGAAGGTCCGGCCCGGCAGGGTGTTGCCGGTGATGGAGCCTCCTGGCACCAACTGGTAGTCGGCGGTGTTGCTCGCCCGGTAGAGGATGTCGAAGTCCACCATCCGGCCAAACGTGTCGTCCTTGCCGAAGTAGAGGGTGAGGCTGTCCACGCGGTGCCGCGCCTGGAGGTCCACCTCCAACCACTCCGGATTCGAGGGCAGCGGATTGACGCCCGAGCACCAGCGGTCATCCGGGCTGTTGAAGACGCCGTTGAACGCCTTGGCGTGCCCGAAGGTGTCGGGATAACCGATGGGATGTACGGACGACGCGGAGGCCGGCTTGCCGAGCGCCACGTTGGTGGACTGCGCGAGGGCGGCGGGGGACAGGGGAAGCAAGAGGACACACAGCGCTGTGGCGAGACTCCGGGGGTGCCAGGGCATGCGGACGCCTTTCGGGGGTGGGGGAACAGATGTGATGCGAGGGCAGAAGCAGGCGTGATGCCGGAAGGCACCTCCACCCGCTTCCGCCCCGTCGTGAAGCTCAGGGCGTCTGGCGCACCTGGCTCACGAGCCAGTTCTGCGCGTCGGAGCGGCTCCAGAATTCATCCCAGCCGCTGTGCGTGGTTCCCGGCATCACGGTGACCTGGAATTCGCCGGTGTAGCCGGGGCACTGCCGGACCTGGGTCAGCAGGCCGTCGGTGGGGTTGGTCCACTTCCAGGCGTTGAACGTCCCATCGCCCACGTTGCCCGCCGCCCAGAGGGGGAAGTCCTCGAGGATGCAGACCGGGTTGGCCAGGGGCGTGGTGTAGGCCACCGGCATGCCGCCGGCGTAGGTGCTCCGGTACGAGAGCATCTGCTCATTCACACCCCCGCCGCCGAAGGAGAGGCCCGTCATCGTCACGCGGTCCGGGTCGATGTTGTAGAGACTGATGGCCTGCAGCACCAGGGTGTGGGTGCGGGCCGAGTCCCACCAGGTGTCATGGGCCCCCCCGATGTTGGGCCCATTGGGCGCGATGACGACGGCGGGGTAGGTGTTGACGACGGGCTTGCCGGGGATGAGCTGCCGGATGAATCCCTCCGGGTTGCCGAGCACCTGGGTGTGGTTCGCGGTGAGAGTGGTGCCGCCCCGGCCGTGCAGCGAGAGGACCAGGGGATACTTCTTCGCTGGAAGCGCGCCGTACTCGATGGGGAGGAAGACGGCGGTGTCGTAGATGCCGCCGCGAGACCAGACGTGAAGCTTGCCCGCGCGCGGGTCCACCGGCGCGGTGCTCGGATGCACCGTGACGCTCACGGTGTCGGATGAGGTGGAGCCGCCGTTGTCGGTGGCGGTGAAGCGGAAGATGTACGTCCCGCTCGTCAGCCCGCTGGCGCTCACAGTCGACGTCGTTGCTCCCGTCAGCGTGGCCGGCGTGGGGCCGAAGACCTGCTGCCAGAGGTAACTGGCGATGGTGCCATCGCCATCAGTGGCCGTTCCCGGGAGTTGCACCGTGCTGACTGGCAGGACGACGGCCGTGTCGTGGCCCGCGAAGGCGGTGGGCGGCTGGTTGGCGAGGCGGACACCCAGCACCTCCAGTTCCCGCACCCGGCACAGGCCGTCGCCTGATGCGCGCTTGCACAGGAGGCGCACGTAGCGCGTCTCCACGGGTTGGGCGAGTTGGAACGTCCAGGTGGGCAGCGTGTTGTTGGTGACGGAGGCGCCGGCAATGGGCTGGAAGCTGTCCGTGGCGGCGAACCGATGCTGGACGTCGAAGTCGAGCATCTGCAGTCCCACCGTGGTGTCTCGGCCGGAGTGCAGCCTGAGCCCGTCGATGCGATGCACCGCCTGGAGGTCCACCTCCAGCCACTCCGGGGTCGACGCCGCGGGCGGCGTGGCGGAGGCCCACCGGTCCTCGGTGTTGAGGATGCCGTTGAACGCCTTGGCATGCCCATACAGCAAGGGGGCTCCATTGGCATGCACCGAGGACGCCGAAGAGGCCTTTCCTTGCGCGACATTCGCCGACTGCGCCCATGCGGGCAGGGCGAGCAGGGACAGGACCGCGGCGAGGAGACGTCGGGGTTTCCAGGTCATGGGAGGCCTTTCGGGAAAGGACTCACATGATTGGGTTGGTTGAACGCGGTGTTAAGGGGAATCTCCAATGCCTTGTTTTTGCAAGAGATTGATGTGCCACTTTGTTGCAAATGTACCCACGGGGCATAAGCCTGGAGCTCAGGCGTTGAAGCCGCCGTCCACGTCGAGGGTAGCGCCGGTGACGAAAGAGGCCTGCGGGCTGGCGAGGAATGCGACGGCGGCGGCGATCTCCTCGGGCTGGCCGTAGCGTCCGAGCGCGGTGCCGGCGCGCTGCACCGGGGCGCTGGCGCCGGTGGCGGGATTCATGTCGGTGTCGATGGGGCCGGGCTGGATGAGATTGACGGTGATGCCTCGGGGGCCCAGGTCGCGAGCCCAGCCTCGGGTGTACGCGGCGATGGCGGCCTTGGTGGCGGCGTAGTCTCCGAGCCCCGCGAAGGGCGTGTGGCTGGCGATGCCGGAGCCGATGGAGATGATGCGCCCGCCTTCGCGCAGCAGGGGCACGGCGGAGCGGACGGCGGCGACGACCCCGTGGACGTTGACGGAGAACTGGTGCTCGAGCGCCTCGAGGTCGCTGGCGGGGTCTCCGACGACGGCGGTGTGGAAGATGCCCGCGTTGTTGACGAGCACGTCGAGGCGGCCGAAGCGCCGCGCGACCTCGTTGACCAGGGCCTCCACCTGCTGGGGTGAGGCCTGGTCGGCCTTCAACGCTGCGGCGCGGACTCCCCGTGTCTTCAGCTCCTCGACGAGCGCCTGGGCCTTTGTCTCGGAGGAGGCGTAGCTGATGGCGACGTCCGCGCCTTCATCCGCCAGGGCCCGGGCGATGGCCGCGCCCAGGCCGCGCGAGCCACCGGTGATGAGGGCCACCCTGCCTTCGAGGTTCTTGCGTGTCTTCGTCATGGCGTGTCTCCGGTGTGGGGTTTCGATGAGGCAAGGGTAGGGGCCTCGCCTCGCGGGAGAAACGCCGGGCCTGGGACAGGACTGTTTCCATTCGAGTAATAATCGCCGGAGCCCGGGACTTCCCTTCGGGCCGCTTCGAGGACGACTCCATGGATCAGCTCACCGCGATGCGGGTATTCGCCCGCGTGGTCGAGGCCGGCACCTTCACCCGGGCCGCGGACACGCTGAAGATGCCCAAGCCCTCGGTGACGAAGCTGGTCCAGGGGTTGGAGGAGCACCTTCAAGTCAAGCTGCTCCAGCGCACCACCCGCCGCGTGACGGTGACGCCCGAGGGCGCGGCGTACTACGAGCGCACGGCGAGGCTCCTGGCGGACCTGGAGGACATCGAAGCGGATGTGTCGAACGCTCGGACGCGTCCTCGGGGACGGTTGCGGGTGGACGCGGGGTCCTCGGTGTCCAACTTCCTGCTCATCCCCGCGCTGCCGGCGTTCCGGGCGAAGTACCCGGACATCCAGTTGGAGCTGGGGGTGAGTGACCGCTCGGTGGACCTGGTGGGTGACGGCGTGGACTGCGTGATTCGCGGAGGTGTGCTGCCGGACCAGTCGCTGGTGGCGCGGCGCATCGGAGAGTTGGAGTTCCTGTCGTGCGCTACTCCCGAGTACCTGAAGCGCAAGGGCAAGCCCGTGCATCCCTCGGACCTCCAGGAGGGCCATGACATCGTGAGCTACTTCTCCACGAGGACGGGACGGCTCGTGCCGTTGTCCTTCATCCCACGGGAAGGAGAGCGCATCGATGTGATGGGGCGCTCCAGCGTGGCCGTCAACGAGAGCACCGCGCACTTGTCGGCGGTACTGGCGGGGCTGGGCGTGACGCAGCTTCCCGCCTTCGTGGCCCGGCCTCATCTGGACAGCGGGGCGCTGGTTCAAATCCTGGATGAGTGGCAGGGGCCGCCGTTCCCTCTCTTCATCGTCTATCCGCAGAACCGGCACGTGAGCGCCAAGCTCCGTGCGTTCGTGGACTGGGCGGTGGAGCTGTTCGCGCCGTTCAGGCCTCGGCGTGAGGTCACGGAGCTCGCGGCCCGGCGGTAAAGAAGGACCGGTGCGGCGCCCTTTATCGACGGGAGGCAGAGCGCTTCGTCGAGGCGTAGGGCGCTCTGGGCTGTCGCTATCAGCTCAAGGCGATTCCTGGAGGGCGTCGTGCTGGACCTCAGGCGTCATCGCCGGGCTGGACGTCAGGCGTCAGCGCCTGGCTGGCGTCGTCCGCGTTGAGGACTTCTTCGCCGCTGGCTTCCGCGTTGAGGACTTCTTCGCCGCTGGCTTTCGCGCGGAAGGCTTCTTCGCCGCGCTCTTCTTCGCCACCGTCTTCCTCGTGGAGGTCTTCTTCGCCGCGCTCTTCGTCACCGCCGTCTTCCGCGTGGAGGTCTTCTTCGCGGAGGCGGAATTCGCCGCGACCTTCGTCGTGGTCGCCGAGGCTTCGCCGGTCAGGGCCTTCGTCCATCGCTGGATGTAGTCAGCGCGAGTCGTCGCGTCGGGGAGTCCTTCCGCATGCAGGGCGACGGTGTGGCCGCGCGCCGCCGGGAGGACACGGAGTTGCGCGGTCCGCGGTCGTGGCCAGTCGATGCGATTCAGTCGGATGCGGAGCAGGGTTGGAGGCCTCGCCCGAATCACGACGACGTCCGTCCCGTCCTTGAGGGTGGTCAGGTCTCCCTCCTTGAACGTGGCCCGTGCGGGTGAGAGCCATCGCCCCAGGCCTTTCGCCTCCGCCCAGTTCCGCCACGCCTCTTCGGCCGTCATGTCGAAGGTGTGTCGGGCTCCGGCCCCATACGTCCCATCCGCTGCAAGTCCGGTCGGCATTTGCTTCCTCCTTGGGTGCTGACCATGGAGAGGGCAGCGCGTCCAGGCAACCACGAACTGGCGACACGTCTCCGCACAGCCCGCGTCCGCCATGGTGTAGACAATCTCCGTGAGCTCCCCTCCGTCCCTCGCCACGCTGCTTCAGGATGAGACCCGTCGCTACGTGCGGAGCTATCGCTCGGCTTCGCTGTGCGCGGGCCTGACCTCACGCGGCGAGCACCACGTCCAGGCCTTCCGAGGGAAGGGCACCCCGCCTCCCGACAACGCCTTGTTCTCCCTGGGCGGACTCACCCAGGTCTTCACCGGCGCCCTGCTGGGCCTCCTGATGGAGCAGGGCAAGGCACGACTCGACATGCCGCTCTCCGAGGTGATTCCCCGCTCGCTCCTCCCCGATGCGGACGCGGGCCGAATCACCCTGGAGCAGCTCGCCACGCACACCTCTGGCATGCCCCACCTGCCGCCCAATCTCGATGCGGCACCTCGCAATCCCGAAGACCCGTTCGGCCACTATTCCGCGAACCTCTTCGGTGACTTCCTCCGGACCTACCACCCCCAACTTCCCCCTCCGCGCCCCGTCTCCGAGTCCCTGCTCGGCATGGGCGTCCTGGGCCACGCGCTCTCCCGACGCGCGGGACTCAACTACGGGCACGCGCTGCGCGACCTGCTCTTCACTCCCCTGAAGCTCAGCGACACCTCGGCACGGGTGACGGACGAACTGGCGCCTCGCCTGCTCCCCGGCCACACCGCGCGCGGCCGGCCCGTGCCCGCCTGGACCTTCCCAGCACTGCCGGGTGCGGGTGCGCTCCACTCCACCGTGCCGGACCTGCTGCGCTTCCTCGACGCGAGCCTCGGCCGCGCCGACGAGTCCCTCTCACGCCCCCTGAAGATGTCTCTGCTTCCGCGCACCGAAGGCGGCGCCGTGCGCATGGGGCTCGGCTGGTCCATCTCCCAGCTTCGTGGCCACACCGTGGCGTGGTGCTCGTCGGTGATGGGCGGGTATGTCGGCTTCATCGGCCTGGCGCCCTCCGTGGACGCGGGCGTCGTCCTGCTCTCGAACCACGGCTGGTCCCTGCTCGCCGCGCTTCGAGGTCGCGTCCCCCTGGAGGCCCCTGGCTTCGCGCTCCTCTCCCGACTCCTCGCGGAGACGACAACTTAGCATTTCAAGAAAATCGGCTTTATGGGCTTGAGCAGATAAAACACGAACGGGCACGCTGGAGCGCATGACACCTGCTCCCGTGCTTCGGACTGGCCGCTGTTCTGATTCGCGCCCCCTGGCTGTGCTCGTCCTGGTGGCGGCGCTCGCCGCGTGTGGACCCGAAGCGCCTCGCGATGAAGCCGAGCCGCTGGAGCGAAGAGAGGACGCACTGCCCGCGGGCGGTTGGCGGACGCTGATGGCGAGCGGCGGCGCGCCCATCCGGAACATCACCCGCCGCTCGGATGGACTGCTGATTGGCGGCGCGAGCGCGGGGACGCGCGTCGACGTCTGGACGAGCGGCAACGGTGGTGCGAGCTGGTCGCTCCACGGCTCCGTCGCGAACAACCCCGCGGTGCAGTTCGGCGACGTGACGATGCGAGCCATTCCAGGGACACGCACCATCTTCTGTGCGTTCCGCGAGTACGCCGGCGGCCAGTACCGCATCACCATCACCCGGAGCGACAACGACGGAGACCACTGGGTCTACGACAGCACCGTCATCGGCCCCGTCACCCGCTTCGTCGGAGCGCCCTTCCTCTTCCAGCGCGCGAATGGAGACCTGCAAGTCTATTACGACTCCGAGCCGCTCGCCGCGCAGCGCGGCTATCCGGGCCACCAGTGGATTGCCATGCAGGGACGCGCGGGAATCTCGGGGCCGTGGACCGCGTATGGCGTCGTCGCCGTGGCGTGGGACAAGCGCGCTGGAGCGCTGAACCGCGAGGGCATGCCCACCGTCGTCCAGCTCGGAGGAGACCGGTTGATGGTCGTCGTGGAGGGCGTGGAGGCCTTCGCCACCGGCGGCGCGCGCGCCAATGTCATCAACGCCGTGCAGTCCTGGGACGGCGGCAGGACATGGGACGAGTCCCTGCGGCGCACCGTCTATCGCTCCCGTGTCGACCCGGGCTCCGGGCGTCGCTACAACGCCTACGTCCCGTATGCCATCCGCGTGGGCAATGGCCCCGTCGGCGTCGCCTTCTGCACAGACGAGGACAAGGTGGGAGCGCCCGACCTGTCGAGCGCCCCCGTGGACCAGCGCAACTGCCACGTCGGCTACGTCAGCACCACGGTCAACTTCGAGACGTGGTCGGCCCCGAGCCCCGTGTGGACCGCGACGTCCCGCAACTACACGCCGGGTCTCTACGAGCGCGCTCCCAACGACGTCATCGCGGTGATTGACGCGCTCGGCGGAAACCGCGTGCTCCAGCCGTAGTCACGAGGCCCGAGGCCAGCCCTTTCTCATGGAAGAGAGGGCTGGACACACCAGCAGCCCCTGGACGAAAAGGTTGCGGCACGGTTTCAAGCGCCGTGGCAGCCTACGTCCTCGAATCCCATGGTTGAGTACGATCCGCATCGTTGGTGGAGTTACTTCCACTATCTCAAGGGCTCGATGGTCCGCGAAATCGTGGCCCGAGTCATGGTCTGCGTCCTGTGGGCGCTGGGCGTCACCATCTTCCATTCCCATGTCCGCTCGGTGGCGATTCCCCCCACGGTCCACACGCTGGCGGGAATCTCCCTGAGCCTCCTGCTCGTCTTCCGCACGAACTCCTCCTATGACCGCTTCTGGGAGGGGCGGAAGCTGTGGGGTGGCATCGTCAACGAGACGCGCAACCTGGCGCGCGCCGCGGGCGTCTTCCTCCAGTCCGAGCCCGCCCTCTACGCCGCGCTGCTGCGGTGGACGGCCGCCTTCCCCTTCGCGTCCGCGTCGTTCCTGCGCACCAAGGCGGAGCTGGGGCCCCTGGCCCAGGAGCTGCCTCCGGACGAGGTGGCGGAGGTGATGCGCGCGCAGCACGTGCCGTTCGCGGTGGCGCGGAAGATGAGCGCGCTGCTCGACGCCGGCCGGCGCAAGGGCCTCTATTCCGAGTACGTGCAGATGCAACTGGACCAGGACGTCCACCTGCTCGTCGACTACATCGGCGGCTGTGAGCGCATCCGCAAGACGCCCATCCCCTTCGCGTATGTGATGCACCTGCGCCGGGCGCTGCTCGTCTTCTGCTACACGCTGCCCTTCGCGCTGGTGGAGTCCTTCGGTGGGCTGACCGTGCTCGCCACGTTCGTCGTCGCGTACATCTTCTTCGGCATCGAGGAGATCGGCGTCGAAATCGAAGACCCCTTCGGCCACGACGACAACGACCTGCCGCTGGACTCCATCTGCAACACCATCCACGCCAACCTGAACGCGCTCATGCCCGTCGAGCCGCCAGCGCGTCAGGCCCCCCCGGCCGCCTGAGCCGGGGGTTTCAGCGACCCGACACGGAGGACGCGGGAGGCTCGTTGTAGACGCACAGCCACAGCCCGTCCTCCGGCGTGCAGTGCGCGCCCGGAATCTTCTGGAGCCAGCGCACCCTCACGGGGATGACCAGGTAGACCGTCTCGGGGTCCAGCTTGCCCGCGGCGATTTCGGCGTCCATGCCCAGGCAGTACGTCTGCGCCTTGGCGTCGTCGATGCGCGCGACATAGCCGCTGTTGAAGGTGAGGCCCAGCCGGTACGCGCGGTAGGCCCAGCGGTGGAAGTCCATGGGGCCCGCGCGGCAGCCCCGGCCGGAGCCGTCGTGCATCTGCGGCGGATATAGCGCCAGGTGCTTGCGGCCCTTCGCCGCCTCGGTGAGCGCGGGGGACGGGAGCGTGTTCCAACGGCCTCCTCCTTGGGCCCTGCGCCCTTCGCCCAGGTTGAGGTCCAGGCCCTGGATGAGCAGCAGCAGCCCCGCCAGCGTGGGAGCGAGCGACGGGCGCACCAGCCGAGGCAGCGCGAGCGCTGCCCCCACGAGCAGCAGGTAGTGCAGCGGCCAGATGAAGCGCCCCGAGGAGCGGAACGCCTCCACCCACTTGAGCACGGGGCGATAGAGCGCGGACACGTCGGCCACCTGCACGCCCTGGAAGGTGATGCGCCACGAGAGGGCGAAGAAGGCCAGTCCCAGGGCGACGACGGTGAGGGGCACCCAGCGCCGCCACAGCGACAGGATGCGCCGGGGCTCGCGGGCCATGAGCCCGAGCACGATGACGAGCGCGACGAGGCCCCCCATGCCCAGGTAGCCGAAGCCCTCGTTCTGGGTTCCGTTCCTGGGCAGCGGGGGCAGGAAGCGGGACCAGCGAATCTCGCCGTGGCCGATGCTGTTGAACAGCGTGGTCAGGTCCGAGGAGTAGTCACCGAACTCCGTGGCGCTCACGGGGATGCCGGTGCCCAGGTAGCCGAAGGCGAAGAAGAGGCCCAGCACGGACGCGAAGCAGGCCACCGCCGCGAGCGCGGGCCAGGTGAAGGGAAGCTTCCGCTCCAGCGCCGTGCGCGCGCACAGCGACAGCGCGAGCGGCAACGTCATGGCGGCGATGACGGGGTGGACACCCGCGGCGAAGACACAGAGCGACAGGCCCATCCCCAGCGCCTGCTTCGCGTCACGCGCGTCGCGCTGGGGAATCAGGTGGAGCCCCACCAGCAGCACCAGCAGCCAGTGCGCGCACAGGGCCTCGTGCGCGAAGGTCATCCGCGAGAGCAGCACGGGCGACAGCACCAGAAGTCCACCCACGCTCCACTGGTGCTGCGTGGAGGCGCCCATGCGCCGCGCCACCCACGCCGCGGACGCGCCTTGCAGCATGAGGCACAGGCACATCCACGGGCCGATGTACTGGAAGTCCGTGGGCAGCGCGAAGGAGAAGGGCCGCAGCAGCAAGCCCACCCAGGGAATCGAGTCGGTGTACCCGAGCGAGGTCCCCAGCGGATGGAGGTAGTTGGGCGTGGCTCCCAGCGGCAGGCCGAGCGGCGTCTGGCGGAAGAAGAGCCACCCCAACAGGTGCTGACTGAAGTCGTCCCGGATGAGCCAGCCGAGTCGCCAGGGTGCGAGCGCGCCCGGCCCGAAGGTCGCCAGGAACGTGAGCAGCCCGACGAGCGCCGCTCCCAGCGGGCCCGCCTGGGCCTTGCCCCACCGGGTGAGGGCGTCCCACGCGTGATGCAGGCGCTCCCACGGGGGGAGCGGCGCCGACGGTGTCTCGGGTGGGGCGGGAAGGGGGGCGCTTGGGTCCGACATTCGTCGGTGCTTGAGCACGGGACTTCCCGCGCCGTCAAGGCGCCGCGAGGGCTCGGAGGGAGGGCGTGCGGCGCGAGCGCCTCCTGGACCGACGCCTCGCGCGGCTCAGAGTCCCGCGAGCCGCGCCAGCACGCGGGTGGTGTCCTTCTCCAGGAAGTCGACCAGCTCCGGCGCGCGCGAGTGCCGGATGAGGGGCGCGTTCTGTCCCGCCCACAGCGACAGGAGGTCTTCGCGCCCCTGACGGGCCGCCGCCTGCCGCAGCGGCTGGGTGAACCAGTTCTGCACCGGGTAGGGCGGGACGTCGTGTTCGTGAGGCGTCATCTCCCGCAGGAAGCGGTTCTTGATGCCGCGCGCATAGCGTCCGGAGAAGACGCGCGTCAGCACCGTGGCGCGCGCGGACTCCTGGCGCAGCGCCTTGCGATAGACGTCACTGGCGTTGGACTCCTCGCATGCGAGGAAGGCGGTGCCCACCTGGACGCCCTCGGCTCCCAGCGCCAGGGCCGTGGCCACCGACCTGCCGTCGGCGATGCCACCCGAGGCGATGACGGGCGTGCGCACCCGGTCCACCAGCTGAGGCACCAGCGCCGTCGTCGCGGGGGACTCGTCCGCGGGCCTGAGGAACGAGGCCCGGTGTCCACCCGCCTCGCTGCCCGACGCGACGATGAGGTCCACCCCCGCGCGCTCCAGCGCGAGCCCCTCGTCCACGTTCGTCGCCGTCCCCACCGTGAGGATTCCGGAGGCCCGGCACGCCTCCAGGATGCGCGCCGACGGGATGCCGAAGATGAAGCTGAACACCGGCGGCTTGAGCGCGAGCACCGCGTCAATCTGCGCGTCGTAGTCCTGGGAGAAGGCGCTGGGGTAAGTGGGCGCGGGCAGGCCCAGCTCGTCGTACCAGGGCTTCAGCCGGGCGACGTTCGCCTGGAACTCCTCCGGCGTGGGGCGCAGCTCCCGCTCCCCTTCCAGCGGGACCCACAGGTTGATGGCGAACGGCCGCGAGGTGAGCCCCCGCAGCTCCCGGACGGTGTCCTCGATGTGCGACGCGCTCAGGTGGTGCGCGCCGAACGAGCCCAGCCCTCCCGCCTCGGACACCGCCGCCGCCAGCCGCGTCGACGACATGCCTCCGCCAAACGGCCCCTGGATGAGGGGGAGCCGGGTTCCAAGCATCCGTGCCACTCGTGTCTCGGTCCACATGGGAAGGCCCTCGCGCCGTCGTGTGCGCCGCTGTCCTAGCGACGAGGGGCCTGCCCCGCGACCCGATGTCCGGACAGGCGGGCGCTTGGGGCTTTTCCGGATAACCGAGAGGAGAAGCCGCGCTTGTGGCGAGGGCGCCTGCCACGGGGCAACGAGCGCTTGCCCCGGCGGGGGGCGGGTGCAACCCTGCCGCGCCGCTCGATTCTCCAAAGGAACTTGATGATGCAAGCACCGGGACCGACGCTTGAAACCGCGCGCCTCATCCTGCGCCCGACGGCGCGGGAGGACTTCGAGGGCTTCGTGGCCCTGATGGCCGACCCCGACTCCTCGCGCCACATCGGTGGCCTCCAGCCCCGCTCCGTCGTCTGGCGGGCCATGAGCTCCATGGCGGGGAGCTGGGCGCTCCAGGGCTTTGGCATGTTCTCCGTGCTGGAGCGCTCCACGGGCAGGTGGGTGGGCCGGGTGGGCCCCTGGCAGCCGGAAGGGTGGCCGGGCACGGAGGTCGGCTGGGCCCTGCTGCGGGAGACCTGGGGCAGGGGCTACGCCACCGAGGCAGCCTCGGCCGCCATGGACTGGGCCTTCGACCACCTGGGCTGGACGGACATCATCCACTCCATCGCCCCGGACAACACCGGCTCCCAGCAGGTGGCCCGCCGCCTGGGCTCGAGCCTGCGCGGCCCCGGCAAGCTCCCCGCCCCCATGGAGAGCTCCCTCGTGGAACTCTGGGGCCAGGGCCGGGACGCGTGGCGGGCCCGCCGCGCTTCGTCCAATGGCTGACCCAGGGTGGGATTCCGGGGCAAGGAAGGGGCCCTGGTGTTATGTCCGCCGGTGGGCTAGTCCTCGCCCCTGGGACGTGTCTTCCCGCTTGCTCCCTTTCTCACGGGGCAAGGGGGCGATTAGATTCGAAGTGTCGCACGGAGAGGCCGCACCGTGCGCGAGTGTCAGAGGGGCGGGCCGCCCGCCGTACGCATCGACCCACCCCATGCCGTAACTCAGTGACCTGCCCACCCTTGGGGCAGCAGGTCCTTCCACCCTTTCGCAGGAGCGTCACATTCTTCGTGATCAAAGAGGCAGCCGCGGCGGGAGCCGCGACCAGAGAACCAATCGCCGCATCCGCGCCCGTGAAGTCCGGGTGGTCGGCTCCGATGGCTCACAGCTCGGAGTCATGCCGCTCGAGGCCGCGCTCGACAAGGCCCGCTCGGAAGGGCTCGACCTGGTCGAGGTCAGTCCGATGGCTCAGCCGCCAGTCTGCAAGATCATGGACTACGGCAAGTTCAAGTACGAGGAGAAGAAGAAGGCCGCGGAAGCCAAGCGCGCCCAGCTCATCGTCCACCTCAAGGAAGTGAAGCTCCGTCCCAAGACGGAGGACCACGACTACGAGTTCAAGGTCCGCAACACCCGCGGCTTCATCGAAGATGGCAACAAGGCGAAGGTGGTCATCCAGTTCCGCGGGCGTGAAATCACGCACAAGGAGCAGGGCACCGCCATCCTCGACGACGTGGCGAAGGACCTGAAGGACGTCGCGGTGGTGGAGCAGGCCCCGCGCATGGAAGGGCGCTTGATGTTCATGATTCTCGCGCCCACGCCGAAGATCGCCCAGCGTGCCCGTGAGCAGGCCCGCGCCGCGGCCGGCCCCAAGCGGCCGTCGACCCCCTCCCCGGCCTCTTCTGAGAAGCCCGCGGCGACCGCCACGGGCACCACGCCCGAAGAGAGCGCCAGCCCCGCGGCGCCTCCCCCGTCGGACACGACGGGCCCGACGGCCTGAGACCCACACCCCCCGCACGCGGTGGACAACCTCCACCGCGTGGGGGGCCTCTCAGGGCCGCGTCCCTTTCAGCCTCCCTGGAATGAGGTGATGGGGAGCGATGACGTCAGCGGCCCTCGCGCGAGGCCGCTGGCTGGCGAGCTGGCGAGGGCCTGCTCCCGTGAGCGTAGCTTCGCTGACGGTTGAGTCGCCTCGGCTGATCTCCCCGCGCCGGGCCGGTGTACGCTGATAGGTTGGAAGCACCTGGAAATCGAACCAGCCCATGCAGCAAAAGCTCGCCGCCGACATGTCGACGACCGCCGTCCATACGAAGGGCAAGTCCGCGCAGGCCCCGCGGAGTGTGCCGGCCTTGACGGTCGTGTCGCATCCCCATCCCCAGCGCATCGGTGAGCGGCTGTTGCTGGAGGTGCTCGCCAGCGTGGGCCGGACGGCGGCGCTGTCGCGCAACGCGCCGGACTTCTCCCGTCCGGGAGGCCTGCTGGCGCTGCCCCTGGGAGACCCCTTCCTCAGCCGGACGCCGGTGCTGTTCGAGCCGGGCTCCCATGGCGGCCTGCGCCTGTTGGTGCCGGAGGATGGCACCCAGGTCTGCGTGGCCGGGGAGTCCGTCGCCGGAGGCCGGGAGTTCACCCACGAGGAGCTGGTCGCCGGCGTGCCGCTGGTGCTGGCCGAGCGCGTGGTGCTGCTGCTGCACCTGGCCTCCTCGGGTGGGGACGTGGTCTCCCACAAGGACCTGGGGCTGGTGGGGCAGGGCGAGGGCATCCGGCAGCTTCGCGAGGACATCCTGCGGGTGGCGGACCTCCAGGTGCCGGTGCTCATCCGGGGTGAGACGGGCACGGGCAAGGAGCTGGTGGCGCGCGCCATCCACGAGCACGGCCCGCGTCGCTCGGGGCCCTTCGTCAGCGTCAACCTGGGCGCGCTCTCCAAGGAGCTGGTGGCCGCGGAGCTGTTCGGCGCGCAGCGCGGCGCGTACACGGGCGCCAGTAGAGATCGCGAGGGCTTCTTCCGCGCCGCGCACGGCGGCACCCTGTTCCTGGATGAGGTGGGGGAAGCGCCCGCCGAGGTGCAGGCGGCGCTCTTGCGCGTGCTGGAGACGGGCGAGGTGTATCCGGTGGGCGGCCACACGCCGGTGCCCGTGGACGTGCGGCTCGTCGCCGCCACGGACTCGAATCTCGAGGCGCGCATCGAGGAGCGCCTGTTCAAGGCGCCGCTCCTGCACCGGTTGGCGGGCTTCGAGCTGCGGGTGCCCCCGCTGCGCGAGCGGCGCGAGGACATTGGCCTGTTGTTCCTCCACTTCGCGCGCCAGGAGCTGGAGACGACGGGCGAGACGTGGCGGCTGGCATCCACCGACCCGCGCGCGCAGCCCTGGCTGCCCGCGGCCGTCGCCGTCCGGCTGGTGCGCTACGCGTGGCCCGGCAACGTCCGGCAGCTGCGCAACATCACCCGGCAGCTCATCATCGGCAGCCGGGGCCTGCCGGGCCTGCGCGTGGACTCGCGGCTGGAGCAGACGCTGGATGCGGAGTCGCTGCCCGTGCCGGGCAAGGTGCTGACCGCGCCCACCTCGGGCCAGCCCGACGCCGCCGACGCGAAGTCCTCCCGGCGCAAGCCGTCCGAGGTCGGGGAGGACGAACTGCTGGAAGCCCTGCGCGCGTGCTCCTGGGACTTGAAGGCCACCGCGGATTTCCTCGGCATTCCGCGCCCCTCCGTCTACGTCCTCATCGACAAGAGCTCGCTCATCCGCACCGCCCGGGACTTGAGCCCGGAGGAAATCACCCGCTGCTTCCAGGAGTGCGAGGGGGATTTGGACAAGATGGTGCAGCGGCTGGAGGTCTCCCGCCGCGCCCTGCAGCGCCGCGTGCGCGAGCTGGGCCTGTCGGACGCGTGAGTGGACGCGTCAGCCTCCGGGCATGACACGTCGTTGACGCGTCCATCGCTCCCCGGCACCGCGTGCCCGGAGGGTGCTTCCGAGTGAGCCGCATGTCGGCGCGCGCTGGTACGGTGCCTGCAATCTGTTGCCACAGACAGTCAGTCCAACCCCCAGAAGGAGCCACGGCCCATGGCCGATATCGTCATCAGGATTCAGTCCTCAGGACCCACCCCGGAAGAGCCCCGCGTCCGTCACGGTGACTCGGTGACGTTCACCCTGGATGGAGTCGTTTCCGCCGAGGTGAAGTTCCCCGACGGGACGTGCCTTTCGAATCCCGGCCCGTTCTTCCTGAACAACAGCACCCTGGCTTCTTCCAACAGCACGAACAGCGTGACGCTGACGTGCGCGCCGGACAAGTACCCGTTCCAGGTGATTCTGCCCGACGCGAAGCACGGCCCGGGCAACAACTACGAGACGAAGAAGGGCGGCCTGGACGTGACGACCGACCCGCCGGAAGACTTCAAGAAGAAGTAGTCGCCGCGCCTCAGGGCGGGGGAGGGCGGGCCGACAGCTCCGAGTCGGAGGTGGGCCTGCCCTTCCAGCCCGGCGCGAGGTGGGGGTTTCGCGAGAGCGCCACCTCCGCGTCCTCTCGGGCCTGCACGCGCCACGCCTGCTGTTGCTCGGTGGGCGCGTTGTCGGCCAGCGCGAGCCGCAGTCCCGCGCGCAACAGCAGGGCCTTCGCCCACGCCGGCCGCGCCGCGACGATGTGCGCGACGTGCTCCAACCCCCGCGTCAGCATGGGGGTCGCGTCTTCTCCCTGCGACTGCTTCCAGCGCCCCCACGCGAGCTGCAGCTCCCCGGCCGCCAGCACGTACTCGTGCCGCCTGGGCGCCAGCTCCACCGCGTGAGCGAGCGCCTCCGCGGCCTGCTGGAAGTCCTCGTCCTTCGCGGTGCCTCGCCGGGCCTTGTCGCGGGCGCGCACGTCCAGCACGCCGCCCTGGTAGCGCCACGCATAGGCCAGCTTCGGGTTGAGCTCGCGGGCGCGGGCGAGCGCCTCCTCCGCCTGGGCCAGGTCCGGGCCCACGTCGCGCCCTCGCGCCAGCGCGTGGGTGGCCCACAGCACATGCACCCGCGCCAGGTTGGTCCACAGGTCCGCGTCGCCCGGGAGCAGCTCCAGCGCGCGGCGGTAGTCCTCCTTCGCCGCCTTGAGGCTGGGGCCGGGGTCGTCCCCGCGCGCGACGAGGAAGCCCGCGCGCACCGCCTCCACCTCGCCCAGGTTGTTGTAGGCGAAGGCCTGCTGCGGGGCCACGGCGCGCGCCTGCTCGAAGGCCTTGCGCGCCTCGGTCAGCAGCGCCCCCACGTCCTTTCCGTCCTCCCAGCGCTGCTCGGCCTGCGCGAGGAGCGCGGCGCCCAGGCCGTTGTGGAGCTGCGGCAGCTTGGGGTTGATGTCCCGGCCCTGCCGGTAGAGCGCCAGCGCCCGCTCCAGGTCCGGCTCCGGGTCCTGCCCGTGCTCCTGTCGCCAGCGCGCCAGCTGCTCGGAGACGTCCGCGCCCTGGAAGCAGGCCATGACGTTGCGCGGGTTGAGCGTGAGCGCGCGCTCGATGGCCTCCATCGCCCGCGTCAAATCTCCCGAGGCGTCCGGGGCGCTGGGGATGGCCGCCCGCGCGCGATAGGAATTGCCGAGGTTGATCCACGCGTCCGCCTGGTTCTCCCTCACGCGGATGGCGGCGAGGTACGCGTCGATGGCCTTGCCCTGGTGGACGAGCGAATCCTCCCCGTGCTCGCTCTCGTAGTCGGCCCACACCTGGTGCGTCAGGCCCAGGTTGGCGTGGAAGGCATAGTCGCGCTCCTCGGGGCCCAGCCGCTCCAGGGCGTCGATGGAGAGGCCGAGCTGCTCGCGCGGGTCCTGCGACAGCCGCTGGCGGTGGCGGGCCCACAGCCGGTGGATGATGGCCAGCTCCAGCGTGACGCGGTCGCTCGGGGGCGCAAGCTTCAGCGCGGCCTGGGCCGCGTCGATGGCCTTGCCGAACAGCATCTCCACGTCGTCGGTGTTCTGGTTGGAATGCTGCTCGCCCAGGCGGCGGTACAGCCGCGAGCGCACGATGAGCGAGCGGTGGTGGTCCGGCGCGGCCGTGAGCGCGTAGTCCAGCGACTCCAGGCCCCGCTGGTAGGGCGGCAGCACGTTGCCCGCGCCGTACAGCTCCATCACGAGCGCGGCCAGCTCCAGTCGCCCCAGGGCGTAGTGGCCGTCGGGCTGGCTCTCCGCCGTGGCGATGGCCGCCGCGTACGCGCGCCGTCCGGCCTCCAGGTCCGCCTGCGAGCCCACGCCGTCCCCCTGGTGCCAGCGCCCCATGGCGCGCGCCAGATACACGTCTCCGCGCAGCAGCGGCGCCTCGTAGAACCAGGGCTGGGTGTGGCTCATCGCCTCCAGGTGCGCCAGCGCCTCCTCGTGGCGCCCCTCGTGGAAGGCGAACAGGGCCTTCACGTACAGCGGCGGCGCCGGGACGTCCGGCCCCTCGGCCTGACGCAGGTACGCCAGCGCCGGGTCCCGATAGCGCTGCTCCAGCTCGCGGCGTCGCAGCTCGCGTTGCTCGGGACTGCGCCGCTCGACGTCCAGCAGCAGCTTCTCGCGGTACTGGTCTCCCAGCACCAGCGCCAGGGCCCAGGCCGCGCGAGGCTCGCGGTAGCCATGCTCCCACGCGGACTCGAGCTTCCGGCGCGCGCCCTCCACGTCGCCCAGCGCCAACAGCGCGCGGCCCAGCGCGTAGTGTCCGGGGCCCACCGCGTGCTCACCCGCCTCCCGCACCTCGGCCTCCAGCGCGTCCATGCTGGCGCGCAGGGCGGTGCGGTCCTCGCGCGTATCGTGCAGGCGCGAGAGGAACGAATAGCGCGCGGCGGCCTCGATGCGCTCCACGCGCTCGGTGAAGCTGCGTGTGAGCCGCTCGCGCTCGGCCACCTCGCTGCGCGCCAGCACCGCCTGCCCCAGCGCCAGCGCCACCACGGTCAGCGCCGCCAGGCCCGCGCTCAGCGCCACGCGGTGCTTGCGCGCCTTTCTGCGCAGCCGGTAGCCCAGGCCGCGCCGCGCCTGCACCGGCTCTCCGCCAAGGAAGCGCTCCAGGTCATCCGCCAGCGCTCGCGCCGAGTCGTAGCGGGCCGAGCGGTCCTTCTCCAGGCACTTGAGGACGATGGCCTCCAAATCCTGGGGGATGTCCCGGTCCACCGCGCGCGGTGGCCGGGGCTCCTCCGTCTGGAGCCGGGTGATGATGTCGTGCTCGCGGGTGCCCTGGAAGGGCGTCTGTCCGGTGAGCAACAGGTACAGCGTGGCGCCCAGGCCGTAGACGTCCACGCGCCGGTCCAACCGCGCCGTGTCGCCCTTGGCCTGCTCGGGGGCCATGTAGTGCGGCGTGCCCATCACCACGCCGTGCAGTCCGCCCTCCTCGCGCCAGTCCCGCGCCAGTCCGAAGTCCATGACGAAGGGCGCGAAGTCGCCGTCCTCCGTGCGCTCCACCAGGATGTTGCCGGGTTTGATGTCCCGGTGGACCAGTCCCGCGCGGTGCGCGGCGTGCACACCCTCCGCGGCCTGCCGCAGCACCAGCACCTTCTGCTCTGGCGTCAGCGTCGGCGCCAACTGGCCCAGGGACTGGCCGGCCACGTAGCGCATGGCGATGTAGCCGCGCCCCTGCACCTCGCCGACCTCGTACACCTCGCACACGCGCTCGTGACGCACGCGGGCCTGGGCGCGGGCCTCGGAGAGGAAGCGGCGCGCCAGCTCCGGGTCTCCGCCCTTCACGAACTTGAGCGCGACGTTGCGGCGCAGCAGCGGGTCATACGCCAGGAACACCTGCCCCATGCCGCCCTGCCCCAGGAAGCGCACGGGCTGGTAGCGGTCCCAGTCCGGCACGGGGAAGGACGGCTCCGCGTGTGAGTCGGTGGACGCGGGGGCGGCCGGCGGGGGCACCATGGGCGTGTCCGGGTCCAGCGTGGCGGCCTCTTGCGGGCTCTGCCCACCGGAGCCTCCCAGCTCTCGGGAGACCTCCTCGCGCAGCTCGGCCAGCGTGTGCTCGCCCAGGCGCCCCTGCTCCCTCAGCAGCTCCAGGGGACTGCGCCCCAGGCCGAGCGCCTCCTCGCGCAGGGCGGCCGCCTCCTCGGCGGAGACGAGCCCTTCGTCCAGCGCGAGGAGCAGCTCCTCCTCGAACGTCTCCTGCTTCTTCCCCGCGATGTCCACGGCCCCCAGCATACGGGGTTGCGCGGTTTTACGGGGAGATCCGCCGGGAGGTCCACGAGTCCCCGGGGTCGGGGACTGGGGGAAGGGATGTGGACCCCCCGGCAGAAAACCGTCGCTACCGGCGCTGCTTGCGGCGCAGGCGCAGTCCCAGCAGCGCCAGCAGGGGCAGCCAGGACGTCGCCGGGGCCGCGCTGCAGCCGCCGCCCGCGAAGGCGCGCGTATTCACCACCGTCCACCGGTACTCGGCGGGGGAGGCATCCACGTTGCCGGCTTCGTCGGTGGCGCGCACCCGCAGGGTGTGGTCACCGTCGTTGACGTCGTAGGTCTCCTGGCAGGCGATGAAGGGGCCGCCGTCCAGGCTGCACTCGTACGTCACGCTGCCCTCGTTGGAGGCGTACGCGAACGGAGCCTCCGGGTCTCCGGTGCGAGCCGGAGGACCGCGGCCGAACGACGTGTCCGGCGCCTGCGTGTCGATGCGGAAGGTGTCGACATTGGAGGGCGCGCTCGTGAGGCCTGTCGAGTCCGTGGCGTTGGCGACGACAGCGTGTGTGCCGTCCGCCAGCGGCGTGGCGGGCGTGCAGCTCCAGGCCCCCGTGGCGCTCGTAGTCGCCGTGCACAGCACGGTGTCTCCCTCGCGCACCGTCACCGTGGAGCCCGGCGTGGAGGTGCCGGAGATGGCCGGGGTGGACGTGTCCAGCACCGAGCCGTTCGCGGGGCCGGTGATGACGGGCGCGGCCGGCGGCGTGGTGTCCACGGTGAAGGTCACCGGGGCCGAGGGCGCGCTGGGGTTGCCCGCATCCTCGGTGGCGACGGCGGTGATGGTGTGCGGACCGTCGGTCAGCGGCGTGGTGGGCGTGCAGCTCCAGTTACCGGCGGCGTCGGCGGTCGCGGTGCAGAGCACCGTGCCACCCTCGCTCACCGTCACCGTGGTGCCCGGCTCGGACGTGCCGCTCAGGGGCGGCGTCGAGTCAGTCGTGGTGGAGCCATTCACGGGGCCGGTGATGACGGGCGCGGCGGGCGGCCCGCTGTTGATGATGATGTCCACCGGCGGAGCCGTCTCCGTGGCGCCCACCTCGGTGGAGGTGAGGACCACCGAGTGCGGACCCTCGGGGATGTTGCCCAAATCACACGTCCAGTGGCCGTTGTTGTCGACGACGGCGGTGCACGCCGGGGTGGGGCTGCCGTCGACGTAGACGTTGATGGTGGAGCCCGGCGAGCCGGTGCCACCGATGACGGGGTTCGACACGCCGCCCGGCGTCGGGTCCGTCAGCACGGGGATGAGCTGGCAGATGGACAGCGAGTCCACGCGGTAGGCCACCGCGGTCTCCGAGTTGTTGTTCAAGGCGCAGTCGGTGTCGACGAGCGCCAGGCGCACGTCACCCGAGGCCGCGTCGAAGTCGCGGCGCAGCGGGAAGCCCAGCTCCATCGCGGCGTCACGGGTGGTGGACGGGGGGCCCCCCGCCGGGACGAAGCCGAGCGAGAAGCGCTGCTCGCCCGTGCCCGACGTGTGGTTGAAACCGAAGATGCCCGGGTACCAGTTGGTGCCACCGGAGTAGCTCACCGCTCCGGAGACGTAGCCGACGCGGTAGCGGCCCGGCACGGTGAGCGGTGCCTGGATGGCGCCCGCGGCCAGCTCCGGTTCGTCGATGCTGGACACCTGGGTGCACTGGCTGCTGCCCTGCCGGGTGAAGAACACCCGCACCTCGGTGTTCTTGCAGCCGTGGGCCGCCTCGATGGTGCAGGTGGCCGAGCAGCCGTCGGTGGCCGCCGTGTTGCCGTCGTCACAGGCCTCCGAGCCGGCCTTGATGCCGTCGCCGCACGTCACGGCGCAGACGGAGGGGTTGCCGGTGCAACCGTGGCCCGCCTCGATGGCGCAGGTGGCCGAGCAACCGTCGTTGTTGGCGGTGTTGCCGTCGTCGCACAGCTCCCCGTTGTCGAGCATCGCGTTGCCGCACACGTTGGCGGTGACGCAGACGTCCGTGTGGGGATTGCAGGTGCCGCTCTCGCAGACGCCAGAGGCGGCGCAGGGCTGGCCGTTCTCCCACAGGCAGCGCGGCGAGCAGGTGTCACCGCTGTTCAGGTTGCCGTCGTCACACACCTCGGAGCCGGCCACGACGCCGTCGCCGCAGGTGGTGGCGCAGCTGGAGGGCAAGCCGCTGCAGTTGTAGCCCGGCTCCTGGGCGCAGATGCCGGAGCAGCCGTCGCCGCTCAGCTTGTTGCCGTCGTCGCACGTCTCGCCCGAGTTGATGGTGCCATTGCCGCAGGTGTTGAAGCAGGCGTTGCCGGGGGGCGGGCAGCTGTAGCCGGAATCCACGGCGCACGCGGTGCAGCCGTCGCCGTCCGTCATGTTGCCGTCGTCACACGCCTCGCTGCCGGCGGTGATGCCGTCGCCGCAGAGCGTGACGCAGTCGGAGGGCGTGTTGGAGCAGGAGTAGCCTGGCTCCACGCCGCAGCCCTGCGAGCAGCCATCACCGGCGGTGGTGTTGTTGTCGTCGCACGTCTCGTTGGCGTCCACCGTGCCGTTGCCGCACGTCGGGGCACACACCGAAGGCCCGTTGGAGGGCCTGCTGCACGAGTAGCCCGACTCCACGCGGCACTCGGTGGCGCAGCCGTCGCCCGGGTTCAGGTTTCCGTCGTCGCACTGCTCACCCGGATTCACCGTGCCGTTGCCACACGTCTTCGCGCAGGGCTGGCCCACGGTCGGACAGGAGTAGCCCAGCTCCAGGGTGCAGGCGTTGGAGCAGCCGTCACCCAGGTTCGTGTTGCCGTCGTCGCACAGCTCGCCGGAGTCCAGTCGCGAGTTGCCGCACAGCGGAGCGCAGCTGGACGGCTGGCCCACGCACTCGTAGCCGCTCTCGATGCGGCAGGAGTTGGAGCAGCCGTCGCCGGACAGGCCATTGCCGTCATCGCACAGCTCGCCCGGGTTGATGGTGCCATTGCCGCAGGTGGCGACACACGCCTGTCCCGGAGTGGGGCATGCGTGGCCGGCTTCGATGCGGCAGGACGCGTTGCAGCCGTCGCCGACGGTGGTGTTGCCGTCGTCGCACTGCTCGCCCGAATTGAGCAGGCCGTTGCCACACGTCGCCGCGCAGGAGCTGGGCGAGCCGGCGCAGCCGTAGCCAGGCTCGATGCCGCAGCTGGCGCTGCAGCCGTCGTTGTTGACGGTGTTGGCGTCGTCGCACTCCTCACGCAGGGACACCGCGCCGTCGCCGCAGCGGTCGTCGTAGGCGTCCACGAAGAGGTAGCGGAACGCGTTGGGCGTCGACTGCGCGTTCTCGTTGCACAGCTCGATGCGGTTGAGGCCGATGCGCCAGGCCGCCGTCGTGCCGAACTCCCGGATGATGTTCTTCTGCCAGGAGTTGCCCGCGGGCTCGCTCACGGTGGTGGGCGTGAAGGGCGAGCCGTTGACGGCCGCGCTGTCGAACTCGTTGTCGTTGAACGTGGCCAGCCGCATGCGGAACTGGGCGATGTTCGTCGTCGAGGGGATGATGAAGTCCTGGTAGACGCACACGGGCGCGCCCAGGGGGGCCGCCATGAAGCGGGCCGTGGTGATTTCCTGCGGCCAGTCCTGGGCGTTGCGCACGCCCGTGGCGGCACCCGTCGTGCCACCCCGGTAGAACCAGTGCGGGTCCGCGCCGGACTCCAGGCGGCGGTTGTTCTGGTCCACGCCGGTGTTGAAGAAGGCGAGGCCCGCCCTCACACAACGGCTGGGTGTTCCCGCGCAGGCGAAGCCGGGCTCCACTTCGCACATGCGGCTGCAGCCGTCGCCCTCGGTGCGATTGCCGTCGTCGCAGATCTCCTGGTCGAAGTTGGGCCACTGGCGGTTGTTGAAGACGCCGTTGCCGCACAGCGACAGGTCGCACGTGGCGGTGCAGCCGTTGGCGCCAGCGGCGGTGTCGCCGTCGTCGCAGGCCTCGCCCGGGTTGACGACGGTGTTGCCGCACAGGCTCGCCAGCGAGCAGGCGCGTCCGGGGACATGACAGAGATAGCCGGCCTCGACGGTGCCGGTGGCGGAACAGCCGTCACCGCTCATTGTGTTGCCGTCGTCACACTCCTCGCCGGGCTGGATGCGTCCGTCGCCGACGACCTCGGCGGCCTGGCTGACCAGGACGGACTCCTCGACGGGAGGGGGTGGGGTGTTCTGCTCGCAGCCGGTGAGGGCGGTGAAGAGCGCGAGCGCGAGCGCGGTGGAGAGCCCCGAGCGCGAGGACTTCACGGGCTCGGAACAAAGGGGGTCAGGGACACGTGTGTTCATGGAATGTCTGCCTCACTTCTCGATGGTGTCGGTGGGAGCGCCCTGCTTCGTCTCGACGCCCTCGGCGTCACCGACGATGCGGAACTCCACGCGGCGGTTCTTGGCGCGGCCGGGCTTGGTGGTGTTCTCGGCGATGGGCTTCGCGGGGCCGAAGCCCTGCGACTCCAGCCGCTCGCGGCTGAGGCCCTTGCCCACCAGATACTTCACCACCGCCTCGGCGCGGCGCTGGGACAGGTCCAGGTTGTAGTCGGCCTTGCCCGTGTTGTCGGTGTGGCCCTCGACGCGCAGCTTCTCGATTTCAGGGTGCGACGAGAGGATGGACGCGACGCCGTCGAGCAGCTTGTGGCTGCGCGCGCTGATGACGTCCTGGTTGTTCTCGAAGAAGACGGCCTCGAGGATGCGAATCTGGCCCTCTCCAATCTGCGCCAGCTGCTTCTGCTTGCAGCCGTGGTTCTTCTCCGTGCCCGGCTCGTCGGGGCAGTTGTCCAGGCGGTCCACGAGGCCATCGCCGTCGCGGTCCTTGTCCGGGCAGCCGCGGTTCTCCTTCGGGCCCACCTCGTTCATGCAGGCGTCGCGCGCGTCGGCCACGCCGTCCTTGTCGTTGTCCGGGTCCGGGCAGCCGTTGGTGTCCTCGAAGCCGTCCAGGTCCTCCGCCTCGCGCGGGCAGGTATCCTTGGAGTCGGCCAGGCCGTCGCCGTCCGTGTCCGGGTCATCCGGGCAGCCGTCGGAGTCCTCGAAGCCGTTGACGTTCTCCGCCTTCGCCGGGCAGCGGTCCGCCAGATTGAGCAGGCCGTCCTTGTCGTCGTCCTCGTCCGCGCAGCCGTTGAGCTGGGCGAGGCCCGGCGCCGTCGGGCAGCGGTCCGCGAGGTTCTTCACGCCATCGCCGTCCGCGTCCAGGTCGGGACAGCGGGCCGCGTCGTGGGGCTGGCCCGCGACACATGACGCCACCGGCGTGTTGCCAGGGCCGAAGTTGACGCCCGCCAGCACGCGGAACTCCGGCGTGCCGGGCGTCTGGCCGAAGCCCGGGCCGCCCATGACGTAGAACTCGGTGCCGTTGCTCGTCGGCGCGCGCAGACCCAGCAGCACCTCCAGGGACTCCGGCGCGTCCGCGAAGGGCAGCGTGCCGCGCACGACGAGCTCCTCGCGCAGGCCGAACAGGTGAGCGGTGAGGTTCACACCGCCGTTCATCTCCACGCCCATCTCGTCGCGAAGCGGGTCCGCGCCGGGGGAGAGGGCGTACGTCTTGGTCCGCACCAGCGCGCCCACGTCGGCGCCCACGCGCCAGGTGTCGCCCAGCTTCTTGCCCAGGCCCAGGCGCGGGGTGAAGACGAAGCCGTCGTCCTTCGTGAGCACTTCCTCACTGCCCAGGGGCAGCGCCGCGCCCAGGTGCAGGCCCACGTCCAGCGGTCCACCGCGCGACTCGGACAACAGGCCCGCGCGCACCTGCAGCCAGGGCGTGCCCAACGAGCTGGTGTCCGGCGTGTCGAAGCCGAGCGTGCTCGTGTCCGGCCCCCACTGCGCGACGATGGGCACCTGCGCGCCCACTTCCAACCAGTCCGTCACCGCATAGGCGCCACTGAAGTGCACCGTCATGCGGTCCGAGATGATGGTGCCCTGCCGCGCGTCGTTGCGCAGCAGCACCAACGGCTCGTTCTCGTAATGCGCCGTGAGGGCGATGCGGAACGTGCCGTCCGGCAACAGGTCGCCGGTGGACAGCACGAGGCTGTCCTTCGCGCCCGGGTTGAGCTGCAATCGCTCCAGCTCGATGCTTGGGATTCGCTGGGCCTGTGCTTGAGCGGAAAACGCCCAGAGAACGGCCAGTCCTCCAAGCAGGGGATGACGACTTCTTGAATTCAAGGGTTCCTCCACGTCCGCGCTGCTCACTGGGAGCGCGCGCGGCCTTCAGCCACCAAATGTGTGTGAGCGCACATTTGCACGCCCCGGGCCAGGGCGTCGTGGGCGGTAGGCAGGAGGACGAGAGCCCCTGCTGACGTGTCAGGGCACGTCCGGACGCAGGTGCGCGTGCCGTTGACGTGTCAGGTCAGCAAGAGGCGGGTGGATGCAGACCCTCCCGGGCTCCTCAAAAAGAGTCCGGGAGGGATGGGCGCATTTCTAGCGCAGCGGCAGGTCCAGCCAGGACGGGCCACCGAACGCCAGCGAGGCGCCAGTGGTGTTGGCGTCGAAGTAGAGCGGGTCCTCGGTGTCGACGACGAGCGCGAGCCGGTGCCAGGCCGGGACGTCGTACGCCGTGGCGGGGAACACCAGGTTCAAGTCGAGCGGCGCGCCGGGCGTGGCGCCCGTCCAGCTCAGGGGGACGTGGGTGATGAGGCCTCCGAAGTCGCCGGCCAGGTCATAGAGGTAGGCGACCACGGTGCCCGACGCCGTCGTCGGGGTGATGCGCAGCCGCAGCGTGGCCGTGCCGCGAATGGCGACAGCGTTCGTGGAGAGCCCGGAGGTCCAGACGCCCGCGTTGAGGCGGTTGACGCCCGGCAGCCAGACCACGGGAGGAATCCCCGTCAGCGCCTGGAGCCCGTTGGTGAGCAGCGCGACGCCCGCGTCGGCGTGGGTGTCGAAGCCGCCAAAAATGGTCCGGGATGGGTTCGTGGACGAGCCGCCCAGCGTGCCGGTGCCGTCGAGCAGGCGGATGGCGCCGAGCGCGTGACGTTGGGTGCCCGAGGACACGTCGGCCCAGGACGTGTAGCCCTCCACGTCGCCGTCATAGGTGCGCAGCACCACAGGGGCCTCGTTGCCGATGCCGGTGTTGATGCCGGCCACGTACTGGTCCATCCAGCGCGTCACGCTGGTCCACACGTGGTTCTCCAGGCCGAGCAGGCCCGTGGCCTCGACGACGGCGTGGTCCCCGGGGGCGAGCTCCAGGCGCTTGGGGCCGGTGAGCTGACCGAAGAACGCGGAGAGCTGGTTGGGCGGAAACAGGCTGTCGCCATACGCGTTGGCGATGAGGATGGCGGGCGCGTTCGCGTTGATGCGGTCCACGTAGGTGGCGGCCGAGCGCACGCGGCCCCAGCTCTTGATGCCCTCGATGTCGCGGTTGGCGAAGTAGTTGTCGATGGTGGTGCGCAGCTCGGGGCTGGGCCGGCCCAGCAGGCGCGAGGCGATATCCAGCAGGGCCACCGCCTGGGGCCTGCGCGTGTCCCCGCCGTACAGCGAGGCCACCAGGTCCGTCCAACCGGAGAGCGCGGCGACGGCCTTCACGCGCGGGTCGAAGCCGGAGGCGATGAGCGAGATGCCGGCGCCGTACGACACACCCGCCAGTCCGATGCGCGCGCTGTTCGTGGGTGTATTCGCCACCAGCCAGTCGATGACGCGCGAGGTGTCCGCGATGTCCGCGGGTCCGCCCGTGTCGATGCCACCACCAGAGGCCCAGAAGCCCCGGGGCGTGTACGAGAGGGCCACGTAGCCCTTCTGCGCCAGCGCCTTGGCCTGGGCCAGGTACTCCAAATCATTGAGGCCCCAGCTCGCGATGAAGACGACGGCGGGATGGGGGCCGGGCGTCGTCGGCGCGATGAAGTTGGCCTTCAGCACCACGCCATTGCCGACCGGGATGTCGACGAACTGGAAGCCCGTGGTCGGCACCGCCGCGAGCACCACGCGCGCGACAGGGGAGGGATTGGGAACGGATGCGGCCCCGGCGAAGGGGACGAGCAACGCCAGGAGGAGGGACGGCAGTCGGAGCAACCGGGGGGCAAGACGCTGCGCCATGGAGCACCTCACGGGACTGCTGGCTAGAGGGGGAGCGTCCACCGTAACGGTAGATTGATTCGTCAATCAAGGTATGTCTAGGAAGACTTGTTAAGCAGATTTCATCGTCCCGGGAGGGAGTAGCGGCCTTCCTTGTGGAGTTCGCGGGTGATGCCGTGGAGGAGGTCCTGTGCGCGAATCTGTTGGGGCGTGCGGACGACGGCCTTGAGGCAGGCGTGGCGGAGCACGTTGATGATGGCGCCACCGGACAGCTCGTGCTCGCGCGCGAGTCGGGGCAGGTCCACGTCGGGCGCGAGGGGGAAGGGCTTGTCGCGGAAGCACGCCTCCCAGAGCCGCAGGCGCTGCGCGGGGCCGGGCATGGGGAAGTGAATCATGGACTGGAAGCGGCGCGCGAAGGCCTCGTCGAAGTGCGAGCGCTGGTTGCTGGCGAGCAGGGCGATGCCTGGGAAGTCCTCGATGCGCTGGAGCAGATAGGAGATCTGCTGGTTTGCGGCCTGGTCATTGGCGTTGCGCGACTCGGTGCGCTTGCCGAAGAGGGAGTCGGCCTCGTCGAAGAAGAGAATCCAGCGCTGGAGCTGGGCGTGGTCGAAGAGGCTGGCGAGGTTCTTCTCCGTCTCTCCGATGTACTTGGACACGACCTTGGAGAGGTCGACTCGGAAGACGGGCAGGCCCGTGGCCTTGCCCAGGAGCGTGGCGGTGAGCGTCTTGCCGGTGCCGGGTGGGCCGTGGAAGAGGCTGCGGTAGCCGGGCTTGAGCTGTTTGCGCAGGCCCCAGGTGTCCATCAGCGTCCGTTGGTGGCGCGCCCAGGTGATGATGTCCTCCAGCTCCTCTCGCAGGGGGCCATCGAGCACGAGGTCGTCCCAGGTCTGGAGCGTGGTGAGGCGCTGGGCGGGGAACTCGGGGCCGAAGGGAGGTTGGTAGGTACCTCCGGTGGTGAGGCGCTCCAGGTACTCCGGCGTGAGCTGGAGGGCGGCGGACAGGGGCGGCTCGTCCGGGTGACGGCGCTCCAGGCGCAGCACGCGTCGCGCGAGGAGTGGGTGCTCGGGATGGAAGAGGCGGTGATGGGAGAGCCGCGCCGAGAGGTCTTCTCCCGCGAGGAGGAACAACGCGGTCTCACCCGTGGGGAGGAAGCCGCCGTGGGAGCTGCCCACCAGTCCGCCGAACTCGGTGAAGCGGCGGTCCAGCGCCTGGTTGCGGATGAAGAGCGGGTCCAGGACCGCGGGCTGGATGTGCGGCAGGTACGCGAGGATGAGGAGCAGTCGCTCCGGAGGAGAGAGCTCCAGCTCGCGGACGACGTCCGCATAGGGTGCGGAGAGCTCCGGCAGGCGCGGGGGGGAGAGGGCGTCCTGGAGGGACTCGTGTGGAGCGTCTCCGGCGTGCTGCTTGAGGCGGAGGTCCAGCAGTTGGCTGAACCAGGCGACCTCGGCGCGGATGCACGCGGCGTTCGCATCGAGAGAGGGGGCGTCCATGTCGCTACCAGGAGACATAGAGGGGCTGAGGCATCCACGGATGGGTGAGGATGGAGATGCTCCAGGGGACCTGGTCGACGAGCACGTCGAGCGTCTTGCGTTGGACCTGGAGCTTCCAGCGGTCGTCGAGCTGCTCCAGTCGTCCCTCGCGTTGGAGGAAGGTCTCTCGCAGGCCGGCGACGGAGGTGTTGGCGATGGTGGTCCAGTTGGCGATGAGCGCCTTGAGGAGTCGGTCACAGAGAGACTGCTCGCGCTCGGTCAGGTCGATTCCGCTGGGGACGGGGGTGGGGACGGAGAGGCCGCAGAAAATCTTGTTGAGGACGAGGAGAGGCTCGGGCGCGGAGGTGCGGCCGTCGACGAGGTACTGGAGCAGGTGTACCGCGCGCGTGGCGGGCTCCGGGTCCAGGTGGGTCTTTCCCGCGTCGTCGACGCGTGACAGGCCCAGCTCTCGGAAGAGGTGAGGTATGAAGGGACTGACGAGGACGAGTCCGGCGTTGTCGATGTAGATGGGTGTGCCGCCGTGTTTCTCCTCGCTGAGTCGGAAGGCTGTCCGACGAGAGTCCTTCGAGGGATTCGCGGGCCGCGAGCGAGAGGTGTTGGAGCGACGCGAGTCGAGGCGGGTGGTGGTGGTCCACGTGGTGACGAGGGCGTCTCGTCGCTGACGGAGCAAGGCGGCGAGGCGCGGGACGGCTTCGTTTTGAGCCAGCTCGATGGCGCGCTCCAGCAGTCGCTCGGCGGTGTTGCGTGGGTCGCGATGGCCGGGCTGGGCGGTGTGGAGGCGCGCGGAGAAGTGCTCGAAGAAGGCGGAGACGAGTTGTTCCAGGGTGAGGCTTCCGCCGGGCCGTTCGCCGAGCAGCTCCAGGACGAAGCGCCAGAAGGCGGACCGCTCCGTCAGCGCGGGAGTGCCGGGTGGGGCGACTTCCTGCCAGGCGGCGGCGAGTACCTCGGTGGCGGAGAGGAGCGCCGCGTGGACGTGGGGAGCGAGCACGGCGCTGAAGCGTGAGAGGACGGAGTCCGGCAGGTTGCGGGCCCAGTGTTCCTGAAGCCGCTTCCGGTGGGCGTGTCGTCGGACGAAGCCATGAAGCACTTCCGGCGATTCATCGAGGAGGGACTGGAGCAGGCGCAGCAGGGCATCGTCCGAGAGCCCCGCGTAACGGTCCGCGCTCTCCGCGAGTAGGAACGAGAAGAGGGCCTCGCGTGCGTCGTGACCCTGGAGGTTCGTGGGCCGCGAGGGACGCGGATGTGCTTTGGCGTCGAGCGGTGCCACTTCGTCGGGGCTCGAGCTGTCGCGGCGGTCAAGTGGTTCGGGCGCTGAGTTGCCGTCCTGTGTGCGCGAGGTGTCGAGAGGGGCGAGGGATTCGCGGCCCGGCGCGGAGGAGGACTCCGATGGTGGCTCACGCGTAAGAGGCGAGGGAGAACGTTGAGGTGCGCCGGCTTCGTGTGATGCAGCGGAGGACCGCGATATCGGGAGGGGTGCATCCGATGAGGGGCTGGAGTCTTCATCTTCACGCGGCGCACTGGCAGTGGCCGCATCCAGTCTGCGACTGGATCCTTCGCGCGGAGCGCTGGCGGTGGTCGCATCCGATATGAGCCCGGAACCTTCACGCAGTGCACTGGAGCCGGCCGCATTCAGCCTGCGACTGGAGCCGTCACGCGGTGCGCTGGTGTTGGTCGCATCCGGTATGAGGCTGGAGCCGTCACGCGGTGCACTGGTGTTGGTCGCATCCGGTATGAGGCTGGAGGTTTCGCGCGGTGAGTTGATGTTGGTCGCGCCCAGTCTGCGGCTGGCGTCGTCACGCGGTGCGCTGGTGTTGGTCGCGTCCAGTCTGCCGCTGGAGTCGTCACGCGGTGCGCTGGTGTTGGTCGCGTCCAGTCTGCGGCTGGAATCGTCACGCGGTGCACTGGTGTTGGTCGCATCCGGTATGAGGCTGGAGTCTTCACGCGGTGCGCTGGCGTTGGCCGCGTCCAGTCTGAGGCTGTAGCCGTCACGCGGTGCGCTGGTCGCATCCGGTATGAGGCCGGAGTCTTCACGCGGTGCGCTGGCGTTGGCCGCGTCCAGTCTGAGGCTGTAGCCGTCACGCGGTGCGCTGGTCTCATTCGGTATGAGGCCGGAGTCGTCACGTGGTGCGCTGGTGTTGGTCGCATCCGGTATGAGGCCGGAGTCTTCACGCGGTGCGCTGGCGTTCGTCGCGTCCGCTATGCGGCTGGAGGGCGGGGCGGAACGTTGAGATGCACCGGCTTCGGGTGAGGCAATGGGGGTCAGCGAACTCGGGATGGGTGCATCGGATATAGAGCTGGAGCCTTCATGCGGTGCGCTGGCGTGGGTCGAGTCCGGTATGCGGCTGGATCCCTCACGCAGTATTCTGGCGTTGGCTGCATCTGGTGTCGCCGGTCGCTGACTGCGCGCATCCTCAACGGAGTGACGGTGCTCCGCGCCTTGGGATGGAGCCGGGATGAAGCCATCGGTGCGAGTATCCGGCTGTGTGCTCGTGCGGCTCGGGACAGCTTCGCGCGATGGATGGAGACTCGTAGGTGGCGGCTGGGCCATTCCTGCGTCAGCTGCCTTCGGAATGGTGGACGCTGAAGCGACCTCAGAGTCACGTGGACGTCCGAGACTCGCGGATGGTGGCTGGGCAGTGCCTGTGTCTGATTCCGTCGGGAGCGGGGCGACTGAGTCGGCCTCGGTTGTGCGTGGGTGCCCGAGAGTCGTGGCGGGTAGCTCGTAAGGAAATGCGCCCGCTATTGGGGACAGGAGCGTGGAGGTTGCCTCGGGCGCTGGTGAACCCTCGAGTCTCGTAGGTGGGAACTCGGTTCGGGTTGCACCCTCCGACAGAGGAACGAGCACCGAATCTGCTGCGAGCACTCGCGGATGCCCGAGGTGCGCGAGCAACGGATCGACAGGAGCCGCCTTCGCCTGCTCCGGTGGAGTGACCGCTGCTGTTGATTCGTTCGTTGGTGGAGGCTCGCGACTCGCAGGTTCCGACTCGACAAGTACAGCGGAAGTCGTCGGCGAAGCCGTAGTTGCCTCATGTGCGCGCAGAGGCTTGAGGCCCTTGGTCGGTGGCTCAGCCACCTCATACGTGTGCCGTGGAGCAATGTACTCCGCCTCCGCTTCATGCGTGGACGGCGGCTTGAGGTCCACGGTCGACGGCGCAGCCACCGCGTCCACATGCCGTGGAGACCCAAGGCTCGCGGTTGAAAACGGAGCCGGGTTTTTACCCGCCCTCACTGGAGGCGCGGACTCACCTCTCTCTTCGACGCGTTGGGCAGTTCCCAGGGTCGCGGGCGATGAATCAGCTTGGACCTCATCTCCTGTCTCGGAGATGAGCCTGCCCGGCGATGACCTGTCGATTCCCTCCGCCTCGGGGGCTGACGCTGCCAACCCAGATGTGCGCCCACGAAGAGCGCCCTCGAGAG
This sequence comes from Myxococcus sp. CA056, assembly GCF_013336715.1. Classification (NCBI taxonomy): domain Bacteria; kingdom Pseudomonadati; phylum Myxococcota; class Myxococcia; order Myxococcales; family Myxococcaceae; genus Myxococcus; species Myxococcus sp. CA056. The sequence continues at coordinate 65,962 of NZ_JABUMT010000020.1, forward strand.
ACCTCTCTGCTTGAGCGACGTTCCCCTCCTCAATCGGCAGAAGTGGCTCATCGACGTCAGTCGTTCGCGCATGCCGGGCGCCTCCAGCGGAGAACGCCAGCGGCTCATCCTCGTCGAACGTGGGTGGTGGCGCCGAGCGACCCTCGCTGCCCACGGTCCTCGACCGCGTGGAGTCAGTCTCTCTTCCCGGTCCTCGTGAGCTCCGTTGGACCTCGGGCGAAGTCACCTCAGCGGCCGAGTCATCACCCGTCGTCTCCTGGCGAGCGCGAACCACGCCCGTGTCTGGCCGCTGCTCATCCCTGGCGGTCTCGGACAACGCCTCGATGGAAACACGCTCACGTGACACGGATGCACTGCGTTCAACCACTCGACGCACGTCCCCGGCACGAGCCGCGTCCACGTCATCGGGTTGCGACGCCTTCACAGCACCCGGCGTTCGTGGACCGAGTTCTTCAATCGCCCCGCGGAACGCCTGAACCTGTTTTGCGGGAAGTTGCCCCGCTGCCTCCCAGGCAACAGCGGTCCGGAGCAGGAAGCCATGAACCTCGTCAGGAAGCACCGACCCGAACAGCCTCGTCAGCAACCGACTGAATGACCCCTGTGACAGCGGAGCAGTCTCACCCAGCAGCAACAGCTCGTGAAACACCTCCTGCCGTGCCCCCTCCCTGCCGAGTGGAAGGACTCTCTCCGGCAATGCATTCAGCGCGTGCAGGAGCGCACTCATCGTTCCCGACTCGCGGGGCCGCAACAGGTCCATCGCCCGTTCGAGCAGCTCTGGCTCGCTCTGCTCGACCAGCTCCGTCCGCAGCGCCTCCACATCCCGCAACGCGAGCAGGAAGTGTCGAGTGTCCTCCGGAAACGATGCCAGGAGCGCTGCCAGCAGCTCCGCCACCGTCGGTCCCGTCCGCGTCCCGAAGCGGAGTCGACTCACCAGCGCCGACTTGAGCGCATGTGCCTCCCAGCGTGAGAGGTCCGACTCAGGGGAGCTCCGTGTCTCCGCGAACGCCCCCGCACGAGGCGCCGCCAGCTCCTCCAGGTCCACCGGCCTCCCATCGAGGAGCGCCGATATCAACCGCGCGAAGAACAGCGGCTTGTCCTCCGCCCGCGCCACGAACACTGGCAGCGCCGAACGCAGAGGACTCCCTTCATCCCCCGAGCGCGGCATCAGCCGCACAAGCAGCTTCGCCAGTATCTCCTCCGGAATCCTCCGCACCGCGCGCACCAGCCGCGTCAGAGAACCTCCCGGCTGTTCCCACGCAAGCGCCCGTCGCTGAAGCGAGCGAGGCAGCTCCGGAAGCGTCGCCACGACACGCTCCGCGGTCAGCTCCGGCATGCGCACGAGCGTTCCCCACGGCAACACCCCATGCTGAAGGTAGTAGCGAAGCGCCTCTGTCAGCTCGTAGCGAGCCGACGCCGTCTCCGGCACCGTCAGCTCCTCCACCACGTCGTGCTCCGCCACCTCCACGACGTCCTTCACGGGCGGAGGCAGCTCACGCACCAGCTCCCCGATGACGAAGGACAGCGAGGCCAGCACCGGGTGCCGCTTGCGCACCTGGTCCAGTCCGATGCCCAGCGTGGTGAGCAGCTCCGGATACTCCAGACCCTGGCTCTCGGCGACACCCTCCAGGAGCTGCTTCAGCGCGCTCTTGCGGTTGAACTGCGACCCCGCTTCCTTCACCAGATACGTCAGCGTCAGCGACCACAGCAGCCGCGACAAGCCACGCTCACTCAAGGGCAACACGGGCTCGACACGATGGAGCGCCTGGAGGCTGATGATGTAGTCGATGAGGAGCGCCGCGTGCTTCGGCTCCAGGAGCGTGATGAGTCGCTCCAGGGAGCGCTGGTCCAACTGGAGCACCAGCCTGTCAATCACCCGCCCCATCGAGGCGTGCCTGCCCACCAGGACCACCAGGGCCTCGGGGTCGCTCCGCGCCACCTCCGCGAAGAGCGCTCCGAACGAGAACCCCGCGCCCCGGGGCGCCCAGTACGGCAGCGTGCCGTGCAACAGGTAGTGCTCCAGCAGCTCCAGCCGCACCTCCGCCTCGGTCCGAGGCTGCTCCCCCTCGGCCGGAGCCACGCGCCGAGCATGCACGGCCTGCTCCACGACCTCGCGAAGTCGCGCGGTGAGCCGCTCCTCCACCACCTGCTCGAAGTTGTCGAGCGGCACCGTCCCCAGGTCCACATCCAACCGGTCGATGCGCAGGTGCAGGCCCGGGACATCCACCGAGTCGAAAACCTGCTCGATGATGGCCAGCAGGCGCTTGCGATTGAAGTCGCTCAGCCGAGGCTGAAGCACGAGCGCCTGGGCCTCCGACTCCAGCTCCACGCGCAACGTCTGCTTCCGGATGTGGTGCCGCGAGCCCGTCATGCGGGAGCCGCCTCGGACTCACGGGTCGCCGCTTCCAGGAAGTCCCTCAGCCGCGCCGACGCCGTGGCCAGCCCCGCCGAGTCCTCCTGGCGGAGCGCGTTCCTCCACGCCCAATAGAGCCGCTCGAAGCCGGCCATGCGCGCCGGGCCGAGGAACAGACAGTCCGCCACCACCAACGCGGGCGCGTTGCTCCGGATGACCTCGCGTGCGAAGGCCTGGAACTCCGTGTTGCGCCACTGTTGGGTCGCCGTGGAGATGACGGCCGTCACCGTGAAGCTGTAGGCGAACGCGTCCTCTCCGTCACGGCGAGCGGACCGCAGCAGCACATGCTCCACGATGTAGAGCTGCGAGCGTTGGCGATTGAGCGAGCCCACCTGTTCGGCCAGCGCATGGGCACGGGCCACCGCGCTCCCGGTATCCGGGAACTTCCCCGCCAGGTGCCACCCGGCCTCGGAGGGCGCCTTGCAGACCAGCGCCACGGAGGACTCCCCGGGCAACGTCCCCACGCGGAAGTTCTCCAGCGAGCTCGCCGCCCCCAGGAACGCGCCGCTCACCGCCTGGGCACGCAGCGGTGAGGCCACCGGGCTCTCGGGAGCGGGCAGGGACAGGACGGGAGCGAAGCGCTCCTCGATGGTGTCCGCATACCGTGCGAGCGCGCGACCCTCGGGCGCGGGCCCTCCCGAATCGGAGAGGTCGAGTCCGTGCTCGTCCAGCGTGTCGATGAGCGGCCGTGCATCCGCCTCATTCATTCCAAGCTGGATGCGGCTCTTGATGGCCATGCCCGCGACATTTCCGGGGCCCGGCCGCTCCAGGGCGTCGATGCCGCGTCCGCGTCCATGCGTGCTCTGGACCAGGCGCTGGAGCAGCGCGAGCTTCGCTTCCATCAAACGCTCCGTCTGTACCGCCGCCGGGCGTCCTTCCCAGGCCACGTTCGCCACCGAGTCGTCTTCGAGCTCCTCCCCACAGAGCGCGAGCAGCACGTCGAGGAACCGATTGCGTCGCTCGGTGACGGGGTCCTGGCTTGCGACCAGCTCCTCGAGGCCGAGCGCATAGCCCGGCGTGCCTTCGCCAGGGACTTCCCGCTTGAGCAGCGGCTCCACGTCGGGAACCGAGTCCGCGAGTGACTGGGAGAAGTACGTCTGTCTCAGCTCCGTGTCGCTCGAGAACAAGTCCCGGACGTGAGCGAGCTGCGCGAAGAAGTCGGTGAGGAGCTGCTCGAAGACGAGCAGGTAGCCCTTGAACTGCCGCGCCTGTCCCTGTCGCGCCAGGGGAGCGCCCTCGGAGAGTCCCGCCGGGCCGATGCCGTAGACCATCGGGTACTGCGTCTGGATGGAGGTGTAGCCGCGGAAGTCCTGGCGCTGACCTTTCGGCATGGCGAGGTACTCCTCGTACTGGGGCGCCAGGGGGTAGGTTCGGCGCTGCTCGGCCCACAGGCGGTCCAACTCGCGGCGCACGCGCGCGGGTTGGGGCTTCACCTCGACGCCGTTGCGGAACAGGCGGATGGAGAAGCCGCCCCGCTTCGCGTCCACACCCGCGTCCACGATGAGCACCTGGTTCGGTGCCACGGGAAGCGAGCCGTCCGGGCCCACCGTCACCTTCTCGTCCGCGCGCAGGCTCACGTTGCGGACGCTGGTGATGCCTGGCGTCTGGACCATCGCCCGGGTCAGGTCCTGGATGGCGATGGACGTCGCCTGGGGCTGGAGCTCCGGGTCGGCGATGAAGCCGTCGCGGAGCAGCGGTCCCTCGAAGATTTCGTCAGGCGTGCGGCCCGCGTCGAGCAGGGTCTTCAGCGATTCGCGAAGAGGCTCCGGCGCGAGGAAGTTCCCGATGCGGAAGAACAGGCCGGCGAGGATGACCTCGGGCGTGCGGCTCTCGTCGATGCTCGCCTCGGCGGAGACGGTGGCCTCCACGTGCTCCAGCAGGGTGACTGTCCGGAGGTCCTCGCACAGTCCCCGGTGTCGGTTGTAGACGCGACGAACGGCGCTGATGATGGAATCGGGTGAGCGCTCATCGGTGGCGCAGTCGTCCCGGCCCGGCGCGTAGATGGCGACGTCATAGAGTCCCTGCACCGCGTCGGACGTGGCGGGCGTGAGCCAGACGTTGCCGACGGCGGGCACCCGGTCGATGAGGAGCTTGCGATAGTCGCGCTCCGTCAGCGGGTTGCACGGAAGGATGTCGAGCGCGGGGAAGAGCCCCTGTCGCTCCGGCTCGATGAGGCCCGTCACCGGGTCCAGCAGCATGTCCGCGAGGGGGAACGAAGCCCGATAGGACAGCTCCGTGAGCGCGTAGCAGAGCTGCTCCAGCGTGGTGACGCCCGGGTCGTGCTCGTTGTAGTCCGTCCAGATTTTCCCGGAGAGCTCCTGGACGAGCGTGGTGCCTTCTTCCTTGAGGGCCACGTAGTTCATGCCCACGTTCGCGGGCGGCTCGGCGCTGACGGTGACGGGCTCTGTCATGAAGGACTCCAGGAGGCTCAGTAGCCCTCCGCCAACGGCTCGGCGGTGGGCGCACCGGCGGCTTGCAGCTCGTGCCGCGTGGCGGAGGTGAGGAAGTACCAGTCGGACTCCAGCGCCTCGGGCGGAGGCGTGTGCCCGAGCTCCAGTGACAGCAGCGCCGCGACATAGGGCCGTGTCTGGATGAACTCCGAGATGTCGGCCTCGGAGCCATACCGTCCCTGCCGCGTGGCGCGGGACGCGTCGTAGAACCACGGCGACAGATACTCCACGAGCTCGCGGTCCAACCGGTCGATGCTCGCGCCGACGTCCTCACCCACGCGGAAGTCCACCAGGGCCTTCACGGTGACGTGCACGTAGAGGGGGTTGACGACGCGAACCTGGGCGAAGGGGCTTGCGCGCTCCTGGAGATAGCCCTCGATGCGCTCCAGCATGTCCGAGGTGACCTGGGGCACGGTGGGGTCCGCCGAAGTCGTCCCATCGCGTCCGGGCACCACGACGACGAGCACCGCGCCGGGCACACCGGACTGGCGCGGCGTATGGGCGGGCAGGGCCTTCACCTTCCAGATGGACGGGAAGCGCTCCAGCACCAGGCGCTCGTAGTCCCACGCGAGCACGGCGCGCTCCTTGTGGCGCAGCCGCTCGGAGGCGCGGGCCTCGAAGGTGCGAGGCGTCTCGGGCGGGCGACCGCCGAAGGACGGCATCGGCTGGGAGATGCTCCCGATGTCGGGCAGCTCCTGCACGGAGAGGGTGATGCTCCCGGCCGGCACGGGCGTGTCCACGTCCACGCCGGGCTCCTGCCGCGTGGACAGCAGGGCGTGCGGCGTGATGTCGAGCGTGCGAGGAAACAACTCCGCGTCGTCCGCCACGGAGGCCCGCATCCACTGAATCGCTGACTCCTCACCCGCCGGCATCAGGTGGCTGCCCTGCGAGCTGAAGGCCGGAAGGCTCAGCGCGAGGATGCCCGTGCCCTGGAAACCTCCGGTCGAATCGAAGAGGACCTGTGACGGCGCGAGCGCCTTCCAGCCCCCCGCCGTGAGCAAGTCCCACCGCACGACGGGCGGCTCACCTGTGCCGGTGAAGGTGCCGCTCAACTGGAACAGCAGCGTGAGCGTCTGCGCAGTGTCCAGCCCCGTGAAGCCCAGGTACAGGTTGGCGGGCGCCTTGAAACGCGGCAGCAGCGACATGGGACGCCGAGTGTCGGACGACACCTCCTGGAATCCCTCGAATGGCAGCAGGTGGAAGAAGCGCGCGTCGTCCAACGTGCAGCGGGCCGAGTAGTGGACGCTCAGCTTCTGGAGCTGGGGCTGCCAGGGAGGATTGGGATACTTCAGGTCCTTCGGAGGCTGCATGCACTCGGTGAGGCACTTCTCGATGCACTCCAGATACTCCTTGCCCGTCTTGCCCGCGCACTTCCCCCGGCACTTCGCGCGACAGCCGAGCGGGTCCGGAATCTCGCCCAGCACCGCGCTGAGCACGTTGACGGTGTAGAGCGAATCACCGAAGGCATAGGACGGCGCGGCCAGCCGCAGCTCCAGCGCGCTGGTGGCGGGGTCGTAGTAGTCGGGCGGCGCGCTGGGGCTGATGTCGAACTGCTCCAGCTGCGTGTCCTGGCACAGCTCGCCCAGCGCGGCGGGCGTGGGATTGGCGCAGTCCTCCTTCGTCCGGAAGAGGTAGCCGCGCACCGCGTCCCACGGCTCCACGCCTCCCTGTGGGGACACGGGCGAGAGCGGCGATGCGAGCGGTTGCAGCGTCCAGGAGCCCGGCTGGAGCACGCGCAGGTCCGCGAGGAAGCTCTGGTTGTCGAAGAGGTCGGTCGAGGTCTTGCCGTCCGGTCCCACCACATAGTCACGGTAGTAGCCGTGAAACCCATCCGAGTTGGAGGGCAGGTTGAACCAGTCCAGGGAGAGGCGCAGGGTGTCGGGCCGCTTGACGAAGAGTTCGGTGTGCCGGATTCGCACGTAGGACCCGACGACGGGTGACGCGCCGAACAGCGGCCAGGGCGTGCTCGGGTCCACTTCCCCCTGCGTGTTCTCCACGCTCACGCCCGACAAGTCGGAGACCCGGACGTGCAGCTCCAGCGTGGAGAAGTCCACCGCGTCCAGCAGCGACACGGGGTGCACTTCGACGCCGGACCTCAACGTGACGGGCTCGGACTTCAGGAGCGCCCGGAGCATGGGCAGGTCCGCGGCGGGGGCGGCGCCATTGGGTACCACGGCGGGCGCGGAGGGCGTCAGCTCGAACCAGAGGCCAAAGCCGCGCACCAACGGCTGCGTCCCGTCCACCGGGTGAGGTGGCGGGAGGATGGCCTCGTAGCGCTCCACCGTCAGCCAGCCCTCGGCGGTGGAGACCTGGAGCGTGAAGGACTCGCGCAGCACCTGGAGGAGTACGCTCTGCGCGTCCAGGCCCGTCGCCGAGGCGAGCGCCGTCAGCAGCGTGCTCAGTCGCTTCGCGGAGGCCGGACCGAGGGGGACCTCCAGCGTCACCACGCGACTGCCGCCCGTCAGCAACAGATAGCGAGAGGCGAGCGCGAAGCCGAGCGTCGCGGGCACGGTGACGGTGGTGGACGTCACGCCCATGCTCCCCGCGCCGAAGGTGGCCCAGCCGGGGAGCCGCTCGTCGGAGGTCGACTCCGCGTCGGTCTGCTCCGGCTCCAGCGGCATCCGCGACGTGAGCACCTGCTGGACGACGGTGAGCGCGTCCTCCTCGCTGGCGAGTGGCGACGTCGGCAGCAGGGGCCCGCGCAGCACGCGCAGCGCCAGCCGCTGGGCGACAGTGGCGGGCGTGACGCCCACCGAGGTGTCCGAGGCGAAGAGGATGTCCTGCCCATCCGGACGCTTGCCCGCGGGAAAGAGGGTGCCCAGAGGGACGAGCGCTTCGCGCACCTCCTCGTCCTCGGCCAGGGTGAACGTGAGGTATGCGCTGTCGGGGAGCGCGGCGCGGTGGCTCAGGCGCAGGACGTCGCGGTGGTAGAAGCCAGCGTACCGGCCCGACACCGTGTTGACGGTGTCCTGCGCGGTGCGGAAGAGCTGCACGAAGGACAGATAGAGCGCCAGGTGCGGCGGATGATTTCCCGTCGCGAGCGCCGCGGGCAGCAGGGTGGCCGTGAGGCCCTGGAGTCGGGACAGCGCATCGAGGAACGGGTCGAGCAACGGCTCCAGCTTCGCCGCCGCCGCGCGAGCCCGCGCTTCCTTCGTGGCGCCCTTGTAGCTGGCGCCGTCCGAGGCGAGCTCCTCCAGCCCCCAGATGGGCAGCATGCCGGCCGTGTCCAGCCGCACCTGCCGCCCGAGCGCCTGGGGCAGCCCCGCGCCCTTCGCCGCGCTCACCAGCGCGCGCAGCGCCGCGGACAGCGGGCCCTCCACGGCGCTGACCAGGCCCTGTCCGAGCAGCCGGGACAGCTCGCCCTGCGCGCCCAGGCCCGTGCCTCGCAACCAGAGGTCGAAGCGCCGGGCCAGTCCGAGGATGAGCTGGAAGGCGTCCGACAGCGTGGTGAAGGCCCGCTCGAAGCCGCGCGCCGAGTCCACCTCCCGCGCGGTGATGAGGAAGCGGTCCTCCACCGCGCTCGCATCCAGCGCGTCGATGGAGGCGAGCACCATCACCGGGTCCGCGAGGAAGAACTCCGACCAGTCTCCGTCTCGCGTGTTCTTCAGGTCATAGAAATAGATGAGCGCGCCGAAGCGGGGCGCGAAGTCGAGCAGCTCCGAGCGCGTGCGCCCGTCCACCGGCGCATACCCCGCTTCCAGGGCCCGCAGCCAGCGGCCCATCTGGCTGGGCGCGTCGTTGATGGCGACCTTCGTGTCGGGCGGGGCCATGGGCTAGGGCCCCTGCACCGGGATGCTGCCCTCCTGGAGATAGAAGGGGTAGACGAGGTTGCTGCGCGTGTTCGTCTGCGTGACGATGTACGAGACGGTGATGGTCAACAATCCATCCGCCGTCGCATCCCGCTGCACCGTCACCGCGTCCACCGCGATGCGCGACTCCCAGTAGAGGATGGCCTGCTGGACGTAGTCCTGAATCTGCCGCGTCAGCGTGGTGTTGATGCTGCGGAAGACCATCTGCCGCAGCTCGCAGCCGTAGTTCGGGAGCATGACGCGCTCCCCCAGCGAGGTGGACAGGAGCACCCAGAGGCTCTCGCGGATGTCCTGGTCATCGCTGACCATGAGCACGCCGCCGGAGCGCCGGGAGAAGGTGGGCGGGAAGCTCCACCCGGTACCGAGGAACGAGGGGGCCTTGGTCTCCATGGCGCCTCAGCCTCCAATCATCACCGTGGGAAACCCCACGAGGATGGTGCCGCCGTGGGCCGTCTTGTCCCCGAGCCGCGCGGCGGGAAGTCCCATCACCTTCACCGTCGTGGAACCCTTCATGACGGCGTCCGGTGGCCCCACGCAGATGGCGATGTCGCCGACCTTCGCGGCGGGCAGCCCGCCAATCAGCACCGTGGGCGCGCCGGGGCCAGCGATGGGGCCTCCGACGTGAGGCACCTGCACGGGGCCCACGGGGGTTGTCATCGGGCACTGATGGAAGTCCGTGACGCGGGCGGCGGGAGGCATGGGGCGCACCTTTCGGGGACAGCGCTCAGTTGATTTTCACCAGCGAGCCGCGGACGGTGAGGATTCCACCGGACTTCACCTCGGTCTGGGTATTGCCGCTGGCGGAGAAGCTCACGGACGCCTTGTTCGCCACCTGCTTGCCGCTCACGGAGACGTTGCCCGTGGCTTCCAGCGTCAGGTTGGCGCCCGCCTTCACCGCGACGTTTCCCTTCGCGGTGATTTTCACGTCCTTGCCGCTGTCCAAGGCGATACCGCCCTTGGACAGGGACACGGTGTTGCCGTTGCTGTCTTGAATGGAGATGGCGCCGGACGAGTCGTCCAGCTTCACGATGTGATTGCCGGGCGTCTTGATGACGATGACCTTCTTCTCGTCATCGAACGACAGCTCCAGCTTGGAGCGCGTGACGACCGCCTTGCGCGTGTTCTTCTCGTCGGGCGCGGACGCCGGCGCGTGCTGCTTGCTGTACACGGAGCCGAGGATGACGGCGTGGCGCGGGTCCTCGTTCATGAAGCCCACCACCACCTCGTCGCCGACCTCCGGATAGAACAGCGCCCCCACGCCGCTGGATGCATAGAATGTCGCCAGCCGCGCCCACACGCCCTTGCTCGGCTCCTGGAGCAGCGGCAGGCCCACCTGCACGCGCAGCTCGCCGCCGGGGTCCTTGGCCACCTGCTGCACCACGCCCGTCTGCAGCCCTTTTATCGGCGGGAGCTGTCCGGCCGCGTCCGGCGCCGCGATGTCGGGGTTCTCCACGGTGAACCAGCGCGGCGACAGGCCGAAGTCCGCCGCCGTCATCCAGCGCCCGTCCTCGATGTGGTGGTGCACGGCGCTGATGAAGGCGACGCCGTTGAAGCGCGGCCCCACGCCCCCCAACTCCAGCATCTTCCCCACATGCGCCAGCGCGCTGCCGTGGAAGCGCACCGAGCCGCGAATCTTCGCCAGCTTCGACAGGAGCAGCTCCGCGGAGGCCCAGTCCTGGAGGTCCGCGGACTGCAGCTCCGCGCCCGTCTGGAGCGCGAACTTCTTCGCGCCGAACACCTTCGCCAGGTCCGCGGAGGTGACGTTGCCCTGCTCCTTCACGGAGACACTGCGCGGTCCAGACTCGATGAGCTTCTGCGCGCCCGCGTCCCAGGTGTAGCCCTTGATGGAGGACGCGTCGAGCTGGGTGGTGGCGTCCATCTCCACCTGGAGGTCCAGGATGGAGCGGCCATAGGTGAGGTTCAGCACGGGCGCCTGGGAGGTGTTGGGCGGGGCCACCGTCACCTCGCCGCCGTCCGCCATGACGACCAGGCCGTTGAGCTGCGCCCGTGTCACCATCAAATCCCAGTCGGTGGCGTAGTACTGGACGATTTCCTCGTGCACCCCTGTCGTGGCCGTCACGTCGCTGGCCAGCCCGTTGCGCGACAGCAGCGTCTGGATGAGCGCGCTGTCCTTCACCTTCTCGAAGAAGCCGCTCTTGCGCTCCAGCGTCATCTTCATCGCCTCGTCGGTCAGCTCCACCACGAGCTTGGAGCCGGAGGACTGGTCAATCTCCAGGCCCTGGCTGGACACGATGCCCTTGAAGATGCGCGTGTTCACTCCGTCGTAGCCGGCGGAGATGACCACCTTGGCCCCGGGGATGAAGATGTCCTGGCTGCTGATGGGGAACAGGCCCGTGGACGCGCTGCCGTCGAACAGCACCAGCTTCGCGCGCGGCAGCTTGTTGACACCCAGCCACGTGTCCACGCTGAGGACCTGGTACGTCTTGGGGATGACCTCACCGTTCGACTCGATGGTGAACGTCGCCAGCGCTCCTTCGTTCTTCTCCGGATAGGGCGTGGTCATGCCTGGCTCCCCTGCAGCGGCGGGAACATCAGCTGCGAGCCCACGGTGAGCCGCCGGAAGTCCGACAGCCCGTTGACCTTCGCCACCTCCAGATACAGCGTGCTGGAGCCGTAGATGCGGAAGCACATCAACGGCAGCGTGTCTCCCGCCTGCACCGTGCGCACGTGCGTCAGGTCCGGCGAGTTCATCCGCGCCTTGAGCGCCAGCTCCACCTCGTCGTTGTAGCCAAGGAAGGTCCCCTTGGCCCGCGCGCGCAGCGGCGTGCCGTCCGGCTTGAACAGCGTGTACGTCATGCTCAGCTTGGACAGCCGGCACTTGAACAGGAACGTGCCCCACGACAGCTTCAGGTAGTTGGGGCTGTGGATGTTCCCGTTGTAGGTGAAGACCAGGTTCTTGAACTTGGACACCTGCTCGGCGATGCCGTCGTCGGTGAAGGGCATCAGTCCTGGCAGCGGACTGGGGACGACTCCGGTGCCGTCGAACACCAGCTCCAGCTCCACCGTGTCCGCGGGAATCCGGTTGAAGTCCGGCGAGCCACCGGGGCTGCCCTGGGTCTGGTTGTCGTTGTACTTGACGCAGTAGGTCTGCGAGTACGACGCCGGGTTGATGTACACGGTGTAGCTGCCGACCTCCGACGTGAAGTCGGACTTCTGGTAGGCGATGACGTTCATCTTCTCGAGGCTGCCGGAGAACCCCATCGCTACCGCTCCTGTCGCGCCTTCAAGACCTGGAGGACGCGGCGCACGCAGTCCTCCACCAGCTTCTGGTGCGCCTGCTTCTCGTCGTCGCAGCCGCAGTCGCCCACGGGCGTGCTGGGCGTCTCCGGAATCGCCTCGCCGGAGCCGCCCCGCACGCTCATCTGGATGCCGACCTCGTTGACTTCCAGGGCCATGGCGCGCGCCTCACATCAGCCGGGACGTGAGCTGGGCCAGCTTGACGGCGACAGAGGCCGGGCTGCCCAGATTCACGCGCTCGAAGTAGTTGTAGGACAGCTCCAGCGACTCCGTGAGGATGCGGTTCTCCTGGGAGCTCATCGGGGACACCTCCCAGCGCAGCGGCCAGGCGTTGATGAAGCCCCACGCCACCAGCGGCAGGCCATCCTCGTTGAGCAGCAGCACGAGGATGTTCTGTGGCAGGAGCGGCAATGACAGCCCCGAGCCCACGCTTTGTCCGAACCACTCCGCCAGGAACGAGTCCCGCGTCACCACGCCCCGCTTGAGCACCAGGTTTGAGTACCTGGCGGCCTTGGGCAGCTTGTGCGTGAAGCGATTCTCGCCCCCCTCGGTGACGTCCTCCGTGTCCCAGCGGGCCTCGATGCCGGAAATCTCCTGGAAGGAGGCATCCAAATCGCTCGCCGCCGCGAGCAGGGTCGCGGAGCCGAGGACGGAGACGCTGAAGTAGAACGCGCCTGGCGGATAGTAGGGTTCGGACATGGCGATGGCTGTGATTACGGCGCGGCGACGACGAGCGTTTCGAAGGCGACCTCGAGCGACTCCACGGCGACCTCGTTGCCTTCCGACTTGAGGTCCGTGCCGGAGAGCTTCGTGGGCCACGCGTTGTTCAGGGTCCACGTCATCTTCGGTGCGCCCTGCTCATCCAGCAGACTGATGATGACCGTCCGCCGGGCAATCGTGTTCATCTTGATTTCGTTGTACCAATCCCAGAAGCGGGCATCGTTGATGAAGATGCCCTTGCGCATCTTCACGTTGCCGACCTTGCCCAGTCCCGGCATCTTGATGGGAAAGAAGCTGGGGTTGTTGCCGTGCCGGTACTCGATGACCTGCGTCTCCGTCTCCAGGCCATCCACTTCCTGGAAGCTGACGGACGTGTCGTCCCCCAACTGGACGGAGAAATAGAATTTCGGCAACGGCCAGATATCGTTTTGGACTTCTCCTGCCATGGCGGCTCCTCGGTGAATTCGTGAAGGGTGGAATCAGTCGTCGAAGTCGGGCGGGCGCTACGCGCTGGCGCCTTCCATCTTCTGCTTGAAGGTCAGCTCGATGAACTCCGCGGGGCGGATCATCTGCAGGGTGACCTGGACGACCATGTAGCCCTCCAACACGTCCTGGGCCGTCATGGTGCTGCCGAGGCCGCACTCCACGCTGAACGCATCCGACGCGGTGGCGCCCAACAGGCCTCCCTGGGACCACAGCCCCTGGAGGAAGCTGGACACCATGGACGTGACGGAGGCCCAGGTGTTGCCGTCGTTGGCGGCGAAGACGAAGCGGTCCAACGCGGCCTTGATGGACTGCTCGGCGTACGTGAGGGTGCGGCGCACCTGGATGTAGCGCCAGTCATTGCTGTTGCCGTCCAGCGTGCGCGCGCCCCAGACGACGGAGCCCCGGCCCACGAACTCGCGCACGGCGTTGACGGCCTTGCCATCCACCGGGACGTTGAGGTCCGCCTGCTGCTCGTTGTTGAGCTTGAACGTGGTGCTGGTGACACCGGTGAGGCTGACGTTGGCCGGCGCGTTCCACACGCCCCGGTTGGCGTCGTTCCAGGTGTAGATGCCCGCCATGGCGCCGCTGGACGGAAGCACATCGTCCTTGCGGGAGATGATGCGCAGCATGTCCGTGAGGAGCGGCAGCGCGGCGGTGAGGTTCTGGTTCAGCACCTGGATGTCCTCGGGCGCCGTCACCGTGCCAATCTTGGCGATGTCCGCGTCCACCGCCGTCTTGCGCGAGGGCGCGTTGGTGTAGAGGTTGGCGCTCTCCGCCAGCAGGATGGTCTTGAGCGTCGCGTCCGTCTGGATGTTGGTGTAGTCGAAGTCGCTCAGCTCCTGCACCGTGGTGTGCAGGAAGGGGAAGTACGTCATCCCGTAGTTGAGGAACTTGCTGCCCAGCACGCCCCGGTAGTCGGAGATGACGGTGGGCAGGGTCGTCTGCGTGACGCTGGCGGAGCCATACACGTCCAGCACGGCCACGCGGTCCTGCAGCGCGCCGCACTGGGCGAGCATGGCGGTGGCCACCGTCCCGTAGTCCGCCAGCGCCGCCAGGTTCACCGCGTCCGGCACCACGAGCATGGTGGGGCCCACCTGCTCGGCGATGATGTCCAGGCCGCCGACGAGCGTGGGCGCATCCAGCGTGCTCGTGTAGTCGCCGACGGAGACGATGTACGCGGTGCCGCCGCCGTTGGCGTAGAACAGACGCAGGCTGTTGAAGAGGACGTACTTGGTGCCCGCCTTGGGGACCAGGTCGTAGTACTTCCAGCCGGGCGTGGCGCCGGCGCTGTCATACACCTTGAAGTCGTAGTCACCCGACTTCTGCTTGGTGGTGTCGGTGACCTCGGTGAGGTCGAACGTCGGATCCGGCGCCCCGCCGAAAATCTGCTGGTAGTCGGCCAGCGAGTTGATGAGGACGGGCTTGTTGGGAATGGGCTTGCCGCTGAGCGTCGCCGTCTTGGTGTAGCCGATGAACGCGGGCACCGCCGTCTGGATGCCGACGACGGAGGGCGGGAAGGCGTCCAACTCGGTGACATAGACGCCGGGGGTTTTACGGGCTGTCCTGATGGGCATCGGGTCCTCTCTTCGCTTCGTGGGTGGGGCTTCGGGGTTCAGAGGTTCAGGTAGATGTCCGAGTAATCCCGCCGATCGAGGGGGGAGGGCCGTGGCCCCTGGGGCATGCCGGAAGGTCTGGTGCCGCGCGGGACACCGGGGAGCGGGCCCACCCGGGGCAGCACCAGCGCGGGCGAGGCCACGGGCACGTTGGACATCAGCGTGCTCTCGAAGAGGCTCTGTTCGCGCGTCCCCTGGAGTTCGAAGACGTAGTCGGGGACCTCCTGCAGCGGCAGGTCCTGGTCCGCGATGAAGCGGTAGGTCACTCCCGCGCCGGGGACCTGGACGGGCACCGGGCCGGAGAAGGTGACGGGCTGGGACGAGCCCACGTCGAGCAGTCGCAGCGCGTCGTAGCGGACGCCCTGGGGCGGCACGACGAAGTAGCACCAGCGGGTCTTCCGCCGCTCGAAGCGCAGCTCGGCGCGCAGCGGGACGACGCGGGTCTGCTCCGCGCCCAGGTGCAAATCACACAGGGGATACAGGCCCGTGTCGTCGGGGTTCGGCTTGGCCAGCACCAGGTCGAGGAAGGCCAGCGGCGTCGGGTACGCCTGGGTGTAGAGGACCTTGCTCTCGACGAGTATCCCGCCGTCGAGGTCGAGCTGGCGGACGGTGTAGAGGCCCTCGGGCAGGGCCGCGAGGTCCAGGTAGGCGAAGTCGCCCACGCGCTGCTCGGGAATGCCGGGCCCGCGCGCCACGCGCACCTGCTGACAGGAGATGGCGGAGGGCGCCTGCTTCCCCAGGAGCAGCGTGACCGGGATGCTGCACGGCTTGCAGAGGACCTCCTCCCCCGAGATGTCGAGCAGGACGATTTCGGCGGTCTCCGGGAGCAGCGGCACCTGCATCTGCACCTGGGCCACGCGCTGTCGGCTGGCGGCGGTGACCTGCTCGCCCGGGTTGAGCAGGATGGGCAAGGTCCTGGTGGCCGTGCAGTGGAGTTCCTGGTCCGTGGGCTCCGGCGGCTGTCCGGCGAAGTGGGCCTGGCGGTTGCTGAAGTAGAGGTTGTCCGAGGCGGGCTGGAAGTCGCTGGGCAGGTCGGTGAAGTTGACGAAGAAGGGCGTGTCGGGAATCAGCACGAAGGACAGCCACGTCCACTGGCCCGCCTTCTCGCGTCGCTCCATCGCCTTGAGCAACTGCGCGCGGCGGTTGAAGTCGTAGAGGACGGAGAAGGCCGTGCCCTCGTCGCGGAAGAGCAGGCCCAGGTCCCTGAGCGTCGCCGCCGTCGCCGCCGTGGGCCGGCAGACCAGGGCCGGACAGCGCCCCTCGGAGCGGTTGAAGTAGGTGTGCCGCAGGTCCACCGACAGCAGTCGCTCGAAGGTGTAGCGGCGCGGCGGCACGTCATAGTCGTCGAGCGACTCGTTCGTGGCCAGGGCCCTGGCGAGGCGGGGCAGGTCGCCCTGCCGCAGCCGCAGGGGGCCATCCAGGGAGCGCTCGTTGGCGCGTCGGAAGCGCCTCATGGCTGCATCCCCTGGGGCCGGCCGGGCGCTTCGACACCCTTGGCCGCGGACACCTGGCCCTGCATGGCCTCGCCCCGGTAGGGAATCATCCGGACCTTGTAGAAGACGGAGGGGAGGTACTTCACACCCGCCAGCCCCATCAGGTGGTTGAGGCCCAGGAGGTCCAGGTCGACGAACTCGAACGTGAGCTTGTCGATGTCCGGGTCCAGCCCCGGCAGGCTCTGCTGGGTGAACCAGGGTGTCTGCTGGAAGAAGCTGATGACGTGGGAGATGGCCTCCAGCCCCACGGGGTACGCCTGGTCCTCGAAGTTGGCGTACAGCAGGACGAAGAGGTCGATGAAAAGCGGTGGCGCGATGAGGCCGTACGCGTCCGGCGACACGGGCACGTTGCGGTTGTAGGTGCTGACGATGGTCTCGTGCCGGATGTTCGCCAGGAACATCACCACCGCGTCTCGCGCGGGCGCCGCGGGACGCCCTTCGCTGTCCGTCAGGTTGGAGAGGACGACCCACGGCTCCTGCCGGGGCGCCGCCTCCGCGTTCCGGATGAACTCATCCAGACGCCTGCGGACCAGCTCCAAGGTGCCTCCCAGCTTGCCCAAGACGAGACTCCTCCAGCACGCGCGCCGGGCGTGTCTGTGATTGATGAGGGTGGTGAGACCCGGAGGGCCGCCGGGGTTTTCGCGAGCGAAGATCCAACCGCCGACCGTTCGCCACAGCCGCTGAATGGTTCACGCGAAGATTGATTCGCGAGATGGTCAAACAGTAACAGGGAAAGCCAGTGTGTCAATGGGGGTGGGTTTGTCTGACTTGGTGAGGAGGATGTCTGTTGAAACCCCGTGCGTCTGTATTTGATGTCACGCGAAGGGGCGGATTCCGGCGGTGCGCTTCGCGGGCGTCAGCGCACGTAGGACGTCCTGCCCCCGAGGCGCGCGGAGCATGGACGTGGAATCAGGGGACTGACCTGGAGGGTTCGCGGGAGGGGCCGTCCCGGACAGCGGGCCTCGGGTGGGGAGGCCGCGCGTCGACGGGAAAGGGCCCACGGCGCCGCGCGGGCCGGATTTTCGGCCTCGCGCGCATTTCCGGAGGAGGAGGTCGGGTGGACCCCCGGCGAGCAGGCCAGGGACGTAGGGCCTGGAAACGAATGAGTCCGCCCTTCTTTCGAAAGGCGGACTCGATGTGAGTCAGCGACCCCGTGAGGGCGTCGGTGCGGGTCAGGCGAGGGCGGCGGCGTCCAGGCCCGCGTCGGCCATCAGGAGGGCCAGCTCCGCCTTGAGCTTGTCCTTGGCGCGAATCTCGAGCTGACGGGCGCGCTCGCGGGAGAAGCCGAAGTGCTCGCCCAGCTCGCTGAGCGTCATCTCCGCGTCACCCATCACCCGGTTCTCGATGATGAAGCGCTCGCGCGGGTCCAGGCGGCGCAGGGCGCGCTGCACGAGGTCGCGGGTGAGGCCCGCCTGCTGGCGGTCGGCCACCTCGTCCTCGTGGGACGCGGCGGAGGACTCGACGAAGTCCAGGTGGGTGGCGTCGCCGTCCTCGCCCACGGGCGCGTCGAGCGACAAGTCCCGGCCGCCCATGCGCTGCTCCATCTCGCGCACCTCGGAGGCCTTCACGTTCAGCCTGCGGGCAATCTCCTCCGCGTTGACGACGCTCGCGTCGCCGGCGCCCATGCGCTCCAGCTCGCGGCGGGTGCGCGCCAGGCTGAAGAACAGCCGGCGCTGCGCCTGCGTCGTGCCCAGCTTCACCAGGCTCCAGTTGCGCAGGATGCAGTTCTGGATGTACGCGCGAATCCACCACACCGCGTAGGAGATGAGGCGGATGCCCTTGTCCGGGTCGAACTTCTGCACGGCCTTCATCAGGCCGATGTTCGCCTCCTGGATGAGGTCCGACATCTTCAGGCCGTAGGAGCGGTACTCGTAGGCCACCTTCACCACGAAGCGCAGGTTGGCCGTGACGAGCTGGTGGCCGGCCATCAGGTCTCCCCCGCGAAAGCGGCGCGACAGCTCCTGCTCCTTCGGCTGCGTCAGCAGCGGGTACTGGTTGATCTCCGAGAGGTACGTGGAGAGGGAATCCGGGGAGGAGAAGTGGGAGGTTTCCTGCATGGCGTCTCTCGGGGAAGGGGGCCGGTGGGAGCCGCGCGTCGGCGGCACGGGACGGGTCCTTCGCAATGCATGTGCCACGGCCCTTCCCAAGCGTTCCCAAGTGAATGCGCGGGTTTGCATCAAGGGGGGAGGGTGCTTAAGGGCGGCACCCTTTCGTTTTTACAGGGGGGTATTTCGAAGACTCTTCCGACTGTCTTCCGGCCGACAGTGGGAGCGGGTGGGGCACGTGGCGGCATCCAGGCGAGCGAGGTGGCGGTTGTGCGACGTGCGTCCCTGTCTCGCCCCGTCATCGCCACCTTGGGGGGATGGAGAACCTGTTCCAGCTCTTCGCGGTGTCCGCGGTGGTGATGGGGGTGTCGCAGACCATCGCCCGCGAGCGCATCTTCGCGCCGCTGCGCGAGCGGCTGGGTGGCAAGGACACGTGGTGGGGATATCTGGCGTCGTGTCCCTACTGCCTGTCGCACTACGTGGCCTTCGTGCTGGTGCCGCTCACGGGGACGTACGCCATCGACGTGGTGGTGGGTGGTTGGCCTGGGTGGGCGTTGGAGTGGTTGCTGTCCTCGCTGCTCGTCACCGTCATCGCCGCCTTCTTCCGGGTCATCTTCTGGTTCGTGGATGAGAGCCAGGGGCTGGTGCGGCGGCGGCAGCGGACGGAAGAGGAGGAGACCGCGACGAAGCGGCTGGTGAGGAAGCAGGTGGAGCAGCAGGTCTCCGAGGAGCCCCACGAGCCGCTTCCTCCGTCACGGCACTGAGGGGCGGCGCGGGACTACCCGTGCCCCTGGCATCATGAGAAGAACGCTCCCCTCCGAGATTCCTCGAACGTGCCGGTATCCTCGAATTTCGATACGTCGTCCCGATGATTGTCGGACGTGAAGACGCCCATTCAGGGTCCCATGCCAGCACCATCGTGCTCGTCACTTGGGTGAGCACAGCCGCTGAAAGGAGGCGCTCAGTGGCATCTCCTTTTGCTGGAGGGGTCAACACAGCGGTCCACGGTCTCAGGCGATGGAGAACCACAGGAGATGTTGACCACGCTGCTCGCGTTCGACTCCCCATTCCCCGCCGCGAAGAAGATCTCGCCATCCGCTAACTGATACTTCTTCTTTGTCGACGAGCCGGAGAGCGGAGACAGCCCTCATGGAGTCAGGACGATGCGCTCGTTCGTGTGCGTTGCTTCGGTCCACGCTCGCTCCACGTCGGAGAGAGGCATCGCCTTCACATCGAGGTGAAACGTACCGCGCGCAATCTCTTTCACGAGCGCCGGCAGTTCCTTGACGATATCGCGACCTGGCACCGACCCAAGCCCACTGCCGATCAGCTGGAGACGCGAAGCACGCAAAAGGGCTGCCGGAATGGCGGCGGTCTGCCCTGCAACCGAGCCAATTTCAACCCATGCAAGCGGTCGCTCTCGGTCCGCACGTGCTCTGACAACCATGTCCATGGCCTGTGGCGTACTTTCCCCCCAGATGAAGTCGAGCACGACATCGACCTCGCGTGCGAGGGACCCCAGTCGAGCATCCCCCAGCGCCACAACCTCCGTCGCACCGAGTCCGGGCAGCTTCGCGAGCTTCTTCTCATCACGACCTGTCGCGATGATCTGCCGCGCCCCCAGGTGCCGGGCTATCTGCACGGCCATGCTTCCAGCATTCCCCGTGGCTCCCAGGATGAGGACCTTCTGCCCCTTCTTGAAGGGCACTCGACATCGCAGCGCGAGCCATGCCCCCATGGCGGGGTTCATCGCCGCCGCGACGGTCATCGCATCGATATCGCGCGGGAGCACGATGCTGTGGTCGACCTCTATCACCACCTTCTCGGCCATCGAGCCTGTCTGCGTGCCGTCGACCACGAAGTAGCGCAGCTTGCCGTCAGCACCGCGCCCAACGCCGTCGACACCCGGGATGAGCGGGAGGACGCTGGTACTCGTGTAGTGCGAGCCCTCGGCCCTCGCGCGGGTGAGATGATGCAGACCGACAGCGAGCACGTCGACGAGCAACTCGTCACGGCCCTTGGGAACGGGGTCAGCGAAGTCTTCGTAGCGCGGTGGGTGCTCGAACGAGGTGATGACGGCGGCTTTCATGAATTCCCCTCCACTGGAGTAGATTCGTAGTGCGAACTAAATTTGATTCGTAATACGAACTACGTCAAGATGAATCCCCAATGAAGAAGCCAACACAATCCTCCGTGCCCAACGAGGGGCTGGTGGACGCCCTCGTACGCGCCGCCTTCGTCACGACCTCCGTGCTCAACAGGCTCGGCGCCGAAAACGACCTGTCCCTCACCCTGCTTCGAGTCTGCGGAATACTCCGGGACCGGCGCCTCCGCATGGTCGCGCTCGCCGACTATCTGGGCCTTGAGAAGTCGACGATGACGGGACTCATCGACCGGGCTGAGAAGAGAGGGCTCGTAGCGCGCTCGCCAAGCGCGGAAGACGGCAGGGCCATCGACGTCTTTCTAACGAACCAGGGCGCGGAGCTCGTCGAGCGCCTGTATTCACAAGTCCAACAGGCGCTCGCACCACTCACGGAGCGGCTCAACACCGCGGACCAGCAGCGCCTCCAAGCTCTGCTTCTGCGGATGCTCGACGCTCCGGACAGCTGAGGCGTAGCCCTTGAGGTCGGAGGCGACCAGGGAGTCGTTCAGGCAATTCAGGTGCTCGCATGCAAGGAGTTCGTCGGAGCTCTTCGACAGACAGAACTTCTCGTTGCAGGCAATGCGGTGCGCGGTCCTCCTTCCCTCGTTGTCGATGGGGCCCTCCACCTGCGGGGGATTCGCTTCCGGGGCGGCGGCCCCGGGGACCTTGGGACCTGGCCGTGAGGACGGCCTCCATGCGCTCAGGGGGCTTCGAGAATGTGCAACCCAGAATTCAGGGATTGCCCTGCCCAGGCACGCAAGTGCAGACTCCCGTCGCTCTCGATTCACAAGGTGATGCGGATGCGGCCCGGTGTCGTTGTGGGTGGTATCTCGCATTCCCATGTGGATTCGGGCGCCGGGGCTTGCGCGTCGTGGCGATGCCTCGCGAATCCATGGGCCGTGTGATGGCTGTGTGACATTGACGCATTGAATGACGACGACGGGGGTATTGGCATGCGAATGCAATTCGATGTGCGCCTGGTTTGTGCCGCATTCCTGGTGGCGACGACGCTGTCGGCCTGTGGCGCTGAGTCGCCGGGCGGCGACGGCCTCACTTTGGAGAGCCGCGAAGCGGAGCTGTCGTGTCAGGTGACGCAGCAGTGCACCAACACCACGGTGTCCTGCGGCTCCGCGAGCGGTGTCTGTACCTCCGGGGTGGACAACGGAGGATGGGTGGAGTGCGATGGCACGCGGACCTACTGTCCCTCGGTCACCGCTTGCACGTGTCAGCCCGAGCGACGCGTGGTCGCAGGGTACGGAGTCCACCCGCGGTGCGCTGGGGCCTATCTCTCGGCGAGCCGGGATGCCCGCGAGAACGCGGCGGCTCAGTGCCCTCGGGGCGTCTGCAACGCCGTGGAGGAGAGGGGCGAGTGCTTCGCGACGCCGGAGGAGGCCAACGCGGACGTGACGCTGACCTTCTCCTGCATGGGACCTCCGAACTGCCAGTGAGAGGCGCCGCTTGAGGGAGGGTGATGCCCGAACGCCTGAGGGCCTCGGGCGTCACCCTCCGCTGGCTTCTGGGCACGCGGGCAGTGCCACCAGCGGATGGGGTTTCATCGAAGGCCTGAGGGAAAACGCGCGGCAGCGTCGTCTCCTCCGGAATGGCACCCATGCCCCTTCATGGTGGCCTTCCAGGAGGTTCCACATGGCGATGTCCCTTCGGGTCCTGCTGTTCACCGGGTTGCTGTTGATGTCCGTGTGTCTCTCTGGCTGTGAGGACTCACCCGACCCGGACTCCTCCGACTCCGGGTCGCCTGATGCGGGGCTCCCCGACGCGGGACCCGTGGTCTGGGATGGCACCTATACCGAGCTCGAAGAGCGCGGAGACATCCTGGACACGGGGCCCTTCGCGCCGTGCACCTTCGATACCCGGGACGCGGGTGCCACGACGTGCGAGGAGCTGTCCCGCTTCGACCTCTCCCAGTGCAATCTCGGCTCGCTGTCCGAGGTGGAGGCCGGGTCCATCTACTTGTACCCGCTCCGGGACGCACGGCCCGTTCCGGACGGGGGCAACGCCGTCATCGAGGTGGGGGGCGTCCACTTCACGGAGGATGGCGGCAACATGTTCTATGTGCCCTTGCCACTGAGGGACACGGGACCTGGGCGCTTCTTCGTGCGTGGTTTCGCTCCTGCTTCGACGGCCGCCATCACCCTGGCGGGCTGCGAGCAGAAGGAGACCGACATCATCACCGGGTGCTTCGCCTACTGCTACCGGGCGCGGCTCATCCGGTCGGGAACCTTCGAGGCGCATCGGGTCTCCAGGTGGGGAGGAGAGCCCGAGTCCTCCGGTGGCCTGGAGTTGCTCTCCGAGGGTTACACTCCCCTGGGCCACCCCCTGGACCTCTACGTCACCAAGGGGCACGCCTACGTCGTCTCGATTCCCAAGCAGGTCCGCACGGGCGGCCTTTCCATCTTCGACGTCAGCAACCCGCGCGCGCCCGTCCTCAAGAAGACCCTCTCCCTCCCCGGGGACAACACCTGGAACGGGGTCTGGGCCAAGGGTGATGCCCTGTATATCGCCAGCAACACCTCGGGGACGCTCGTCTACGACATCTCCCAGCCCGCCGAGCCCCTGTTCATCCGTGGCCTCACCACGGGAGGCACGGGGACACATACGGTGCTTGTCGATGGAGACCGGCTCTACTCGATGGCGCCTGGCACCGGCACCTTCGTGCATGACATCTCGGAGCCGCTGTCGCCGCGTCTGCTGACGGTCATCGCGCTGCCCGACGCGGCCCTCCTGGGCGGTCCCCACGACACCTTCGTGTACGAGAACCGCCTGTATGTCAGTGATGCCTTCCGCGGCTACTTCGTCGTGGACGTCACCGACCTGGACCATGTCCGCGAGCTGGGTGGGTACGTCCGTCCGGACTTCACCTTCGCGCACCACAGCGCGGTGGGTACCTTCGCCGGGCGGACCATCGCCTTCGAGGGCGGAGAGTTCCAGTACGCCCATCTGCGCGTGCTCGACGTCACCCGTCCGGAGCGCATCGTGAAGATTGGCGAGTTCCGCACCCACCGGCCCTTCACCTCCATCCACAACCTCCTCCTGCGCGACAATCTCCTCTACATCGCCTGGTACCAGGACGGCGTGCGTGTGCTGGATGTGTCCAATCCCACGCGCCCCCGGCAGGTGGCCCACTACAACACCTTCCGCGAGGCGGACCCCTACCGCACCGAGAGCCCCTTCGAGGGGCTGCTCGGCATTCGCGTGCCCGGCGACGGGTATGTGTACGCGGCGGACTCCTCGCGCGGCCTGCTCATCTTCAACGAACTCGCCCAGCCGTAGCCCTCGTCCACGCGGACTCCGGGAGCTGGGCGTAAGGGGGACGCCCGCTTCTGGAGTTCGTATTCTCAGGCCCTAGCCATCGGCCCGGGAGAAATCCATGACCCAGTTCGTCTCCCACGTGTTCCCGCCGTCCGAGGAGAACGCCTGCTCCCAGCGCGGCTTCGCCGTGGTGACGCGCGACCAGGTGTAGCGGACGCGGATGGGCTGACCCTCGAAGGTGTCCACGCCCTCGAAGATGCCAACGTCGTCCGTGAACGAGCCGACCACGGGCGGCTCAAGGGCGCCGCGGCGGTTGTCCACCCAGTAGATGGACCACTGCTTCGTTTCCGGATTGAAGAACTGGAACGCGGAGCCGATGAAGCCGCTCCAGTAGTCGGTGCGGTACTCGTCCTCGATTCCCATTCCGCCCAGAAGCGGGCGGGCCACGCTCGTGGCCTTGAACTCGATCCACTCGGTGGAGCCCTTGAGCCGCTCGCGCAGGCGTCGATTGTGGATGTCCCACCGGCCGACCCAGAAATCGAAGGCACGTGCTCCGTCCCGGGTTGGCACGACGTCCTTCTGCACCACTGCTTGCTCCTTGTTCACGTTCACTCCTGTGTCATTCCCCGACGGGGGAGGGCGAGGAGCACGGTAGGAGGCATATAGGGTGGAATCGGCCCTCATTCGGACAAGGCGGGTCCGAATGGTGGTGGGGCGGCGCTCCAGAGTCACCGCAACAGGTCCTCGAGCGACAACGCTCCCTGGGTGACCTCCACCTGGGCCCCAGCCAGGGACCGATAGAGAGGGGGCAGCACTCGCCGCGGCATCAATCGCGGTCTGACCGTGCGCAGTCGTTCCAGCACCCAGGGCCATCCAGGTGACTCGCGCTCCGCATCCGCCTTCCGTGCGAGCACTCGGAGTTCCTCGAGGTCGAGGGGCGTCAATGGCGCGCGATGACAGAAGTCATCCAGGCGCCGCGCCAGCTCCAGCACCGCCGCGCCCGCGGGCGGAGGTCCGTCTCCCAGCACCCAGCGTGCGATGGGAAGCACCTCCGCTGACGTGATGGGAACAGGCGCATGGAGCCGGGAGAGCTCGCTCGCGAGCTTCGTGCGCGCCCCCGCCATGGCGCTCTCCAACGCCAGCCGGGTCGCGGTGGCTGGCGTCTGCTGGAGCAGCAGCTCCGCCCGTGACAGCGCGCCAACGCACTCCCCGGTGAGCCCCACCTTCAGCGCACGCAGCTCCGAGAGGGCTCCGCGAAGTCCCGTCAGCATGGCGACGAGGACCTTCGCATCACTTCCGGTCGCGACCGCCGCCGCCTCCGCGACGGTGACCGGCGTATCCTCCCCCATCACCGGGCCCAGGACCCGGATGAGCTCGTCCGCGATGCGCGGGTCGACCTCCTCCTCCACCTCGACCGCGGCTTCGAGGAGCGTGGCGAGGCCGCGCAACGCGGCGGGCCCGGCGCCTTGAGGGAGCGCCCGGAGCGCCCGCAGCAGTTCTTGTCTCGCCGCTTCGGCCAATAGCCCTCCCACGCTCGACACCCTCCGCGCACCCGCGTCCTTCCGTGGGTGCGCGGCCTTCGCCATCAGGACTTCACGCCTCCTTGGGGCCGTGCACCATGCCGTTGGCCTGCGGCGGCTTCGAAGGCCGCTGCGGCACCTGCGGCGTGGCCCCGCTCTGGAGCACCCGCGCCATCAGCGCACCCAGCAGCCCCTGCCCTCCCGCTCCCTCCTGACCCAACGCGATTTCCGGGACGAGCTTGACCCCGTGCTGCGCAAGCACCGTGGCCAACTGCACCGCGGTGAACGCCTGGGCACCGAGCGCCGTCACGCCGGTCCGATACGCCTCCGCCTTCGCCTCGCCCACGAGCCGCGTCGCCTCGGCCTCCGCGCCGCCGTGCAGTCGCTTCGCCGTCGCCTCCGCCTCCGCTCGCTGCCTCATGCCGTGGGCCTCCGCCTCCGCGCGCTGCCTCATGCCGTGGGCCTCCGCCTCCGCTTGCAGCCGCGTGCGGGCGGCCTCGCCCTTGGCCGTCTCCTCCACGGCGAGCGCACCCTTCTCGCTGATGGCGACCATCTGCTCGCTGCGCACCACCTCGCCCTGCATGTTCGCCACCGACGTCGCGCGCTCCAGCTCGCGGCGCCGGACCTGCGCCTCGCGCTGCACCTCGTAGGTGCGCTGGAGCTCCTCGGCGATCTTCCGGTCCGTCTGCGTCTTCATCAGCTCCGCGGGCGGCTGGATGTCGCCGATGAGCGTATCGATGCACTCGACGTCATACGCGCCCAACGCGCCGCGGATGGCCTCATACGCTTCTCGCTGGCGGTCCGTGCGCGCGGACAGGAACTCCAGCACCGACACCTGCTGCGCGGAGTTGCGGAAGTAGTTGGCCACCGTGGGCTGAAGTACATGGTCGACCAGATTCTGCATGGAGCCCACGCGGGAAATCACGCGCGGCGCCTGCTTCATGCTGATGTGGATGATCTGCGACACATCGAGCGTGAAGCTGAACCCATCCATCGAGCGCACGGTGATGGGGCTGAGCTTCTCGTCGTACTTGTGCTGCTCGGTCCGCTGGGCCCAGTTGAGGACGATGTTCGTCGTGGGCACCAACTCCACCTTCATCACCCGCGTGTTGAGCGGGTGCTTGCCGGGCAGCAGCGGCTCAATCCACACACCCTTGCGCCCGCGCTCGACGAGGTCTCCATGGGTGAATTCGTCTCCCGACACGTCCAGGTGCTCGCGTCCCACGTAGCTGACCACGACGCCCACGTAGCCGATGGGGACCTCCGTCATCGGCGTCTGCTCCACCCGCACGAACCACGGGTTGAGGTTCCACGAGCCCGACAGCAGCACCTGCTCTTGCAGGCCTCGGCAGCCCCCCTCGTCCAGGAAGCGCTGCGCGCTCTGGAACGAGTCATGTCCGTCCACCGGCGCGCCCGCCAGGTCCCCCGCCGGAATGGGGCGGCCGTCCAACGTCGTCACGATGCCCACCTTGTCCATGCCCATGTTGAAGACCTCCAGGTCCTCGGCGGACATGTCGAACTCCTCCGCGTTCTCCGGGGTGATGACGGTGAACAGCGCGGGGTTGATGCGATAGGTGCCCGCGGTGAGGAAGGCGAGCTGGCGGCCCTTCTGCCCGCCATCGTCGAGGAACGCACGCGCGTCCTGGAAGTCGTCGCAGCCCACCTCGCGACCGAGGATGTTTCCGGCCGGAATCGGCGCGCCGCCGTTCGCGACGACGAGCGCGATGTGTCCCTGCCGCACCACGACCACCGGGACGTGCGTCACCTTGAAGCGCCAGAACGGGTAGCCGAAGTGCCACCCCGGCGGGAGCAGTTGCGCCTGGTAGCCTGCCTCGCCCTCCACCGCGACCAGCCTTCCGGGCGGCAGCGGCGCGCCGTATTTCTTGATGACCAACCCCGACTCGTTCTCGCCGATCACCTGCAAGCCGCTGAGCACGAGCACCAGCCCGATACCCAGCAGCAGCGCGACCCCGACCAGAACCACGTTGTATTCCATGAGGCCCTTCTCCCACGGCCCGCGGGAATGCGGGTGCCCCCCTCAGTGCATGCGCCCTGCCAGGGCCAAGTGGCTGGAACTCCTGGAGTCGCGTGACCGGCACCTGATTCAAATCATGCCACTTCCATGTTTGAATCGTGGAATGCGCAAACTCCTCTGGAAAGGTCCTGCTCCAGGACGAGCCCTGCTCCAGCATTTGAATGATGCGGGCTGGCGACTCGGAGGAGCCGAGCCCCGGGTGACGGTGGTGTGCTCCGCGCAGCCTCGGCTCGCGAGCGCGCCGAAGACGGGGCGGTGGTTGTGGCTGTGTGAAAGGGCCGTCCCCGTCGACGCGCTCCGGCTCGCGGTGGAGCAGGGGGCCATGGACGTGTTCTGGAAGGGAACGAGCGGCTGGGAGGCGCGGCTGCTGCGGCGGCTGGAGGAGAGCCTCATCGAGGCTCCGGCGCCGAAGGTGCCCGGGACGCTCATCGCGCACAGCGCGGCGGCGAAGGCGCTGCTCGCCCAACTCGCCCAGGCCGCTCGCACCTCGATGCCGGTGTTGCTCACCGGAGAGACGGGGACGGGCAAGGAGGTCGCCGCACGGCTCATCCACGAGTGGTCCGAGCGGCGCTCGCACACGTTCGTGCCCATCAACTGCGCGGCCATCCCCAATGAACTCATGGAGGGCGAGCTCTTCGGTTACGCGAAGGGCGCCTTCTCCGGCGCGGTCCATGGGTATGACGGACTGGTGTCCGCGGCCGAGGGCGGCACGGTGCTTCTGGACGAGATTGACGACACGCCGCATGCGCTCCAGTCGAAGCTGCTGCGCGTGTTGGAGGACCGGGTCATCTCGCGACTGGGAGAGAACGCGTGGCGCAAGGTGGACTTCCGCATCCTCGCGGCGACCAATCGTGACTTGAGGCAACTCATCGAGCGCGGCCTGTTCGGCGAGGACCTCTACGAGCGCCTCGCCACGGTGCAGATTCACCTGCCCCCCTTGCGCGAGCGGCAGGAGGACGTGGCGCCACTCGTGCTGCACTGGATGGAGCGCTACTACGCCGTCGAGGAGCCGGCGCCGGACAGTCCGCGCGTCCGGAGCGCGACACCCGAGACGCTCGACGTGCTGCGCGCCTATCCGTGGCCCGGCAACGTCCGCGAGCTGCGCAACGTCATCTACGGCGCGCTGGTGGCCAAGCGCGCCGGGGACGAACTGCTCGTGTCGGATCTGCCGCGGCGGTTGTGGCAGCGCGAGCGCGCGAGCAGCTCCGCGCTGGTGTCCGAGCACGAGGTCGAGCGCCGGGTGACGCTGGGGACGATGAACCTGCGCGCCGAAATCGAGCGACTGGAGCGCATGGCCCTCAAAGCCGCGTTGCGGCGCGCCAGCGGCAATGCCTCGGAGGCCGCGCGCCTGTTGGGTGAAGTCGGCCGTGGCACGGCGAAGGACCCCGGGGGCACGGTGCGCACGATGATGAAACGGCTCGGCGTGACGGTTCGCGGCGGCAAGTGAGCCTTGAGGTCGGATGCCCCGCCCCGACAGCCAGACCGCGCCGAACTGGCCGAACGGCGACCCTCACTCGAATCGAGGTGTTCGCCGTGGCTGGTGGGCCCTGTGCGTCGGGGACCTGTCCGCTCGACATGAGGCTATAGCTTCTTGCCCTCTTGGATCTCCTTGTCGATCTTCTCAATCGTCGTTCTGAGGTCCTTGATGGATTCATGGGCCAGGGGTTGGATGTATTGAAGGTAGAAGTTGCTGTCGTGCTTGAATGGAGCGGGTACGCGCGTGTTCTGCATGGTGCCGTGGTCGCGCTTCAGTTCATCGGCGACAAGCACCAGATTCTCCTTCTTCTGCTCCGGGTACTCTCCCTGTTTCCAGTTGAAGTAACCCGGCTTCTGGTAGACGCGAAACGGACCTGAGTTCTTGTTGCTGCCAATCTCGAAGAACTCCCATTTGGTGCTGTCCGTTGTCTTCACGTCCGTACCCTTCCGCTTGCGTTTCAAATTATTGAACGCGAGTTGGTGCTTGCTCGTGATGGAGCCGAAAACCGCCTCTGCATTGGTTTGCTGGTCGAAGGTGGCGTTTTCCAGGCCGCTCGCGCTCAGGTCGAAGATTTGGCCGTACTCGTTTGAAACTTCAAGGTTGAGGCTGCCCAGGCACTGGTTCTCCACATCAAAAGCACCCGTTCGGGAGAAGCTGATGAAGGTTTCGGTGAATGGCTTTGACGGATAATCATGGACCCATTGGCTGGGGCCGATTTTCAGGTCGAGCACGATGCCCACGCGAGTGCCTGCGATAAATGACTTGGTCAGGTCTCCGATGGCGTAGCTGGTGTAGCCGACGCCGATGTCACCAATCCACCGACGCAGGAGTGCCCGGGTGGTTGGCATGACCGTGGTCGCGGCTTCGAGAGCGTCCGTGAGGGAAACCACGGAGAGGGTCTCCTCGGTGACCTTGGGGGACTCGAGCGCGGAACGGGCATCCTCGTGGAAGATCGCGCTCACGGCGGCATTCCCCTGCGGGGCAGGGTGCTTGTAGATGGTGACCGTCCAGCCACACGATATCCAACTCAGGATGTTGAACGCCGACTGGCAGCTGATCAGTCCGTTCCCAATCCAGACACAGTTGATCTTCTTTTGATCCGTGGGAAGCGCTGCCAGGCTCGTCATGATGAACTCCATCGCGGGGAAAATCTGCTGGGAGCATCTCGTGACGAGGTAGCCGAATCAAGGTTGCGCGCGTGTCGAAGCCAGCTCAGGCGCCGACGGGCTGGCGAAACATGTGAATGGTCAGGTCGACGTTCGGGAACCGCCACTCGGTCATGACTCCCGCTGTGAAGACGGGGGCAGGGGATTCAGGTCACCCCTCGGCCTGTATGACATCGCCACGTCACATCTCGCGTAGCGCGCCCCGAACAGCCGCATGATCTCCGCGTCGTGCACGAAGCCCAGCTTCTCGTAGAGGTGGATGGCTGGCGCGCACTTCTTGTTGGTCAGCAGGTAGACCTTGTCGAACCCCAGGCTGGAGGCCCGCTGCAGGGTCTTCGCGAGCAGGAACTCGCCGACCTTCAGGCCCCGGGCGCTCTTCAAGACGCCCATCTTGGTCAACTCGACCCAGCCGCCCTTGGACACCATCAGGGCGCAGGTCCCGACCACGCCCAGTCGTGGCGTCTCGGCGAACAGCACCACGCCTCCCTTGTCGAGGATCAGCTCACGCGGCTTCGACAGGAGGGCGATGTCGTTCTCCTCGAGGGTGAACATGTCCTGAATCCATTCGGCGTTGATCCGATGGAAGGCCTCGGCCAGGTCGTCGGAGAAGTCGCGCGCCCACATCGCGGGCGGACCGGCGGCTTCGCTCCGGCTCAGCAACGAGGACTCCGCCAGCCGCGCCTCCACCCTGGTCAGGCCCTGCATGAAATCGCCCGACAACCCCTCGACCAGCGAGGCCGCGGCGGGCTCGATGCGCGGCAACAACTGCGTCTGGACGCGGACCATCAGGGCCTCGCCCTTTTCTGTCAGCGCCAGGCGCTTGGCGCGCTGGTCGTCCGGCGAGCGCCGCACTTCGACGAAGTCTTCCAGGGTCCCGAGCGCGCGAGTCACCGTGGGTTGGGCCACCCGCAACCGTTCGGCCAGTTCTCCCACCGTCATCGGGCCGTGCAGGCGGAGCGTCATCAACATCGACATCTGGGCTGGCTGGACTGGCAGGTCCAACGAGCGGGCCACTTCAGCCGCGTCGGCCTGCATCCGCTCGGCGAGTCGCTTGAGACGGCTGCCCAGAAAGCCCACGCCAAGTCCCGCAAGAAGATCCACTTCCATGTCGCACCTCCACATTCATAGCGCGCTATATATCTAGCTATGAATCGGGTGGAGCGCAATGGACTTTCCGGCGGGGCGACGTGCACCTCGTCGTCCAGCGGCACCGAATGTCCGTGTCGAGGCCCCGTCGCGTGGACCGCCAACGCCCCGCGGAAAACGTCCACCGCGCGCCCAGCCTGATGCGGATGCACCTCAGGCCCTGTGCGTCACCCGTCCATCGCTCACGGTGACGGAGGGCCGCCTTCCGCGCGCAGCTGCGAGAGGACCCGCTCGAGGACCTGTCGCTGCAGGTGGTTCTTGGGAACGGACGCTTGTTCCAGCTCGCTCAACGCCTGCGTCAGCAGCGCTTCCGCCTGGGCACGCTTGCCGCTCGCGCTGAGGATTCGCGCCTGTCCCGCGAGGACCGTCCCTCGCGAGGCCCCCTTGGCGAGTGACAACGCGCGCTCACTGGCGGCGAGGGCCCGCTCGTGCTGTCCCGCCATCAGGTGCAGCGTGGCGAGCCGCGCGGGCGGGTTGTAGTCCTCCGGCAGCTCCCGCTCACTGCGCTCCAATCGCGAGAGGGCTGCCTCCGGGCGAGCCAGCAGCGCGACCGCCATCACCCGATGCGAGTCGAGCGCGGCCCGCTCCTCGGCGCTGCGCGCGCGTGTGGCCTGCTCCTCCAGGAAACGCCACCACGTCTCCGCCAGCTCGCGCATGCTCGCCTCGTCTCCCGACGCCTCGTGGACCTCGCAGCCCACCTCGTAGAGCGAGGAGCGCAGCGCTGGCGTCAGCGTGCCTTCGGGCGCCTCACGGGCCCGAGCCGCCTCCTGGGCGAGTTGTTCGCGCAGCGCTCGAGCCTCATCCGTCTTCGCATCCAGCGCGCAGCCCATGCCCACGTACAGCACCCGGGTGCGGTCATCCACGCGGGGCAGGTGCCCAAGCTCCTGGGCCGCCACGCGCATGCAGGAGACCGCGTCGCCCATGGCGGTGAGCGACTTGAGCCACGAAACCACGGCGCTGGCCCGGCGCGAGTCCTCGGGCGTCCAGTGCGCCACGGCCTGCTGGTAGGCCGCCGCTGCCTCCGCGTGGTGGCCGGTGAGCGCGAGCCCGTCCGCCCTGGACAGCTCCTCCCCGCCCGCGCGCCCCCGCTGGAAGGCCTGCTCTCCCTGCGCGAGCAACCCGAGCAACTGGGGCACGGACACTCCGCCCAGCGAGCGCACGAGGACCGCGCCCTGTTCCGGCTCCAGGATGAGCACGGTGGGCCACGTATCCACCGGATAGCGCTGGAGGAAGGCCTCATTGGCCGGGGCATCCGTGTCGATGGCGAGCCAGACGAAGCGGCCCTCCTGTTCCCCCAGGGCGGGTGAGGTCAGCACCGTCGAGCGCATCGAACGACACGACTGGCACCAGGGCGCCCAGGTCTCCACGAAGAGGGGCCGCTGCTTCTCCCGCGCCTCCCGAAGCGCCCTTTCCCAATCATTCTCGATGAATGCGGGCCCTGACTTGGAATTGGCGCGCTGCGTCGAAGGACTGCTGGAGGCGCAGCCCCAGAGCAGGAGCAGGACACCGAGGACAGGTCTCATCGTCATGGTTTCTCCAGGGATGTCGCGGGGATGTCGCCCCAGACATTCCCGAAACCGGCCGGGTTCCCACCTGCGACGCAACTTCGTGCGGGCTCTGTGAGAAAATGATGGAAACGCCCAGCACCCCCATGGGCGGGAGCCCTTCATGAGCCCCATCGACCGCAACCGTCCCGCTGCCACGCCTGTCGCCTCGACGCAGACCTCGCGCGCGTCCCTGAAGAACCCGCTGGGCGGACTGGTGGAGGCCGCGAAGAACGGGCTGAAGGAAGTCCCGCGCTTCCTGGAGCAGGGCAAGGATGTCTTCGAGGCCACGCACCTGAGCGAGGTCAAGAAGCTGTTCGGCGGGGACTCGAAGCCGGACCGGACGCAGGACGGCAAGCTCATGGGCGCCAAGGGGCAGACCTTCGCGCCGGGCACGCCGCTCAAGGACATCCCGGGCGTCACCCCGCGGGACAACCCGAACCCTTCGAAGACCATCCTCTACGTCAACGGCATCATGA
This sequence comes from Myxococcus sp. CA056, assembly GCF_013336715.1. Lineage (NCBI taxonomy): Bacteria > Pseudomonadati > Myxococcota > Myxococcia > Myxococcales > Myxococcaceae > Myxococcus > Myxococcus sp. CA056. The sequence continues at coordinate 99,023 of NZ_JABUMT010000020.1, forward strand.
CGCCGGCGGCCAACCAGCTCGGCGAGATGAAGGCCATCGCGGAGAAGGCGGATGCGCGCGTCATCGGCATCCACAACGCGACGCAGGGAATCGTCGCGGACCTGGCCCAGTGCGTGGGTGACAAGCTGGACAAGGGCAAGAACCCCGCCGTGGACACGCTGGCGGACACCCTCTACGGCGAGCTGAAGGCGGGACGCGACGTCCACCTGATGGGCTACAGCCAGGGCGGCCTCATCACCGCTCGCGCGCTGTTCGACGTCGAGCGCCGGCTGCGCATCGAGGACGGCATGTCCCCCGCGCAGGTCGAGAAGGCGATGGGCAAGCTGAGCGTGGAGACCTTCGGCGCCGCGTCCACCAAGTACCCGGACGGACCGAAGTACGTGCACTACGTCAACAACGCGGACGCGGTGCCCACGCTCACCGGCCTGGGCGGCAGCTTCGACCCCGTCGCGTTCGCGAAGGACGCCGGCAAGGGCGCCGTGGTGCACCGCTTCACCGATGGCAACCTCAACCTCATCGGCAACCACATGCTGGACACGATGTACATGAAGCACCGCGTGCCCTTCGAAGAGGCCCGCGCCGGCAACTTCTAGTGTCCTGACGTCCTGACGGCAGGAAGAGGGTCAGCGCCACGCCGGGCACGGCCCTGCTCCGGTGGAATCCCAGTAGGGACCCGGCGCTAACCCTCTGTTTCAAGGTTTTGAACGACGCGCTGCAGGAGCTCACGCAGGAGTGCCTTCTCCTTCTGCGTGAAGCCCGCGGTCGCCTCGTCCTCTCCGCGCATCAGCGCCGCTTTCGCTTCGGGAAGCCGGGCGCGGGCCTGGGGAGTCAGCGAGGTGAGGCTTGCTCGCTTGTCCTCCGGGTTGGGCTCGCGCAGGACCACGCCGTCGCGCTCCATGCGCGCGAGCATCTCCGCCATCGTCGGCTGCTCGACGCGCGCCCGCTCCGCGAGCGTCTTCTGCGACAGCGTCCCTCCATCCTCGAGCGCCGTCAGGACCGGGAGCTGGCTCATGCCGAGGCCCAGCGGACGCAAGCGTGACTCATGCAGCCGCATGAGCAGCCGTGATGCGCGGTTGATCCAATAAGCCGACGTGGATTCCGGGTTCCAGGCGCGAGCCTTGCGTTCGTGTTGCATAGGGCCCTTTGTAATATTAATTAGGGGCCTATGCAAACTGGAAAGCGCATTGGAATCGTGGGCGGAGGACCGGGCGGGCTGACGCTCGCGCGGATTCTGGCGACTCGGGGCATTGGCTCCACGGTGTTCGAGCTGGATGAGCACCGGCTGTCACGTCCGCAGGGTGGCTCGCTGGACTTGCACGAGGACTCGGCCCTGGTCGCTCTGCGCCATGCAGGGCTCGAGGCGGGGTTCAAGGCGCTCGCGCGCTATGACGACCAGGGCGACGCGCTCTATGACCATCTGGGGACGCTGCGCTTCCAGTTGGGAGGAGACCCAAGTGGTGGCCGGCCCGAGATTGACCGCGAGCAACTGCGCACGCTCCTGCTCGACAGCCTTCCTCCCGAGACGATTCGGTGGGGAAGCAAGGTGCGCGCGGTGGAACCCCTGTCGGATGGGCGCTATCGCGTCGCGAATGAGCACGGCTCGCTCGGTGAGTTCGACCTCGTGGTGGGCGCGGATGGCGCGTGGTCCAAGGTGCGGCCGCTCGTGTCGAGCGAGGAGCCTCGCTACACCGGTGTGATGTTCGTCGAGCTGAGTATCGACGACGTGGACGCGCGGCATCCGGACGTCGCGGCGCTCATTCCTCGCGGCAAGGTTTCCGTGGTCGGCGACTGCCTGGGTCTCATCGCGCAGCGCAGCAGCAACGCGCATGTCCGCGTCTACTTGATGTTCCGCGTGGCCGAGGACTGGCTCCGACACGGCGAGGTGGACCTGTCCTCTCCCGAGCGTGCCCGCGCGGCGCTCAAGGCGCGGTTCACCGGGTGGGCACCTTCACTGCTCCGGTTCATCGATGTGAGCAATGAGACCATCGTCCCGCGTCCCATCATCGCGCTCCCGGTGGGGCATCGGTGGACGCACCGGCCGGGCGTGACGCTGCTGGGGGACGCGGCGCATGTCATGCCGCCATTCTCCGGGGAGGGCGTGAACATGGCCATGCTGGATGCGGCGGAGCTGGCACTGGGGCTCACCGAGGACTCCGACTGGAGTCGCACGGTGGCGGCCTATGAAGCGCGCATGTTCACGCGGGCCGCGGAGGCGGCGGCGGGCGCGATGGAAGGACTCGACTTCGTGTCGGAGCACGCGCTGGCGCACACGCTCGAGCACTTCGAGGCGATTCAGCGGATGGCGGGTGCGCCGCATCCCTGAGCGTGAACACGACAGGGCCGTGAGCTTCAGCGTGCGAGCTGGAGGCGGACCACTGCCTTGTCCTCGACGGAGCCCGACAGGGTGAGCCGCAGCTCCCAGGCGCCGGGCATGAAGAGGTCCAGCTCCGATACCTCGAAGTCGCTCGTGCCCTGAAGCGTGATTCGCGCGGGGCTGTCGAGCCCGTGCCCCATGGTGGGCATCCACGGTTGGAGGGCCAGCACCATGCTTGGGATGGACTTGCCCGTGGCGACTTCGGTGACTCGGATGCGCAGGCGTTGAGGGCCTCGGCGAAGGGGGACTGCGTCGGCGAGTACTTCGATTCGCAGGCGCCCCGTGGTGCTCGTCACGGACGTCACGGGTGTCGCCAGGACGACGGGCTTCTCCGTGGCTGGGGATATCGACGTCGGGGTCGGTGTGGCGCTCAACAGCAGGCACAGCAACATCGCGCTCTTCATTCACCCTCCAGGGCGGGACCTGATGCGCGGGAGCTTGTAGCGACGTGTGCTTCGCCATGGCGCGCGGCAAGTTGCCACAGCGTGTTCGCGGTCCGTTTGCGCGAGGGTGTGGACATGAGTCCTTCCTCTTCGCGTCCGTCGCGAGGTGCCACCCGGCTGCGTTCGTGGGCCTGGTGGTGCCTGGGCGTCTCGAGTCTCGCCGTGTTGCTCTCGCTCTGTGTCGCCATGCTGTCGGTGGCGAGGCTGGTGCTGTCGGAGGAGTCCTGGCTCCCCGCCGACACAGAGTGGGTTCCCAACCCCGTGCCCCTCCATGGACAGCTTCCCCGGTTCGAGCTTCGGGACATGGACGGAGCGCTGTTTGGAACACGCCAGCTTCGGGGACGGGCTTATGTCCTTCAATTCCTCCCAGAGGAGCGCGCGTCCAGCCACCAGCACCTCGTGACGCGGCTGTCCCGGGTGGAGCGCGGACTGGAGGCCGAGCGCATTCCCTTCCGGTTCGTCGTGGTGGCACGCCCTTCTTTCGCTCGGGTCGAAGGACTGGCGCGCGTCGAAGGCGAAGCGGGCGGGAGCGACCGGACGTCCTGGCACGTGCTGGCGGCGGACACCTCGTGGGAGGCGGAGGTGCTGGCGATGCTGAGCGCGGGCGCGCTCGTGAAGGGTGACTCGTCGCAGAGGTGGTCCACGTTGCTGGTGGACCAGGCAGGTGGGCTTCGGGGCGTCTACGACCTGACGGAATCCCCGCGTGTGGTGGAGGCGCTGGTGGCGGACGCGCGACAGGTCTCCGAGAGCGGCCCGGTGCCGGCCCTCGCGGGGCTGCCCATGGACCACCCTCATGTGCTTGGCGTGGGCTGCGTGGGCGAGCGGGGGAGGTACTGACATGGCCGCGCCTGCCTTGGAACACCGCCGTCGTCGCTGGATGGGGTTGCTCGTCGTGGGAGTGCTGGCGCTCGTCGCGGCGCTCGCGCTCCCGTTGCTGCGCGAGTCACGCGCTCGACTGCGGGCGCGGGGGCTGCCCGGGTTCGGGGCCCTGCCGACCTTTCGCCTGACGGACCAGACGGGACGCCCGTTCTCCGACGCGGACCTGCGCGGTGCGGTCGTCGTCGCGGACTTCATCTTCACGCGCTGCCCCACGGTGTGTCCGCTGCTCACGGCGAAGATGGCCCGCCTCCAGCGTCAGGCGCGCGAGGCGGGGCTGTCGTCGGTGCGCTTCGTCTCGTTCAGCGTGGACCCGCGCTACGACACACCGGAGCGGCTCGCCGCGTACGCGAACACACGTCATCTGGACACGAGCAACTGGTCCCTGCTGACGGGGCCGCTGGAGGACGTGGAGGCCACGGTGCTGGAGGGCTTCCGCGTGATGATGGGGCGGGACGCGGACGCGGGTGACGACGACTTCCTCAGCATCTTCCACGGCGAGCACTTCGTCCTCGTGGACGCGGACGGGCGCATTCGTGGGTACTACCGCGTGGTGGATGACTCCGACGGACTGGAGTCGCTTCAGCGCGACCTGGAGGCGCTGGTTCACGCGGCGGATTGATGAAGACCCGCCGCGGGGAGATGGGTCACCTGTCCGGGCTCGGCCCCGCGTTTCGGAGCGAGCCCGGCGAGGGTGTCCGTGCTCAGCGGCCCGGGGGCTTGAGGTCCGCGGGCAGTCCCGGGCCCGTGGGAGGCCGCTCCAGGCCCGTGGGTTGCGTCAGGCCCTGCGTGGGCAGCACTCCTGAATCCGGCGTGGTGGCCGAGGGCGTCTTCGAGCCGCTGTCCGAGCACGCGCAGAGCGCGCACGCGGCAGCCAATGCAAGCAGATGGCGAGTCATGGTGTGTCCTCCCGCCTCAGTACTTGACCCAGATTTCCGTGCCCGGATGAATCTCCGTCAGTTCGTCCGTGTCCGTGTCGGACTCGATGAGGCCCTTCGTCACGGGGTTGGGACTGAACGCGCGATTGCCTGCCCAGACAATCTGCGCGTCGCTGAACACCGCGAAGTCGTGAACGTGCTCCTCCACGGTGTACTTGTTCCAGCCCGGCGTGCGCTTGGGGTAGACGAACAGCGCGGGCGCGGGCTCCGCCTGCGGCGTGGTGCCGGCGTCACCCCCGTGGTCATGCCCCCCCGACGTGCCCACCCACTCCACAATCGTCTCGGCGCCCTGGGCATCCCGGCACGTCTGCGTGGTGGGGAAGTACACGGTGGTGAAGGGTGCATCCGGCAGGCGGGCACGCAGCACCAGCCGGTGCGCATGCGTGTCGGCGGGCAGCACCTCGGCCGTGGAGCCCCGCGTCCACGTGACGGACGTCACGTTGTTGTTCGCGTCCTTCTCCACCACGGCCTTGCCGAAGGTGGAGTCCAGGGGCCGCACGGAGGTGACGCCCGCGGGGATGGCGACCTTGATGCGGTAGGTGTCCGCGCCGCTGCACCCGTGCCCCACGGTGAACTGCGCCTCGTAGGACGTGCCAGCGATTGCGGGACCGGTGCCGGAGACGGCGATGTGGGCGTGGGCGGCGGTGCCGACCAGCAGGCTCGAGAATGCGAGCAACGTCTTGAGAGAGGGCTTCAAGCGGGGCCTCCAGTAAGGAATGACTGCGCCAGCACCTCGGCGTAGCAGACCGCTTCGAGCGCACCGATGCGGCCATTTGCCGCAGCACGACAGGGCAGGCCCATCACTTGCGCCAGACAATCATCCGGAAGCCGGAGGGTGGGCCGCGACAATTCGCCGCACCCCATCGTTCACCACACGGCGTGTTCCCTCAGCAGGGCCCCCAGGGGCCGCGCGCCGCTGCGGTGGGCGTCGAAGAGCTTCGCGGCGAGCTGCCGCGTCGGGTGTGCCCAGCCCATGCGCTCGTGTCCCTCATGCAGCACCGGTGCGCAGTGGATGAGCGCCGCGCGCAGCTCCTCCTCGGAGGCGAACACGGGATGCTCCAGCGGCAGCGGGCTCTGCGTGGCGAGGAAGACCTGCCGTCCGCCCAGCTCGCGCAGGCCCGCCTCCACCCAGCGCGGGTGCAAGCCATTGGCGGGCTCGTCCAGGATGGCGAAGTCCTCGTTGACGTCCAGGTAGTACAAGAGCGACAGCAGCCGCTTCTGGCCGAAGCCCAGCTCCGCCTGCGGCAGCTCGCGCCCGTCGCGTCGGACGAAGTGGAACGCGAAGCCGCCGAACCCCACGCGCCCTCCGTTGTCGAACGAGCGCTTCTCCAGCACCTCCACGCGCAGCCGTCCCGACTCCAGGCCCGCCAGGCTCACGAAGCGCGAGAGGAAGGAGCGCTCCAGCGCGTCGTGGCGAAGCTCCAGGGCATCGAGGAGCGGCTCCTGCTCCACGCGCTCCTTCAGCCACCCGGGCATCCAGCCGGGCAGGGCCATCAGGCCCAGCGGAAACACCTCTCCGTCGCGCGCCTCCATGGCGTAGCGGATGGTGCCCAGGCGCTCGAACATCCCGAGCGCTTCATCGAAGCGCTGCGGCGCCAGCAGGAAGGTCCGCCTCAAGAGCTCCTTGAGACGCTCCTTCATGCCCGCGTCGATGTACTGCGCCGTCATGAACAGCAGCGTCCACACCGAGCGGTCCAGGAGCGACCAGTGCATGGTGCGCGTCCACGCGGCCACGCCGTCCACCTTGCAGTCGATGCCCTCCGCGTCCGCGCGCATCACCAGCCGCGCCGAGGGCGAGGACAGGAGTAGCTCCACCTCGATGAGTGGCTGGAGCCCGGAGTCGGTCGTGGGCGTACGCAGGGGCAACAGCCCCGCGCCCTGCCGCGCGGTGGGCTCCGTGCGCTCGGGCACGCGCGTGTCGTTGCGCGCGTAGACGTGCAGCTTCATGCCGGGGAAGGCGAGCTCGTACTCCAACGCGAAGCGCTCATGGATGAGGCTGGCGAAGTCGGAGGCGAGGACGATGGAGACCAGCTCCAGCAGCGTCGTCCGCCCGGTCCCATTCTCGCCGAGCACCAGGTTGAGTGCCGGGCCGGGCGTCAGCTCGGTGCCGGGAGCCACGCTCCGGAAGTGGTGGACGGTGAGCCGGGTCAGCTTCATGCGGAATCCTCGCCCGGCAGCTTCGTCTTCCCGGGGTACGACGGGAATACCTCGGTCACTGGAGTGTCTGGTGGCTCGCCCGAATCGTTTGGTGAGCGGGGGGCTCGTCTATACACTCCGCCCGCCTTCGCACCCCTCAGGTTCTGTTCAGAAAGGATGATGTGAGGACGATGAAGAACGTTGCCCTCGGATGTCTGCTCTCCGCGCTCGTGGTGTTGGTCGCCGCGCCCGCCTCCGCCCAACTCGAGCTGCCCGCTCCCAGCCCCTCCGCCAAGGTGGCGCAGGACGTGGGTGTCACCTCGGTTTCCATCGACTATTCCAGCCCGGGTGTGAAGGGCCGGAAGGTCTGGGGTGACCTCGTTCCCTGGGACAAGCCCTGGCGCTCGGGTGCCAACTCGGCCACGAAAATCACCTTCAGCCACGACGTGACGTTCGGCGGCAAGGCCGTCCCCGCCGGCACCTACTCCATCGTCACCCTGCCCTCGCAGAAGGGCTGGAAGGTGATGCTGAACAAGGAGCTGGGGCTGTTCTCCTCGGCGGCGCAGTACTCGCCCGCCAACGACGTGGCCACCGTCGCCGCGACGACCGCGGCCATTCCCAGCCGTGAGCGGCTGACGTACGTCTTCAGCAACACCACCGAGGACAGCACCTCGCTGGACCTCGAGTGGGAGAAGCTGCGCGTCTCCGTCCCCATCAAGGTGGACACGGCCACGCTGGCCAAGGCCAACATCGAGAAGGCGGGGCAGACGAGCGCGAGCGAGCAGGCCCAGGCGGCGCGCTACGTGGCGGACTCGACCAAGGACTACGTCGCGGCGCTGAAGCTCGCGGACGCGTCCGTGGCCCTCGACTCCAACTGGTACAACCAGTGGATTCGCGCGGACATCCTCGCGCGCAGCGGCAAGTTCGCCGAGGCCCGCAAGGCCGCCCAGATTTCGTGGGACCTGGGCGAGAAGGACCCGAACTTCTTCTACAAGAACCAGGTCTCCAAGGCCCTGGCGGACTGGAAGAACAAGTAGTCGTCCCGGCGCGAGTGGGGCCCCTTCAGCGTCGGGGGGCTCCGCTCACGAGCCGGCGGTAGAGCGCCTCATACCGGTCGATGGCCGGCTTCATCCTGAAGCGCTCGACGACGTCGGCACGCGCTCGGATGGAGAACTCCTTCCAGCGCGCCGCGTCACGCAGCAGGCCGAGCACGTGGCCCGCCATGGCGCGCACATCGCCTAGCGGAGCCAGGAACCCCGTGTCGCCGTGGCGGACGACTTCTGGAATTCCTCCAACGTCGCTCGCGACCACGGGGACGCCGCAGCTGAGCGCCTCCAGCGCGGCGAGGCCGAAGCTCTCCTGTTCGCTGGGGAGCAGGAAGACGTCGGACGCGGCGAGCACTTCCATGAAGCGGTCCTGCTTGCCCGGGAAGGCCACGCGATGGGCGAGGCCCAGCTCGCGCAGCATCCGCTCCGCCGGGGCGCGCTCCGGTCCGTCACCCACCATCACCAACCGACAGGGCAACTGGCGGTGGACCTCCGCGAAGACGGCCACCACGTCGGTGATGCGCTTGACGGGACGGAAGTTGGAGACGTGGATGAGGACAGGCTCGTGCTCGCCCAGGTCCGGGAAGAGGGCTCGCAGGTGCGCGCGCTCCCGCGAGGGGGCATAGCGCTCCGTGTCCACGAAGTTGGCGATGACCTCGATGGGGAAGCTCTCCGGCAGCCCGAAGCCGCTCCACGTCGCGTCGCGGAGGAAGGCGGACGGCGTCGTCACCGCGTCGCTGCGCAGGATGGAGAAGCGCGTCATCGGCAGGTAGCTGGGGTGCACGCCCACCAGCGTGGTGTCCGTCCCGTGCAGGGTGGTGACGATGCGCGGCGCCCGCTCTCCCAGCACCTCGCGCGCCATCCACGCCGCCGTGGCGTGCGGCACCGCGTAGTGGACATGCAGCACGTCCAGCCGCTCCGTGTTGGCCACCTCAATCATCTTGGAGGCCAGCGCGATGGGGTACGTGCCGGAGCGCTGGAGCGCGGGGTAGTCGCTCTCCGTCACCTCGTGGAACGTCACGCCCCGGGGCAGGCTGTCCAGCCGCGCGGGCGGCTCCCGGGCGATGAAGTGGACGCGGTGACCTCGCTCGGCCATGCCCAGGCCGATGCCGGTGGCGACCATGCCGCTGCCCCCGAAGGTCGAAAAGCAGGTGATGGCGATGGAGAGGGGAGGACTCATCGGCGGTGAGGGAAGAACAGGGGCTTCTCGAAGCTATTCCGGCGGAAGTGTTCCACCGGGTCGATGAGCCCCAACGTCTCCCGGACGACATACGGCTCGCCGTGGGCGACACCCACCTGGGCGCCATAGAACCTGTCCCGCGCCTCCAGCGAGGAGAGAGACAGCGGCGAGCCCACCAGCGTGGCGGGCGCGTCAGGGCGGGGTTCCACCTGACTCGCGTAGCAGCGCACGGCCGCCGTCTTGCTCGCGTAGACGGCGGACACGTCCACGACGAAGCTCGGCTCCGCCAGGTGGCGCAGGGGGTAGTAGAGCACCTGCCGAGGGGTGAACGGGGCGCCGGGCGGCTCGGTCTCGAACTTGCGCACGCCGGCGAAGAACAGCGCGCGAGTCACCAGCGCGCTGGCGGCCTCGTGGTCCGGGTGGCGCTCCTCCTCCCACGGGACGATGACCAGCTCCGGCCGCAGGCGGCGCAGCGCTTCCACCACGCGGGCCACGGCGGACTCGCGGATGCGCTCGGACTCAGGGGCCTCGAAGCCAGCCCACGGGCTGAGCCAGCCATCGGGAAGGCCCAGGTTCTCCCGCACGGACAGGCCCAGCACGCGCGAGGCGGCCTCTGTCTCCGCGGCCCGGCTCTCCAGCGTCCCGCGAGAGCTCTTCTCGCCGCGAGACAAATCGATGATGCCGGTGCGGTGGCCCAGGCTCGAAAGCTTCGCCATCAACCCGCCACAGAACAGCTCCACGTCATCGGGATGCGGACCGAAGGCGAGGGCCTCCAGCCCATACGTCGCGCCGCTCGTGCTCATGGCGTCAGGTCCCGCAGGTCACCGGAGAAGGGGACACACGCGTCGAGCACCTGGCGGGTGAAGGCCCGGGAGCCGAAGCGACAGGCGTAGTAGGCCATGCCGTGGCTGCGCTCCTGCGGAGCCCCGTCCGGGACGAGCATGGCGCGCAGCCGGTCCACGCGCTCGGTGGTGACCTCGTCGCGCAGCGCGAGCGCCCGACCATAGCGGGCCGCGAGACGGGACACGGCGGCGCGCACGGTGCCCCGCGTGCGCTTGAGCGCGTCGAGCAGCTGAGGGTCGAGCTTGAGCATCGACTCGCCCAGTCGGTCCAGCTCCGAGGCGAAGGCACCGAAGAGCCGCGCCTCCAGCGTGCCCGCGGGCTCGTAGGGCTCCGCCGCGTCGCGTGTGGCGAGCCTCGTCAGCAGTGCGTCGCGGGGCTCGCCCACCTCGTCCGGCGTGAGGCCCAACTTGTGGAGAAGTCTGCGGGCTCGGTCGTCCAGCACGCGGAAGCGGGCGCGCGGCACCACGAGTGGCATGGGCCGTCCCGCGTGCTCGTAGAGCGGTGAGAGCTGCGCGAAGTAGGAGACCTCGCCGGGGCCACCGACATAGGCCGCCGTGGGCAGCCACGTGTCCTGGAGGAGCGGACGCAAGAGCGCGGAGGTGGTGAAGCGCAGCGGCTCGCGCTCCAGCCAGTCCATCAACTCCCCCGTCGTCACGGTGGCGCCACGCGGATGGCCCACCAGGCTCCAGGTGTCAGCGCCCGCGGGGTCCAGCCGGTAGCGCGCGCCCTCGATGCCGTCAGGTGAGTAGAAGCCGAGCGGCGAGCCGGGCCGGATGTGGACCTGCTCGGAGAAGCCCGCCTGCGTCAGCGCCTCCACGCGACGCGAGAGCGCGGTGGAGATGGCGGCGGCGTCCTGAATCGCGAGCCGGTGGATGGGCGCGGCGAAGGGCGCGAGGCGGGCGTCCCTCGGGTCGATGAAGACCAGGCCCTCGTCCGCGAAGAGGACGGCGAGCACCTGGGTGAACGCCTCCGCGAGCGTCGCGTCGGGCTGGTAGGCGCGCGCGAGCAGCTCCAGGTGCTCGGAGGCCTGGGGCTCTGCTCCCAGCTCTGCGCGCAGCGCCTCGAGGGCCTGGGTGACACCCGCGCCGAGCTTGCGGTGGGCGACGGGCGCACGCGAGGCGGCGGCCTCGGGCACTTCCAACGCCACGCGCTTCGCGGAGCCCCGGGGGCTCGCGACGAAGCAGTGGTCCACTTCCGGCAGGTCGTGGTCCTCGGTTTGAAGCCAGAAGACGGGAACACAGGGCCGCCCGGTTTCTTCCCGAAGCGCGCGCGCGGCAGTGATTGCGGCGGCGGCCTTGTAGAGCGTGAAGAGCGGGCCGAGGAACAACCCCATCTGCTGGCCCGTCACCACGGCGATGGTGCCAGGGCGGGCAAGCTCCTCCAGATGACGCTCTCGCGCGGGGCTCGGCGCGAGGCGTGCGTTCTGGGCGACCACGACGTCGAGCAGGGCCGACGACATGGGGCGCAAGGCGGATGCGGCCGCGGCCTCCGCGCGCGCGGCGCGATGGCGGAAGCGGTCGGGCAGGAAGGCGAGCGCGCGTGGGTCTCCCTTGAGCCACGCGGTGGGAAAGGAAGGCGTCACGGTGCGCGGTGATAACAGGTCATTCCCTTGCCGGCACGGAGAAGGACCGTGACGCGCACGCGAGGTGAGGCCGTGGCTGGACGCGTCATGGTGATGAAGGTCAGGCGCGCGTGGGTGGAGACCTTGTTGTAGGGTCCGCCGCGGATGCGAACCCTGCTCTTCTTTGGCATGACGCTGGCCATGAGTCTTGGAATTGGGACTTCGGCCTTCGCCCAGGCACCTCGGCAACCCCACGCGGGGGAAATCGCCGCGGGACTCCGACGGCTCGGTGTGACGGGCAGCGTGCTCTACGTCGCGGCCCACCCTGACGACGAGAACACGCGCTTTCTCGCCTGGCTGGTCGGTGAACGCGGACTGCGCGCGGGCTACCTGTCGCTCACGCGTGGCGACGGCGGACAGAACCTCATCGGCACCGAGCAGGACGAACTGCTCGGACTCATCCGCACGTACGAGCTGCTGGCCGCGCGCCGCGTGGACGGCGCCGAGCAGTACTTCACCCGCGCGAGGGACTTCGGCTACACGAAGTCCGCCGACGAGGCGCTGCGCATCTGGGGACACGACGCGGTGCTGGCCGACGTGGTGCTCGCCATCCGTCGCTTCCAGCCGGACCTCATCGTCACGCGCTTCAACACGAAGCCGCCCAACCACGGACACCACACCGCGTCCGCGCTGCTCGCCGCCGAGGCCTTCACCGCCGCCGCCGACCCCAAGCGCTTCCCCGAGCAACTGGACCTGGTGAAGCCGTGGAAGGCGGACCGGCTGCTGAACAACGTCTCGACGTGGAGCCTCAAGCCAGACGCGGACATGTCCGGCTACCTCAAGGTGGACGTGGGCGGGTACGACGCGCTGCTCGGTCGCTCCTGGGGAGAAATCTCCGCGGAGAGCCGCAGCCAGCACAAGAGCCAGGGCTTCGGTGTCCCAGCTGAGCGCGGTCCGCTGCTGGAGTACTTCACGCCGCTCGACGGCACGCGTCCGAAGGCGGACGTGTTCGAGGGCCTGGACCTGTCCTGGCGCCGATGGAAGGGCACGGAGGCGGTGGCCCGCGCGGTGGATGACGCGGTGAAGGGCTTCGATGCGCGTGCTCCTTCCCGCACCGTGCCCGCGCTCTTGCGCGTGCATGAGGCATTGTCCGCGCTGCCTGATGACCATCCGTGGAAGGCGCTCAAGCTGCGCGAGACGGAAGCGCTCATCGCCGCGTGCGCGGGGTTGTTCCTGGAGGCACGCGCTCCGGAGGCCGCCGGTGTGCCGGGCGCTCCGGTGACGCTGAACCTGTTCGCGCTGAACCGCTCGCCCGCCGCGCTTCGACTCGTGAGCGTAACGCTGCCGGGCGGAGAGAGCGTGCCCGTGAATGCGGCGCTCGCGGAGCACACGCCCTTCAAGCTGGAGAAGAAGGTGACGCTGCCGGAGGACGCGGCCATCACCACGCCGTACTGGCTGCGCAAGCCCATCTCTGGAGGACTCTTCACGCTCGAGGACTCGGACCGCGCGCTGACGGGGTTGCCCGAGGGCGGCCCCTCGCTGGCGGTGACGTTCGTGTACGAGGTCGGCGGCAGGCGCATCACCGTGACGCGGCCGGTGGTGCACGTGTGGACGGACCCGGTGCGCGGCGAGCTGTACCGCGCGTTCGAGGTGGTGCCCGCCGTCACCGCGACGCTGGAGCGCGACCGGGTGATGTTCCCCAACGGGGCGACGCAGGCTGTCTCCGTGGTGCTGGGCGCGGGGCGCGCGGAGGCCTCGGGCAAGGTGCGCCTGGAGCTGCCGCAGGGCTGGCGTTCGGAGCCGGTGGAGCACGCGTTCCAGCTCGCCGCGCGCGGTGACGAGCGCACGGTCCAGTTCCGGGTGACGCCGCCCAAGGGCGCCACCGAGAAGGCGCGCCTGCGCGTCGTCGTGGACAGCGGAGGCCGCGCGGAGTCATGGCGCGTGCGCAACGTCGCCCACGAGCACCTGCCGCCCCTGGCGGTCCGCCAGCCCTCCGAGGCGACGCTGATTCCCTTCGCGCTCGCGACGAAGGTGAAGCGCCTGGGCTACATCCCCGGGCCGGGTGACCGCGTGGCGGAGAGTCTGGCGGCGGTGGGGTACGAGGTGACGGTGCTCCCCGAGGAGCGGCTGGCTTCCGAGAAGCTGGAGCGCTTCGACGCCATCCTCGTCGGTGTGCGCGCCTTCAACGCGAATCCCCGCCTCGCCGTGCACCGTGAGCGGCTGCTCGACTACGTGAAGCAGGGCGGACGACTGGTGGTGCAGTACAACACCAACAGCCGCGTGGGCCCGCTGGCCGCCTTCGTCGGGCCGTACCCGCTGGAGATTGGCCGCGAGCGCGTGACGGACGAGACGGCGGTGATGACGCCCGTGTCCAAGGACGAGCCGCTGTTGCGCGCACCCAACCGGCTCACGGCCGCGGACTTCGACGGCTGGGTGCAGGAGCGCGGCCTCTACTTCGCGTCGAAGTGGGATGACCACTACCGCCCGGTGTTCGAGCTGAACGACGCGGGTGAAGCGCCCCTGCGCGGCTCGCTGCTCGTCACTCGCCACGGCAAGGGCGTGTTCGTCTACACGGGCCTGGCCTTCTTCCGACAGCTCCCCGCCGGAGTCCCCGGCGCCTACCGCCTCCTGGCGAACGTCCTCGCGCAATGAGCACTCCCGTGAATCCGTCTCCCTCCCAGACACCGCCCGAGAAGAGGCCGGAGCTGGATGACGCGCCGCCGCTCCTGGGCTCGTGGCGCAATGTCTATCTGCTGGTGTTCGGCGCCTTCGTCCTGTTCCTCGCGCTGTCGTCGCTGCTCACCTGGGTGTACTCGTGACCTTGCTTGATTGGGTGGTGCTCGTCGGAACGACGGCGTTCATCGTCATCTGGGGGATGTGGAAGTCCCGGGGCGCGAAGAACACCGAGGACTACCTGCGCGGTGCGCGCGAGCTGAAGTGGCCCACGATTGGCCTCGCGGTGATGGCCACGCAGGCCAGCGCCATCACCTTCCTCTCCGTTCCGGGCCAAGCGTACGAAGACGGCATGCGCTTCGTGCAGTTCTACTTCGGACTGCCGTTCGCGATGATTCTCATCAGCGCGGTCTTCGTTCCCATCTACTACCGGCTGAACGTCATCACCGCGTACCAGTACCTGGAGTCCCGCTTCGACTTGAAGACGCGCCTGTTGGGTGCCTTCCTGTTCCTGGTGCAGCGGGGCCTCGCAGCGGGCATCACCATCTATGCCCCGGCCATCATCCTCTCCACCATCCTCGGCTGGCCGCTGGAGCCCACCGTCGTCGCGATGGGCGCGCTGGTCATCCTCTACACGGTGACGGGCGGCTCCAGCGCCGTCAGCCAGACGCAGAAGCAGCAGATGGTGGTGATGATGGGCGGCATGGTGGTGGCCGCGCTGGTCATCCTCTGGCGGCTGCCCAAGCACGTGTCGTTCGGCGACGCCGTGGACGTCGCGGGCGCGTTCGGCCGGATGAACGTGGTGAGCTTCGACTTCAACGTCCAGGACCGCTACAACTTCTGGTCCGGCATCACCGGTGGCTTCTTCCTGGCGCTGTCGTACTTCGGCACGGACCAGTCGCAGGTGGGCCGCTACCTGACGGGGCGCTCCATCTCCGAGAGCCGGCTGGGACTGCTGTTCAACGGCGTCCTCAAGCTGCCGATGCAGTTCCTCATCCTCTTCGTCGGCATCCTCGTCTTCGTCTTCTACCAGTTCAGCACGCCGCCCCTGCTCTTCAACGACACGCTGGGCGAGCGCATGCGCGCGACGACGCAGGCGGGGGAGTACGCGGCGCTGGAGGCGAAGTGGGAGCAGGTGCAGTCCAGCAAGCGCGCGGAGGTGGAGCGCTACCTCGCGGCGGGTGACGCGGGTGATGCCGCCACGCAGGCGGGAGTCCGGGAGGCCCTGCGCGCTTCCTCGGGCGAGGCCAGCGCGGTTCGCAAGGAGGCCAAGGCCCTGGTGTCGCGCGCGCTGCCCGGCGCGGAGACCAAGGACTCCGACTACATCTTCATCAGCTTCGTGAAGCGCTGGCTGCCCAGCGGGCTGTTCGGGCTGCTCATCGCCGTCATCCTGTCAGCGGCCATGAGCTCCATCGCCAGTGAGCTGAACGCGCTGGGGGCCACCACGACGGTGGACTTCTACCGGCGCGTGTTCCGCCCGGAGGCGTCGGACCGGCACGTCCTCATCGCCTCCAAGCTGTTCACCGTGTTCTGGGGCCTGGTGGCCGTGGGCTTCGCGAGCTTCGCGTCGCTGCTCGACAACCTCATCCAGGCGGTGAACATCCTGGGCTCCATCTTCTACGGCACGGTGCTGGGCATCTTCCTGGTCGCCTTCTTCCTCAAGCACGTGCGAGGACACGCGGTCTTCACCGCGGCCGTCATCTCCCAGGCCACGGTGATTGGCCTCTTCATGCTCAGCGACATCGGCTACCTCTGGTTCAACGTCATCGGCTGCGCGCTCGTCGTCGCGCTGAGCCTGGCGCTCCAGGTCGTCATGCCTCGCGAGCCGCAGGTCGCGCCGGCCGCCGAGGTGTAGGTCGCGGGCTTGGGCCCCCATGAGGGGCCCGCCCTGGAGCGATGACCTCTCCGGCGTCGTCGACGAGGCCCGGAGTGGGGTCCAACTGGTGGAGGCGCCTCGCGCGGGATGTCCGAGCGAGGCCCCTGCGCGCCGACGCCCGGGCTAGCGAGGACCCACGAGGTACATGCAGGTTCCCGACGAGGGGGGCGGGGTGACCTGTGAGAACCACGGCGGGCAGCCCGAGCCCATGCTGCCCACGGTCATGGACGTGCCCAGGCTCATCCCCGCCATCCGCCAGATGACGACCTGCCCCGAGCTCGGGTTGTGCCAGGCGATGTCTGGGATTCCATCGCGCGTGTAGTCCGCGGTGGCGCCGACATAGAAGGCCAGGGACATGACGGGCAGGGGAAAGGAGCCGATGATGGCGGTGTTGTTCATTCGCCAGATGTCATTCTGGCCCGAGGTGCGGTGGCGCCAGAGCAGGTCCGTCCTCCCATCTCCGTCGAAGTCCGCCGCGCCCACGATGTACCAGGGGAGCGCGCGAGGAAGCGGCGTGGAGATGCCGATGGGCGTGGGCCCGGACATGTACTGGTAGAAGAACTGCCCCGTGGAGCGGTTGTGCAGCACCAGGTCCGTCTGCCCGTCCATGTTGAAGTCTCCGGACGCGGCGACGTACCAGCTCGACGACGGGAGGACGCCCGAGATGGGCGCCATGCCGAGCACGCTGAAGGAGCTGTTGAGGAAGCGGATGGCCGTGCCGGCCGACGCGGGCGTGTGGAAGACGAGGTCCGGGTCCGACGTCGGTCCGCCGAAATCGGAGGCGGCCTGAACCACGAGCGACGGCGACACGGCGGGCATCACCGCCGTGGCGGCCAGGGAGGGGCCGGCCATGATCCAGGTGCGCATGTTGCCCGTGGACTGGTTCCTCCACAGCAGGTCGGAGTTCGGGTCGCCATTGAAGCTCACGACATCGCCGAGGATGGCCTGGGACTGGGTGCCCTCCGGCGCGACGCCTTCGTCGAGCGTTCCCTCCGGCTCGCCACAGCCCAGGACACCTCCAGCAAGACACAACGTCAGCACGGTCTTCTTCATGTTCAGCTCCCCCACGGGTGACTGCTCTTCGGAAACGGCGTGACTACACGGCCACGGCCTCGGTAATGCTGAGCGCCGCCGGCGGGGTCGGCGATGCGCTGCGCGGAATGCACGGTGGGTGAAGTCATGGCGCGCATCTTGTCCCATGCTCCTGACGCGAAGCCAATACATGCACATACCCTCCGTTTTAGTTTGGAGTGTCTCAATGCGTCAGTCGCCATCGCCGGGAGAACTCCTCGCGGTTGCGCTACCGCCGTGAAATGTGTCGGCACTGCGTACTCCCTTGCACACCTTGCATGGCGCCGACGTCACAGCTGGATGTCGCCGCGACGATTCCGGCCGCGAACAGGGTCAGCCTGTTGATGGGTCTGGGCGATGGCTCGCTCGCGGAGAGGCAAGACGTCGTCCTGGAGGCGATGCCCAGGGGGCTCGTCGCGGGGAAATTCAACGCCGATGACAGACTCGAGTTGATGGTGAGCCAGGACGGAAGTGCTCCCCTCAAGCTCCTGACGATGACCTGTCTTCCCTGACGCAGCGGCCGTCCACGACTCTTGAACGCCGCCCGCGAGTGGCCCCGTTTGGGGGAACGAACGACGCGTAACGTCTTCGTTTCGAATCTGCTTGCCGCGATTTCGCGTGCGCTGATATGTAACGAGTCGTTGACATATGAGTCCTCGCTCCGCCCACGCCCACCTGCCCACGTCTTCGGGGCCGTCCACGACGCTCGACGCGGTGTTCTTCGCGCTCGCCGACAGCACCCGGCGGGCGCTGCTGGCCCGCCTGCGGGGCTCCGAAGCGACCGCGGGGAGCCTCGCCACGGGCTTCGCGATGACCCGGCCCGCGGTGTCGCGCCACCTGCGCGTGCTGCGCCAGGCGGAGATGGTCCGCGAGGAGCGCCGGGGACGCGAGCGCGTCTACACGCTGGAGCCGCTGCGCCTGCGGCTCATCAGCGATTGGCTCGATGACTACCGCGTGTTCTGGCCCGCGCGGCTCCATGACCTGAAGCAATTCATCGAGTCGATGCCCGACGACGACGCTCCAGGCCCACCCCAGGTCCCGGTGCGTCGCGCCCCACGTTCCCCGAAGAGGAGGCCCCGATGAGCCCGTCGTTCGAGCACGAGTTCACCTTCAAGCTGCCGGCTCCACCCGAGCGGGTCTACCGCGCACTGACCGACCCGGCCGAGCTGCGTCACTGGTTCGCCGAGCACGCCGAGGTCGAGCCGCGCGTCGGTGGGGCCTACCGCTTCTGGGGCAAGGCCACCCTCGGCGCGCCCCGCGAGCCTGGCCGCGACCAGGTCCTGACGGCGCTCGAGCCCGGCCGCGAGCTCAGGTTCAGCTGGACGATTCAAGGCGTCCCGACCGAGGTGAACTACACGCTCCAGTCAGGGGAGGGCCCGGACGCGTGTTCACTGGTGATTCGCCACGCCGTGCGAGGGCAGCTGCCGTTTCGCCAGCCGCGTCACGTGATTGACGACTTGTGGCGCATCCACACCGGGAACCTCAAGGACCACCTTCGCGAGGGCATCCAGCTCACGCTGCCCGACTTCAGCAGCAATACCCCCGAGGTGCGCGCGTCGATTGAAATCGCCGCGCCGCCCGCGAAGGTGTACCGCGCCCTGCTCGTCCCCGAGCTGATGAACCGCTGGCTCTTTGGCGCCGCCCGCGTCGACGCGGAGCGCGGTGAGATTTCCTACGGATGGAACTACACCTGCGAGGGCAGGTCCGTGGCGGGCGGCCCCACCCGCATCCTCGAGAAGGTCGAGAACGAGCGCCTGGTCACCGATTGGACCGACTGGCGGGGTGAGCCGGACAAGCCGATGACGCGCGTGACGTGGCTGCTGGAGCCCCTCGCGGAAGGGCGCCACACGCGCGTCACCGTCATCCACGACCGCTTCGAGCTGCCGGTCGACCGCAGCGACTACCAGCAGGGCTGGGCCGGGTTCCTGCGCCACCTCGGCAAGGTGGCCACCGACGCGAGCTGAGTCCGTCGGCGAACCTCGAACGCCGCCCGCGCGCGGGCACCTCCCACGGGCGGGCGGCGGATGGATGGAAGACAGCGGGCCTCAGAGCTCCGTGCAGTTGAGCGCTATCTTCCGATGCTCCAGCGCCTGCCGGATGCCGCTGTAGACGACCCCGTTCGACGCGAGCCCCACGTGTTCGACGAGGTTGTCCTTGCAGAAGTCCTGCACCGTCACGTTGCACTGCAGCGCCTCGCCCGAAGGGCTCGTCCGGTCACAGTTGTCCATCTTCCCGTTCGAGTTCGCCTTGGTGAACACGTCATGCAGGGTGTTGATGTTGGTGTAGTAGACGGGGTCGTTCGGCGGGCGCGTGTTGATCTCCGCGATGAACGCCGAGCCCGCCTTCATCTGCTTGCAGGGCAGCGGGTCCGCCGCGGTGCCGGTGCAGTTGAACAACAGGCGCGCCACCAGGGCGAGCAGCGGGTCGTCGTCGGTGCCCTTGTGGGGCGTGCCCAGGCTGATGATGCTCTCCACCGACGCATTGCCGAAGTCACGCACGTACGCGCGGGCCACCGCGCCACCCTGGCTGTGGCCAATCAGATGGACCTTGCTCGCGCCCGTCTGGAGTAGCACGTCCGCCACCTTGAACTTGAGCTGTCGCGCGCTCTCGTGAAGGTCAATCAAGCCGCCGCTGGGCAGTTCGAAGAAGAAGCGCTGGTAGCCATCCCTGTCCAACCGGCTCTCCAGCGTCCAGTACAGGATTTCGCTCGCCAGGGTGCCGCCGACGATGACGACCGGATTCTTGCGCGCCGTCGGAGTGGGCGAGGGAGTCGGCGTCGGCGCGGGAAGCGGTGTGGTGGCGGGGACGGTGGTGATGCCGCAGCTCAGCACGCTGGCCTGTGCGCTGCCCGGGTTGCTGATGAGCGGCGGGTCCGCGCCCCAGCAGGACCAGGCGCCGTCCGCCTGGGGACCGTGCTGCACCATGAACTGCGCATGCGCGGAGCCATTGCCGGCATAGGAGAGGTCGCAGCCACCACTGATGACCTTGCCCGTGGCGGCGGCGAGGGCGCGGGGATAGGCCACGCCCGTGGTCTTCACGCCCTGGCTCACCGCGCAGCGCAGCGCGGGCTTCGGTGTGAGGAGGGCCGCCTGCGCGGGGTCCACCGCGAGCTGACACGCGACGAGTGACGCGGTGACGGTGGCATCCTGTGGATGGTTCGGCGGGTCCGCGGCCTGGCAGCGCCAGCCCTTGCCATTCGCCGTGGGCTTGGAGACGACGACGTTCTCCGCGTGGATGGAGCCATTCATCGCGTGGGAGGAGTCACAGCCGCCGGAGACGACGACATAGCCCTCGGTGGCGAGCTGTGGGGTAAGGGACACCTCCGCGAGCGGGTTGCGCGAGGGGCCCGTCTTCGAGCTGAGCGTCTTGCACTGCAAGCGCAGGCTGCTGACGTTGGGCGCGCTGGCCTTGCAGAAGGTGACGGAGGCCTTGGCCCACGCGGGATTGATGACGAGCGCGGGGTCGGCGCCCTTGCACCGCCAGCCGAAGTCCCCGTCGGGAGCGTTCTGCACCATGACCTCGGCGTGCGCGGAGTCGTAGCCGAAGCGCGACACCTCGCACCCGCCGCCCACGCGAACGTAGCCCTGTTGCTGTCTGGCGAGCGGCACGGAGGCCACGGCCTTCGGATTGGCGCCGAGGCCGGTGGCGGGAGCGCGCTCTTGAATCGTCTGACAGTCGAAGGTCACCTGCGCCGAGGCCGTCGTGCCCACGAGCAGGAGCGCGGCGAGGAGGACTCCACGTGGGCCATGTGCGGGGCTCATCGCGTCGCCTCCGGGGTGGAGGTGCGAAGGTCCTCGGAATAATGGCGACGGCAAAGCCGCCTCACAGAGCGCGCCAGCGCGTGCGTGGCGGTGTGAAGCGGAATGAAGTGGGGCTGCGTCATGGAGTCACTCTCCCTGCGGCGGCGAGCCAGGGCCACGCCGCACGCGGGGCGGTGATCTGCAAGCGCTGGACCCGTGACAGGGATGGACTTGTCCAAGAGCAGGGCGGAGCGATGTTCCTCACGCCAACAATCGAAGACAGTCAAAACGGACGCGTCACGGACACGTCAGCGAAGCCGCGTGACACGTCAGCCCGGAATGGACAGCCATGACTCGGGACAGGCCGGCTCCTGGTCTGCCTGGACCCATCCCGGGACACTCCGGACACGCCCCGTGTTGCCGAGAGCGGGCTCCACCTGCGAGCCCGCTCCCGTGGCGAAACCTCAGCCGCCCAGCTCGACGTTCTCGAGCACTCCGAGCGCATCCGGAATCAGGAGCGCCGCGGAGAAGTAGGTGCTGACGAGATAGGACGAAATGGCCTTCTCGCTGATGTCCATGCGGCGCACGGACAGGCCCGGCTCGACTTCGTCCTGGAGCCCCGTGCGGTGCAGGCCGATGACGCCCTGGTCCGACTCACCGGTGCGCATCACGATGATGGAGCTGGTGCGCTGCTCGGTGATGGGAATCTTGTCGCACGGCAGGATGGGAACGCCGCGCCACGCCATCGCCTTGGTGCCCTGCACGTCCACCACCGTCGGGTACAGCCCGCGACGGGTGCACTCCCGGCCAAACGCGGCGATGGTGCGCGGGTGGGCCAGGAAGAAGCGTGACTTGCGGCGCCGGCTGAGCAGCTCGTCCATGTCGTCCGGCGTCGGAGGGCCGGAGCGCGTGTGGATGCGCTGCTTCAGGTCGGCGTTGTGCAGAAGGCCGAAGTCACGGTTGTTGATGAGCTCGTGCTCCTGCCGCTCCTTCAGCGCCTCAATCGTCAGCCGGAGCTGCTGCTCCGTCTGGTTCATCGGCCCGTTGAACAGGTCCGCGACACGGGTGTGCACGCGGAGCACCGTCTGCGCCACGCTCAGCTCGTACTCGCGCGGAGCCAGCTCGTAGTCCACGTAGCCGCCGTGCAGTGACGGCTCACCGGAGTGACCCGCGGCCATCGGAATCGCCGCCTGCCCCATCTTGTCCTGGGGCTTCTTCAGGCGCTCCTTGTACCGCGCGACGTGCGCCTGCAGGGCAGGGGACTGCTTGATGAGGTCCTCGAACACCTGCTGGGGCAGCGCCAGCACCGTGCAGGCCGTGGTCGCCTTGACGCTGAAGCTCCACTGGTCGTTCGACTCCACCACCGCCTGGTCACCGAAGTGGTCGCCGTCCGCGAGCACGTCCAGCACCAGCTCGTCCCCGTACTTGCCCTTGCCCAGCTTCTTCGCCTTGCCGTGGGCCAACAGGAACACGTGCTCGGCGGGAGTCCCCGCCTCGACGATGGACTCGCCGGCCTTGTACTCCTTCTGGACGAAGCGGCTCGCCAGGGCCTGGAACACCGCGCTGTCACCCTCGAAGCCGCGCAGCAGCGGCAGCTTGTGCAGCTCCTGGGCGGGCACTTCCACCCGGGCGCCCACGTTGCCGAAGTTGAGCCGGTCGTCTCCCACCGAGTAGCTCAGGCGACGGTTGACGCGGTACGTGCCGCCCGTCACCTCCACCCACGGCAGCATGCGCAACAGCCACCGGGGGGTGATGCCCTGCATCTGCGGTACGGTCTTGGTCGTCGTCGCGAGCTGCCGAGCACCCGCCGTGCTCAAGCTCGTCAACTGCGAGTCCATTCCGCCGCCTGGATTGTTTGGGTTCGTCATGGCGTCGGGCTTTCGTTACTCCGAGCGGCCAATCTCGACGCTCTCCAAGATGCCCAGCGCGTCCGGGATGAGGACGGCGGCGGAGAAGTACGCGCTGACCAGGTAGTTGATGATGGCCTTCTCGTTGATGCCCATGAAGCGGACAGAGAGGCTGGGCTCGATTTCGTCCGGGATGCCGGCCTGGTGCAGACCGACGACGCCCTGGTTCTTCTCACCCGCGCGCATCAGCAGGATGGAGCTGGTGCGGGAGTCGGAGACGGGAATCTTGTTGCACGGGAAGATGGGGATGCCGCGCCAGGCGGGCACCATGTTGCCGTTGAGCTCCACGCTCGTGGGGTAGATGCCCCGGCGGTTGCACTCCTGGCCGAAGGCGGCGATGGCGCGCGGGTGCGCCAGGAAGAACGACGGGTCCTTCCACACGGTGGAGAGCAGCTCGTCCATGTCGTCCGGCGTCGGAGGGCCGGAGCGGGTGTGGATGCGCTGCTTCAGGTCGGCGTTGTGCAGCAGGCCGAAGTCGCGGTTGTTGATGAGCTCGTGCTCCTTGCGCTCCTTCAGGGCCTCCACCGTCAGACGCAGCTGCTGCTCCGTCTGGTTCATCGGCTCGTTGAAGAGGTCCGCGACGCGGCTGTGAATCTGGAGCACCGTCTGCGCGACGCTCAGCTCGTACTCGCGCGGGGACGTCTCGTAGTCCACGTACGTGCCCGGCAGCACCGGCTCGCCCGTGTGGCCCGCGGCCAGCTCGATGGCGGCCTGGCCCGACGTGTCCTGCTTCTTCTTCGAGCGCGCCTTGAACTGCTCGATGTGCTTCTGGAGCGAGGGCGCCTGGGCGACCACCGCCTCGAACGCGGACTGCTGGAGCATCAGCACGGTGCACGCCGTGACGGCCTTCGCCGTGAAGGTCCAGAAGTCCTGCGACTCCAGCAGCGCCTGGAAGCTGTAGTGGTCGCCGTCGGCGAGCACGCCAATCACCGTCTCGTCGCCGTACTTGCCGGCGCCAATCTGGTTCACCTTGCCGTGGGCGATGAGGCAGATGGAGTCCGCCTCCTGGCCCTTGGCGGTGATGACCTCGCCCGCCTTGAACTCCTTCTGCTCGAAGCGGTTGGCCAGGGCCTGCAGCACTTCCACGTCGTCGAACCCGCGCAGCAGGGGCAGCTCACACAGCTCCTGGGGGATGACCTGGACCTTGGCGCCGGCCGTGGTGAACGTCACGCGGCCATCGCCCACCGCGTACGTCATGCGGCGATTGACGCGGTACACGCCACCGGACACCTGCACCCACGGCAGCAGCTTGAGCAGCCACCGGGAGGAGATGCCCTGCATCTGCGGAACGGACTTGGTCGTCGTCGCGAGCTGCCGCGCCGCCGCCGTCCCGAGGCTCAACAGCTGGTTCTCTGCTTCGTTGCCGGGCTTCATCGAGTTCGCCATGAGGGCACCTTGTCTTTCAGAGGTGGGGAGACTGGGAAAAGGTTGGGATTACGAATGAGTCAGGACTGGCGGAGGGCGCTGAACATCGAGGCGATTCGGGCCGCGGAGGTGCCCAGCCCCGTGGGACCGTGCACGTGAGGCATGGGCTTGCGGCTGCCCTTCAGCTCGAACTCCTTGTACCGGTCCACCGTCTGGTGCCAGATGAGCACGCCGGCCATCCAGTTCTGGAGCTTCACGACGTACAGGTTGAGCTTCTCCTGAGCCCGCGCGTCCAGGTTGAAGTTGCGGATGAGTGACGGCAGCTCGGTGGCGACGGTGTGCTGGAACTGCTCCATCCGCGCGGTCATCAAGTCATTGACGACCTCCACTGCCTGGGTGGGCGCCAGGTCCAGGAAGCGCTGGACGACGAGGACGCCGTTGTTCAGCTCGCCCTCGTACTCAATCTCCTTCTGATAGGAGAAGACGTCGTTGGTGAGGCAGGCGTAGTCGGCCGCCGAGTTCTCCAGCGAGCGGATGGGCCGGGTGTGGAAGATCTCCGCCGGAATCGCGTCGCCGTGGGCCAGCCGCGACAGGCTCATGGTCAGGTCCGAGCCGAACGTCTTGCGGCGCATCTCCACATAGTCGACCGGGTCCGGGACGCGGTTCTGTATCTGATTGGCCAGCTCCCACAGCCAGCTCTCCGTCATGTCCTGGATGGCCTTGCGGAACAGGTTACGCGCGTTCGGCGTCAGGTTGGCCGCGGTGCGCGCCCACAGGTCGGCGAGGCCCCGCTCCACCGGGTTCGTCGCGACCGCCGTGCTGGTGGCCGGGTCATCCGGCATGAACGCCGTCAGCCGGGCGTTGAAGAGCTTCGCCCCGGCCATGTCCTTGGTGTAGCCGTAGAAGGCCGGGAAGTAGTCGTCCGCGTAGGTGCCCCAGACGAGCCAGCCCGCGGTCAGGTTCAGCTCGGCGACGGAGGCGTCCGGATGGATGAGCGCGCCGCACAGCGCCACGTCCGCGACGTCGAACTTGTGGTCATCCCAGATGTACACGCCGGGCAGACCGGGCAGCGCGTCCAGCATGCCCATGCGCCGCGCCCACGCCTTGGAGTCCTTGCGCGAGCCGTCCAGGTGGGGGCTGAGCCCCGTGGTGTACGGCATGTAGAACTTCGGTGGCACCAGGTGGCCCACCGGCTGGTAGGGCACATGGGCAAAGCTCTTGAATCGCTTGAGGCCCAGCGCGCCGGGCGACAGGGGGATGCGCAGCGCGGACGTGCGCAGGCCCGGGAAGGGGAGGTTCAGCTCGGCGCCGGGGCCCGAGACGGGCTTCATGTAGCGGCTGGAGCGCAGGTGCCACTCGTGGCCGCCGGACTGCCAGTCCTGGAGCCCTCGGATGTAGACGAGGACATTGGCCTGCTCCACCGGGTTGAGGCCTTGCTCCGCGAAGAGCGAGGGCAGCTCCGTCACCGCCGTGTTCTCGAACTGCTGGAGCCGCGACGTGAGCACGTCGTTGACCAGGTTGGCCGCCGCCTGCGGGTCGATGTCCAGGAAGCGCTCCATGACGAGCACGCCGTTGGACAGCTCGCCTTCCTCCAGAATCTCCCGCTCGTAGGAGAACAAGTCGTTGCGCAGGTGGACCGCGTCCGCGAACGAGTGCTTCAGCACGAGCATCGCCCGGCTGGCGGCGATGCGGTCCGGGACTTCCGCGAACACGGCGTGCTCCACCAGGTCCGCGGACCAGGGCGCCCCGCCCACCTTGCGGCGCATCTCGATGTACTCAATCGGGTTGGAGACCCGGTGCTCACTGATGTTGTCCAGCTCCCACGTGGACTCGTCCAGGAGCGCCTTGGTGCTCTCGAAGAAGCGCTTGCGCCACTCCACCGACTTGGTGGGCACCGTGCGCATCCACAAGTCGGCCAGGCCCGCCTCCACCGGGTTGGTGGGCTTGGGCATGGGCGTGGACAGGTCCACCGGCATGAACTGGGGAAGCCGGTCCAGGTACGCCTTGGAGCCCTCGCGGTCCTGCGGACGCTTGTAGATTTCGAGGAAGTGGTCGTCGAAGTAGAAGACCCAGACGTACCAGTCCGTGATGAGGTCCAGCTCCGGGCTCGGCGCCTCCGGATGGGTGTAGGCGCACAAGAGCGCGTAGTCCATCGCGTCGAACTTCTTCTCGCTCCAGATTTCCGGAGCGCTGCCGTCCTTGGGCGCGCCGATGATTCCCAATTCGCGCGCCCACGCCTTGGAGTGCACCCGGGCTGCTTCGAGGTTTGGATTCAGGCGCGCGGGCCAGGGGACATAGAACTCTGGCAATACAAAAGGATGTTTGTCTCGCGCCTTGGCCATGGGTGCCCCTCGTTGTGACCGGCGCCTTGTAGAGTGTTCAAAAAGATGAATCCACGGATTACTCAACCAAAAGATAAAATCGATGGAACACTGTTAATTCTGAGTCTTCAGGCAGGGTGGGTCCGCACCCGGTGGGGTGATAATGATTGGCTCGTTTTCTCAAGGAGGGAGAGAAATTGAACGACAGTCGTTGATGGGGGAATGAAGTGTTCGTGGAATTGTTGCTTGTGATTGCGCTCGCGCCGGCTTGGCTCGGGCGAAGGGGCCGGGCTAGCGTCACGGCCATGCTCCTCGTCACGCAGGGCCGTGAGCCGCGCAGGCAGTTGCTCCTCAAGCCCGCACCCGGGTCGAAGCAGGTCGTCTCCGCCATCCACGCCTCGTCCGTCACGGTGGAGACGGGCGGCACGACGCGGCGCGCGCCGCCAGCGCCCTCCACGCGGATGACCTTCATCATCCACGTCCAGTCGGTCTCCCCGGAGGGGGACACGCGCTATGACTTCACGCTCGACGCGGTGGACCTGCTCGTCCACCCCGGCACGTCCGAGCAGCACGTGGACGAAGTCCGCAAGAGCCTGGCGTTCCTCCCGGGCCTCACCGGTGCCGGCCTGTCCGGACGGCGGGGCAACACCCTGGACCTGAAGCTGCCCGCCCACCTGGAGCCCCAGCGCCGCAGGGAGCTGCAAGACCTGGCCAAGGCGCTCCAGTTCGTGGGCAACCCCTTCCCCCAGGAAGCCATTGGCCTGGGCGCGCGGTGGGATCAGCCGCTGTATGGCAGCGGCCCCGTGGGGACGCAGGGCACCGGCAGCTTCGAACTCTTTTCATTGGAGGGAAGCCGGGCGGGGACGCGCTTCCTCATCCAGCAGACGTCGAAGAACCAGCCCGTGCCGGCCGAATACCAGACGCGCTCGGACAGCTCCGAGCGGATGATGATCCGCTCACAGACCAGGGGGGAGACCGTCTTCCGCTTGGACAGACTCTGGCCCGCGAGCAGTGAGATGGAAATGCGCGTCCAGGCAGACCTGTCCTCGGAGAAGGAAGACCCGCCCCGCCGACTCAAGGTCATCACCGACGTGAAGGTGCGCCTGGAGGAGAAGGACCGCTGAAGGGGACGTGGGACGTCTTGCTTTGGCGACCCGCCTTCCTGCCTCACACAACTCCTCGCATCGAATCTCGGATAATCTCTTTCGAGTGACGAGTGGACCCGCATTGCGGGCTGGACTCGTGTAGGTCCATGTCCGCCGTGGCGGACTTTCGCGGAGTCGGGGGCATGCGAGTCAACGAGGGCGGTTCCACTCGAGCCACGGGTACAGGGGATTCAGGCGCTTCGAGCGCGGCGGCGGAAGCCGAGCGTGCCGCTCGCGCGGCGCAGCTCGCGGCGGAAGCAGCGGCCCGTGCGGCGGCGGAAGCGGCCCGGGCCCAAGCCGCGCAGGCAGCCCAGGCGCAGGCCCGCGCGGAAGCCGCGGCCAAACAGGCGCAGGAAGCGCTGAGGCAGGCGCAGGCGGCGCTCGCGGAGGCGAAGAAGAAGAACGCGCCCAAGGCCGAGCTGACCCGCGCGGAGCAGGCCGTGAAGCAGGCCACCACGTTCGCCCAGCAGGCCGCGACGTCGGCCCGCAATGCGGGCAACCGGGCCACCAACGCCAGCTCCTTCGTTCCGGCCAATACCACCCAGGTTCCGGCGCAACGGCAGACGCCCGCGGGCCCTCCGGGCGTCACGCCGGGCTACACCCGCGAGCAGGCGGCCAAGGACGCCACGGAGCTGTACCGCGCGACGAAGGGCGGCCTCACCGGCTGGGGCACGGACGAGGCCGCCATCTTCAAGACGTTGGACAAGCGCACGCCGGGGGACATCGCGCTCATCCGCCAGTCCTTCCGGGAGCACTACAAGGAACACCTGGACCTGGTCCTGCGCGACGAGCTGAGCGGTGACGAGCTCACCCGCGTCAACAACATCCTGTCCGGCAACAAGGGCAACGCGGGCGCGGCGGCCATCCAGGAGCAGACGGGCTTCTTCGGGGACAAGGACGCCATCGTCAACACGCTGCGCGACGCCACGCCCGCGGAGCGTCAGTCCATTGCCCGCTCCTTCCAGCAGATGTACGGCAAGGACCATCCGAACATCCGGGCCTCCACGCCCGAGGAGTTCATGAAGCAGGCGCTGAGCCCGCGCCTGGATGACGCCCAGCGCACGCAGCTCAACAGCCTGCTGGACACCACCCGCGCCACCACGCCGGAGCAGGTGACGCAACTGGAGGCGGGCGCGGCGCGCTCCAAGGTGCATGACGCGCTCCAGGGCTTCTTCGGCGCGGACAGCGACAAGGTCTTCGACACGCTGAAGAACCTGCCCCCGGAGCAGAAGAAGGTCCTGCTCGCGGACGCGGCGCTCCAGGCGGAGCTTCAGAAGAAGCTGTCGAAGGAGGAGTACACCCGCGCCCGAGGGCTGATGGAGGACAACCCGGCCGCCGCCAGCGCCGCGCAAATCAACAGCGCGACGCAGGGCTGGTTCGGCGCGGACGAGAGCGCCATCCTCGACGTGCTGAAGAACACCAAGCCGGAGGACATGTCCGCCCTCAAGGCGGAGTTCCAGAAGCAGACGGGCCGCTCGCTGGAGTCCGAGGTCCGGGGCTGGGGCGGCGCGGACACGCAGGTGGGCCTGCGATACCTCAACCCTCCCGCGGCCGATGACAAGCTCGGCCAGGCGCAGGCGGCGGCCGAGCAGCTCCACCGGGCCATGGACGGCGTGGGCACGGACGAGGCGGCGCTGCGCGAGGTGCTGGGCAACAAGTCCAAGGCGCAAATCAATGACATCACCGCCGCGTACCGCGACCTCTACAAGCGGGACCTGCGCTCGGACCTGACGTCGGAGCTGGGCGGGCGCGACAAGTTCGAGATTGTCGACCAGATGTATGACCTGGGGGCCATCGACCCCAAGGCGCCGGATGCGGCGAAGCAGCAAGTGGACCGCCTGCGGGCGCAGCAGCAGTTCGAGCAGAGCGGCGGTCTGGGCATCATCGACACCATCCAGAACGTCACCAAGGGCGAGTCGGACTCGGAGCGCCTGGAGCGCAACCTGACGGCGGCGGAGACGGCCATCGCCACGGGCGACACGTCCGCGGCGCAGCGGCGCACCACGTACGCCACGGACGACGTGAAGGACCTGCAGGAGACGAAGGACAGCACCGCGGACATGGCGGCCACGGCGGCCGTCGCGGTGGTGACGACGGCGGCGGTGGTGGCCACCGGTGGCGCGGCGACGCCGCTGGCCATCGCGGGCTACGCGGCGCTGGGCGCCACGACGCGCGTGGCGACGCAGGCGTACTTCAAGGGCGACTCGCTGGGCATGGACGGGGTCGCCCAGCAGGCGGTGGTGGGCGCCGTGGAGGGCGGCACCGCCGTCATCCCCCTGCCCAAGGGCCTGGGCGGCGCGGGCGCCACGGCGGCCACGGAGACCGTCGAACAGGTCGCGAAGCAGACGGTGGGCCAGCGGCTGCGCAGCACGGCCATCCAGGGCGCGTGGGAGGGCGGCGTCGGCGGTGCGCTGGGCGGCGCGACAGACCAGTCCCTCCAGAGCGAGACGTGGAAGAACGGCCTGCTGCCGGGCCTCCAGCAGGTGGGCCAGCGCGCGGTGGTGGACGGCACGGTGGGCACCGTGTTCGGCGCCGGCGGCGGCGTGGCCATGGACGGCGTGATGCAGGGCGCCGCCCGCCTGACGGCTCCGCGCGAGGTGCCGGTGCTGACGAACCCGGCGCTGGACGGCGGCACCGTGCACGTGCGCTACGGCGACGGGCGGGTGCGAATCGAGGCGGGGCCGGACGCCACGCCCGCGCAAATCCAGGCGCACATGGAGACGGCCCGCACACTCCAGAAGTACGAGGGGCCGCTGGGTCAGGTCCGTCAGCTCAAGGACCGGGTGAATCAGGCGCTCACGGGGCAGCCGGGCTACGGCACCCAGGGCTTCGAGTCCCAGCTCGAGGTGAAGAAGCTCAACGCCATCATCAAGGACCTGGAGGGAGTGCAGCAGCGCATCGACACGCGGCTGCAGAAGCTCAACGGCGGCGGCGAGGTGCCCACGGCGGCGCAGCGCGAGGTGATGGAGCGCGAAATCGCGGACCTGCGCGCGCAGCTCGACACCCACGCCGCGCAGGTGGGCTCACTGGCCCCGGCGCGCGGCTACGTCGCGGCGGAGCAGCTCAGCAAGGGGAAGACGGAGGCGCTCAATCGCGGCTATCCCACGACGGAGGCCGAGGGGCTGCCGAAGGACCACTTCTGGGTGGAGAACGAGAACGGCCAGCTCTACCTGCAGCGCAACTCGGTGGAGAGCGGGCCCCGGAAGCTGTACGAGCCGTCCGGCAAGGAGGCCGAGGGCATCTTCGGGGAGTTCACCGATGCGCCCACCGGCTACATCGAGCCCAAGTTCCCCGCCAACGTCACGCGCCAGGAGGCGTTCGACGCCCTGGGCGGCAACAACCCGAAGTCGCCGTTCGGCGCCTGGGTGAAGTCGCTGGAGGCCGAGGGGCTCATCAAGGACAAGCAGGAGCTGGTCAATCTGCTGCGCGAGTCGCCCGGGGGCCTGTCGTTCGGCACCGTGCGCCACGAGCTGAAGGACAAGTACACCGACCAGCTCCTCACGCGGATGACGGACCCGGCCCGCCTGCGCGCCACGCCCGCCTACGCGGAGGCGCTCAAGGTCACCCAGAGTCCCGAGCAGGCGCTGGTGGCCGCAAGCCACACGGAGATGCTGCGCATCACCCGGGAGCTGGGGCCCGCGGACAAGGGCGCGCTCGCCCAGCGCTGGTACCAGTCCACCTTCGAGAGCACCCGCCACGGCGCCACGGAGGTCACCGTCAGCAAGCAGGCCGCGGCCGACCTCGGCGTCAGCTTCACGGCCAACCGCCGCATCGACGTGCTGGAGCCGGGCACGGTGCGCGAGCTGAAGAACGTCTCCACGAAGTTCGGTGAGCGCGAGCAGGAGCAGTTGATGGACCTGGTCAAGCTCTACGGCAAGACGCTCGACGGGACGGACACGCCCATCGAGCAGGTGGTGGAGACCTTCGTGGACCCCCGGGGCGTGGTGGCCAACTCCAAGTTCCTGCACGACATGTTCGACGGCTCCGGCGGCCAGTACCTCAAGGTGGAGGTCTTCAAGGCCGACGGGACGTCGCTGATGATTGATGCCAACAACCGGGGTATCCTCAACCAGAGTCAGGCGGAGCTCGAGAAGACCCTCGGCATCACGAGGTAGCGGGGGCCAGGAGGTCGCGGGGTGACGGAGACGGAGATGAAGCTGGGGCTGTCGGGTCCTGACCTGCCAGTCCTGGTGCGGGCCATGGTCAGCCGACTCCTTCCGAAGACGTCCCCGAGCGCGCTCTCGGTGGACTTCACGGACCAGTCGCCCGGCGCGGACTGGCTGGAGACGCGCATGCTGAATGCCCGGCGGCGCGCGAAGGCCGTCTGGGCGGGCGACTCCTGGAACTTCCTCCTCGTCGAGTCCCCCGTGGCCCTCGTCGCGGGGTCGCATGAGAGGGACGCGCGGCAGGTGCTCGCGGAGCTGGCGCCGCTGCCCTTCTTCCTGGCGTCGTTCGCCAGCCTGTTTTCGGACTGGAAGGTCGACGGCAAGGCGTACGCCGCGCCCATCCTGGATGACCTGCACTACCCGCACGGCTGGGGCTGTGCGTTCCGCGGCCAGGGCCACGCGCGGCTGGTGTCGCGCCGGTGGCTGGAGTTCGGACCGTGGCGCCTGTTGAAGGGGCCGGACGACGTCTCCCTGGTCCAGTTCCATGACCTGGAGGCGGACTCCGCCACGGCGCTCGCGGAGGCGAAGCCGGGCCATGCGCGCATGGGAGCCAACGCGGAGGGCGGCATCATCCGGTCCGGGTACAAGCGCAAACACACGTTCGACGGCTTCTATGAGCCGAAGGACAAGCTACTGCGCATGGTCATCCACGGCCGCGACGTGTCCGCCAGCGAGATGCTGGACGCGTGCTCGCTGCGTCTGGACGGCGCGGTGGGGCCCGGGCAGCCGCTGACGCGCGTGGCGTATGTCTTCATGGAGCCGGAGCGGGCGCGCGCGCACCTGCACGAGCTGTGGCTGCGTGAGCTGGAGTGCTGGACGATTGAAATGGGCAAGGAGGTCCGGCTGGACAAGGACTACCGCCCGACACCGGTGAAGCCCGACTGGGTGAAGGTCGTGGAGGCCCGGGAAGCGGGCGCGACGAAGCGCTGAGCCCGGCGTTCCGCATTCCGGGCTTGCGTGGCGGCTTCGGGCTGGGAAACATGTTTCGCATGACCCAGCAAGCGGTGTCTCCCGCCGTGTCCGGTGTGTATGTGGTTCATCGCCAGGACGGTTTCGTCATCTCCGACGACTCCGCCCGCCTCGACGTGGACGTGGTGCATGGCTACCTGACGCGCTCGTACTGGAGCCCGGGTATTTCGCGCGCGCTGGTGGAGAAGGGGATTCGTCACTCGATGGTCTTCGGCCTGTATGGCGCGGACGGCGCGCAGGTGGGCTACGCGCGCGTCGTCACGGACCGGATGTCGTTCGCCTATCTCTGTGACGTGTTCATCCTGGAGACGCAGCAGGGCAATGGCCTGGGCAAGTGGCTGATGGAGGTCGTCTTCGCCCATCCGGACCTCCAGGGGCTGCGGCGCTTCCTGCTGGCCACTCGGGACGCCCACGGACTGTATGCCCAGTATGGCTTCACGCCCCTGAAGAGCCCGGACCGGTTCATGGAGCGGCATGACCCGGACGTGTACAGCCGGACGTAGCGGGATTCGGTTGGCCCATGGTTCGCATTCGCCCCGGAGGGCTCCGTAGACTGGGGCCCTTGCGGGAGGTGCGGCGTGGAGCGTGTCCGGTCTCAGTCAGGGCTTCGTGAAGAGGACGCGGGCGCGGCGTGTGTGGTGTGTGACGCCATGCTGGAAGGTGCTCGTTGCGCCCATTGCGGCGCGGCCGTGGCGCCGGGCGGATATCGCGTCCTGCGGCTCGTCTCGCAGTCTCCGCATGGTCGCGTGTACCTGGCGGTGGATGGGCAGGGGGCGCGTGTCGCTCTGAAGGAGCTGCTGTTCGCGTTGGTGCCCGGGGTGGAGCAACTCGACGCCTTCGAGCGGGAGGCCACGGTGCTGCGCTCGCTGGAGCACCCGGACATCCCGCGCTTCGTCGCGAGCTTCAAGGAGGGCAGCGGGGTGGGGACGCGCCTCTATCTCGCGCAGGAGCTGCTCGAAGGGGAGACGCTGCTCGAGCGCATCTCTCGCCGCCGGCTGGACGAGGCGGAGGCGTGGACGCTGGCGGAGCAGGTGCTTCATACGCTCTCGGCGCTGCATCGGCGCACGCCCGCGCTGGTGCACCGTGACGTGAAGCCGGCGAATCTCATCCTCCGGCCGGATGGACGCGCGGCGCTGGTGGACTTCGGCGCGGCCCGTCACCTGTCGCGCGATGTGACACATGGGTCCACGCTGGTGGGGACGTTCGGGTACATGCCGCCCGAGCAGCTCGGTGGCACGGTGGAGCCCTCCTGCGACCTCTACGCGCTGGGCGCGACGCTGGTCCATGGGCTCAGTGGACGCGAGCCCGCGGACCTCGTCGACGAGGGACTGGTGCTGTCGTTCGAGCAGCACCTCCAGGTCTCCGAGCCGCTCCGCGTCTTCTTGAGCAGGCTGCTCGCGCCGAAGCGCTCGGCGCGGTTCTCCTCGGCGGTGGAGGCGCTCTCCGCGCTGCGGGCGTCGGTCGAGGCACTGACGGTCGAGCCCTCCACGCCAGTCGTTTCGGCCTCCTCGGACGAGGGAGCGAAGGCGTCAGGTGAAGGGCGGGAGCGGAGCGGTGCGCATCCGCCCGTGGAGTCCACCGTCGAAGCCTCGGCGGCCGTGGCCGTACCCGTCACTGTCGAGAAGGCCGAGGAGCGTGCTCAGCCCCCACTCGAGGTGGTCACCGCTCATGAGGAGACAGAGGTCACTCGCGGGTCCTCGCAATGGAGCAACCCGCGTTGGGTCTTCGCCATACTGGCCTTGACGGCCTTGCTGGTGGGCCTGATTCGGCTCATGCCGCACCGAGGAGGCAGTGAGGTGATGGTCGTCGACTTTCCGGACTGGGGCAGCCCGTCCTACAACCCACCGCAATCCCAGCCGGCAAGCCCCGCAGGCCATGAGAAGCGCCGCTGGTTCGAGCTGCCCTGGTCAAGTGGCTCGCCGTCAAGTGGCTCGCCTTCGTACTGACGCCGCGGGCCCGGCGCACCTCACCCCGACGCCCTCCCTCCTGAGTCATTTTCGTCTCGGGTGAGCGGTCAGCCAGCCGCGCGTGGGTGGTGACTCGCGGCTCCTCGCGCACGGGACGCGCGGTCCTCGGTACACAGCCCCCCTGTTTCAGTTTCACCCGGCCGCCGTGCTTACATCGCGCCGCGCTGGCCCCGTGCTTGCTCTCTCGCTGAGCTGGCTCCCGCCGCCGCACGACACCCCATGTCCTCAAACGAATCCGAACCCACCCCGCCGAGACCTCGGCTCGCTCGCCGCATCTTCGGTGAGCTTCGCTGGACGCCTCCCACCTGGGCCGCCGTGCTGGGCCACGCCCTCGCCCGTTTCGCGCGCGCCGTGTTCGGCTGGGTCCGCCGCAATCCCAAGCGCATCGCGCTGTCGGTCGTCGCCCTGGGGCTGCTCGTCGTCGCGGCGGATGCCGGCTATCGCTGGTATCAGAGCCGGCCTCAGCCGGTGCGCTACTCGCTCAGCGCCACGTCTCCCTCGTTGACGCCTCTCGACGACGGCACGCCTCGGTGGGACTCGGTGCACGTGCGGTTCACCGGCTCGGTGGCCCCGCTGGAAGCCATCGGCAAGCCGGTGACGGCGGGCATCACCCTCAAGCCCGAGCATCCTGGAACGTGGCGCTGGTCGAATGACCGGACGCTCTCCTTCGTTCCGGGTGCCGACTGGGGCGTGGGGCAGGAGTATCGCGTCACGCTGGACCGCTCGCTCTTCCCCGAGCACATCCTGCTCGAGTCCTACGAGACGCTGTTCCGCTCGGAGCCCTTCACCGCGTCCATCAACAGCATGGAGTTCTACGAGGACCCGCGCAATCCGAAGGAGAAGCGCGTGGTGGCCACGGTGGCCTTCTCGCATCCGGTGGACCCGGCTTCGCTCGTGCGCAACCTCTCGCTGCGCTTCGACGTGCCCAAGGAAGGGCTGCTGGGCTCACGTCCCCAAGAGCACAAGTTCAACGTCACCTACGACAAGCTGAAGGGACAGGCCTACCTCCAGTCGGACCTCATCCCCATCCCCGACAAGGAGGCCACCATGGTGTTGCGGATGGCGTCCGGCGTCCAGGCCGCGCGAGGCGGCAAGGGGACCGAAGGGATACAGGAGCGGCAGGTCACCATCCCCGGCATGTTCAGCTACTTCCGCGTGTCGGGCACCAACGTGTCGCTCGTGCGCAATGACCGCTACGAGCCCGAGCAGGTGCTCATCGTCAATCTGACGACGGGCGTCACCGAGGAGGAGCTGCGAAAGAACCTCCAGGTCTGGGTGCTGCCCAAGGACAGGCCGGCCACCGCGGACGAGGCCGCGCGCACCAACCATTCCTGGAGCGATGCGCGGCTCATCGGCGACGAGCTGCTCGCGAAGGCGGAGAAGCTGGCGCTGGACCCGGTGCCCGCGGACAAGGAGCACGCCACGCTGCACAGCTTCCGCATCCGCGCGGACGTAGGCCGCTACCTCTACATCCGGCTCAAGAAGGGCACCCGCTCCGCCGGCGGCTACGTGCTGGCCGAGGAGTTCAACAGCACCGAGTCCGTGCCGCGCTTCCCCGAGGAGGTGAGCATCCTCCACGAGGGCGCGCTGCTCAGCCTCGCGGGTGAGAAGAAGGTCACCGTCCTCTCACGCGACGTCCAGGCGTTGCGCTTCCAGTTGGGCCGCGTGCTGCCGGACCAGCTCAACCACCTGGTGAGTCAGACAGAGGGCCGCTTCGCGCACCCCAGCTTCAGCAACTACCGCTTCGACGAGCAGAACATCACCGAGAGCTTCTCCGTGGTGCGCCCGCTGGAAGGCGTGGGCCGGGGCAAGGCGCAGTACGCCGCGTTCGATTTGACGGAGTACCTCACCCCCGCGAACAACCCTTCGGCCCGGCGGGGCCTGTTCTTCTTCAAGGTGCAGAGCTGGGACGCCGCGCACAATCGGACGACGGGCAAGGAGGACTCACGGCTCCTGCTGGTGACGGACCTGGGTCTGGTGGTGAAGGACAGCGCGGATGGCTCGCATGACCTCTTCGTGCAGTCGCTCGGCGCGGGGCTCCCCGCCGAAGGCGTCACGGTGAGCGTGCTGGGCAAGAACGGCCTGCCGGTGCTCAGCGCGACCACCGATGCGGACGGCCACGTGGCCTTCCCCAAGCTGACCGACTTCACGCGCGAGCAGACGCCCATCGCCTATCTGGCGCGCAAGGGCGAGGACTTCGCCTTCCTGCCCTTCAATCGCTCGGACCGGCAGCTCAACTTCAGCCGCTTCGACGTGGGCGGCATGACGAGCGGCACCACGCCGGAGCGCCTGACGGCCTTCCTCTTCTCGGACCGGGGCCTGTACCGACCCGGCGACACCTTCCACGTCGCCATGGTGGTGAAGCCCTCCGATTGGAGCCAGCCGCCCACGGGCGTGCCGCTGGAGGCCTCCGTCACGGACCCTCGCGGCCTGGAGGTGCACAAGCAGAAGCTCTCCCTCTCCGCCACCGGACTGGAGTCGCTCCAGTACACGACGGAGGAGACGTCTCCCACGGGCCACTACGCGGTGAACCTGTACGTGGTGAAGGACGGGCTGCGAGGCAGCCTGCTCGGCTCGACGCAGGTGCGCGTGGAGGAGTTCCTCCCGGACCGGATGCGCATCACCACGCGCTTCGAAACCGACCGGCTCGAAGGCTGGGTGCCGCCCCAGGGGCTCAAGGGCCGGGTGACACTGAAGAACCTCTTCGGCATCGCCGCGGCGGACCGGCGAGTGTCCGCGGAGCTGTCTTTCAGCCCTGCGTATCCCGGCTTCCGTCAGTACCCGGGCTACACCTTCCATGACCCGATGATGGCGACGCGCAGCTTCAGCGAGCGCCTGGAGGACTCCACCACCAACGACGAGGGCGAGGTGGAGCTGGAGCTGGGCCTGGAGAAGTTCGAGAAGGCCACGTGGCGTGTGTCGCTGCTCGCGGAGGGCTATGAGGCCGAGGGCGGGCGAGGCGTGTCCTCGGAGGCTTCCGTGCTGGTGTCACCCCTGCCGTACCTCGTCGGCTTCAAGCCGGATGGTGGGCTGACGTACCTGAGCCAGGGTTCGGCGCGCTCGGTGGACTTCATCGCGGTGGACCCGACGCTGAAGAAGAAGGCCGTGCAGGGGCTCAAGGCGGAGCTCGTCGAGCGGCGCTGGGTGTCCGTCCTCACGCAGCAGCCCAATGGCACGTACGCCTACCAGTCCGCGCGGCGCGACACCGTGCTGCGCACGCGGGAGCTGACCATCGGCGAGGCCGGCTTCAAGTACGCGCTGTCCACGGAGCAGCCGGGCGACTTCGTGGTGGTGGTGAAGGACGGGGAGGGCACGGAGCTCAGCCGCGTGGACTACACGGTGGCGGGGCACGCCAACCTCACGCGCACGCTGGAGAAGAACGCGGAGCTGGAGGTGAAGCTCTCCCGTCAGGACTACGCGCCGGGGGATGAAATCGAGCTGAACATCAAGGCGCCGTACACCGGCGCGGGCCTCATCACCCTGGAGCGCGAGCGCGTCCACGCCTGGGCCTGGTTCAAGGCGGACGCCACCAGCACCGTGCAGAAGATTCGCCTCCCGCCGGGTCTGGAGGGCAACGGGTACGTCAACGTCACCTTCGTGCGCGCC
Source organism: Myxococcus sp. CA056 (assembly GCF_013336715.1). NCBI lineage: Bacteria > Pseudomonadati > Myxococcota > Myxococcia > Myxococcales > Myxococcaceae > Myxococcus > Myxococcus sp. CA056. The sequence goes on from NZ_JABUMT010000020.1 coordinate 137,226, forward strand.
ATGGACTCGCAGGAAATCTTCATGAGTCCGCTGAGCTACGGCGTGGTGCCGTTCTCCGTGAGCAAGGACAGCCGCGTCCTGCAGGTGACGCTGACCAGCGCGGAGAAGGGGCGTCCGGGAGAGCCGTACCGCATCCGCTACAAGGGCAACCGGCCGGGCCGCGCCGTCGTGTACGCGGTGGACGAGGGCATCCTCCAGGTGGCGAGCTATTCGACGCCGGACCCGCTGGCGCACTTCTTCAAGAAGCGCGCGCTGGAGGTGCGCACGGGTCAGATTCTGGACCTGCTCCTGCCAGAGTTCTCCGTGTCGAAGGCCGTGTCCTCCATGGGCGGCGACGACGAGGGCATGGCGGCCATCGGCAAGAACCTCAACCCCTTCAAGCGCAAGCGGGACAAGCCGGTGGCGTACTGGTCCGGCGTCGTCGACATCGACGAGACGGAGCGCGAGCTCGTCTACCCCGTGCCGGACAGCTTCAACGGGGAGCTGCGGGTGATGGCGGTCGCCGTGGGCCAGGAGTCCGTGGGTGCTTCCACGCGCCGCGCCGTCATCCGGGGCCCCTTCGTCATCACCCCCAGCGTGCCCACCTTCGTCGCCCCCGGGGACGAGTTCAACGTGGGCGTGGCGGTGGCCAACAGCGTGGAGGGCGCGGGCAAGGGGAGCGAGGTGACGCTGGAGCTGAAGACCTCCGAGCACCTGGAGGTGCTGGACGAGGCCCGGCGCACGCTGAAAATCGATGAGGGCCGAGAGGGGAGCACCACGTTCCGGGTGCGCGCGAAGTCCGTCCTCGGCTCGGGGACGCTGACCTTCACCTCGTCGCTGGGCAAGGAGAAGGGGCGGCAGTCCGTGGACCTGAGCGTCCGTCCGGCTGTGCCCTACCTGACGTCCGTGAAGGGCGGCTACGTGAAGGACGGCGAGGCGGACCTCGCGGTGCCCCGGAAGATGCACGGCGCCTTCCGCACGCTGGAGGTGAGCGCGTCCCCCATGCCGCTGGGCCTGGCGCGCGGCCTGTCCGCGTACCTGGAGAAGTATCCCTACGGTTGCACCGAGCAGCTCGTCAGCCGCGCCTTCCCGGCGGTGACGTTGAAGGGACGCCGCGAGCTCTTGGGCCAGGGGCCGCAGGTGGCCGATGCCAGCTTCGCCGCCGCGCTCCACACGCTGCGCACCCGGCAGAACGACGAGGGCGCCTTCGGCTTGTGGGCCGCCAACTCGTATGCGCCCGTGCTGCCGAGCATCTACGCGCTGCACTTCCTCACCGAGGCGAAGGAGCGCGGCTTCGCGGTACCCGCCGACATGATGAACCGGGGCCTCACGTGGCTGGGCACGCTGGCGGAGCGCGAGCCGCAGGACCTCACCCAGGCGCGCAACGTGGCCTATGCGCAGTACGTGCTCACCCGCAACGGCAAGGTGCAGGGCTCGGCGGTGAATGTCCTGCGCGAGTGGCTGGACGCGAACGCCGCGGAGACGTGGCCGGTGGACCTGACGGCGGCGTATGTCGGCGCCACGTACAAGCTGCTCAAGCAGGAGAAGGAAGCCACACGCGCGATGAAGAAGGTGCTCATCGGCGCGCCCCAGGAGAACGACTACGCGGCGCTCTACGACGGGCTCGTCTACGACGCGCAGGTGCTCTACCTGATATCGCGCCACTTCCCGGAGCGGCTCCCCAGCATCACCGGGGCGATGCTGGTGTCGCTGGCGAAGCCGCTCGGAGAGGAGCGCTTCAACACGCTGTCCTCCGCGTACGCCATCCTCGGCCTGGAGGCCTACGCGAAGGCGCTGGGTGATCAGGGCACGCCGTCGCGCGCGGGCGTGGCCCTGCTGGAGAAGGTGGCGGACACCTTGCGTCCGCTGACGGTGCCAGAGGGACTCTTCCCCAAGGTCGCCTTCTCCGAGCAGGCCACCTCCGTCCGGGTGAAGAGCGGAGCGAGCGCGCCGCTGTTCTTCCAGGTGACGCAGGCGGGCTACGACGCGCAGGTGCCCACGGCGCCCATCATCGAGAAGCTGGAGGTGCAGCGCGAGCTGAGGAGCCTGGACGGCAAGGTGGTGACAGACGTCCCGCTGGGCGGCGAGGTGGAGGTGCACCTCAAGCTTCGCGGGCTGCAGGGCAACACGTCCCACATCGCCATCACCGACCTGCTGCCAGGAGGCTTCGAGGTGGTGCTGGAGCGGCCCGCGCCTCCCGAGCCCGAACCCGAGGCCGAGCCCGAGTCGGAGGGCGACTCCGAATATGGCGAGGGTGACAGCTCCTCCGAAGGGGACGAGTCCTACGAGGGCGGCGGGTCCGAGGACGAGTCGCAGGACAACTCCTACCGGGAGCCGGAGCCCGCGCCCGTGGCCGGTGGGTGGCTGCCGCCGGTGGGAAGCGATCGCTCCAGCTTCAGCCCCGAGTACGTGGACGTGCGCGAGGACCGAGTGGTGCTCTACGGCACGGCGGGCACCACCGTCACGGAGTTCATCTACCGCATCAAGGCGACCAACGCGGGCCGCTTCGTGATGCCTCCGGCCTTCGCCGAGGGCATGTATGACCGGAGCGTCAAGGCTCGCTCGGTGGCGTCGCAGGTGACGGTGACGGCGCCGTGATTCGACGGGGGTGGCGCAAGCTGCTGGGGGTGGTGCTGGGGCTCGCGGCGCTGTACGTCGCGGTGCCCCGGCCGCCGCTGCGCGAGGGGCTGGGCTTCTCGCAGGCGGTGTTCGACCACGAGGGCCGGCTCTTGCGCCTCACCCTGTCCCCCGACGAGAAGTACCGGCTGTGGGTGCCGCTGGAGCGCATCCCCGCGACGCTCGTGGAGGCCACGCTGCTCCACGAGGACCAGCACTTCCGCTCGCACCCGGGCATCAACCCCGTGGCCCTGGGGCGCGCGGTGTGGAGCACGTACCTGACGGGCGGGCGGCGCATGGGCGGCTCCACGCTCACCATGCAGCTGGCGCGCATCCGCTATGGCATCGAGTCGCGCACGCCCGGCGGCAAGGTCATGCAGATGCTGCGGGCACTTCAGTTGGAATGCACCTGGTCCAAGGACGAACTGCTGGAGGCGTACCTCAACCTGGCGCCCTATGGCCGCAACGTGGAGGGCGTGGGCGCGGCCAGCCTCGTGTACTTCGGCCGGGACGTGGCCCGGCTGACCCTGGGCGAGTCGCTCACCCTGGCCGTCATTCCGCAGAGCCCCGCGCGCAGGGACCCGGGCCGGGACTCAGGGTCGCTGACGGCCGCGCGGCTGCGCCTCTTCGAGCGCTGGCGGGTGGAGCACCCCGAGGACACGGAGCGCCGGCCGCTGTTGGCCCAGCCGCTCCCGGTGCATCAGCCGGAGGACCTGCCCTTCCTCGCGCCGCACTTCGTGGGCAGCGTGCTGCGGCGGGCCCCCGTGGGCGCGAGCCTGACGAGCACGTTGGATTTGCCCCTGCAACGACTGCTGGAGCGCCACGTCCGGCAGTACGTGGAGCGCCGGCGCGACATGGGCATCCGCAACGCGGTGGCGATGCTGGTGGACTGGCGGTCGATGGAGGTGCGCGCGGCGGTGGGCTCGGCGGACTTCTTCGACGCGCGCATCGAGGGCCAGGTGGATGGCACGCACGCGAAGCGCTCGCCGGGCTCCGCGCTCAAGCCGTTCATCTACGGGCTGGCCTTCGACGAGGGCCTGCTGCACCCACGCACCATGTTGAAGGACTCGCCGCTGGGCTTCCGGGGGTATGACCCGGAGAACTTCGACGGGGAGTTCGCGGGACCGCTCCCGGCGGTGGAGGCGCTGGTGCGCAGCCGCAACGTTCCGGCGGTGGCGCTGACGAAGCAGCTGCGCGCCCCGGGCCTGCATGGCTTCTTGCGCAAGGCCGGTGTGACGGGCCTGCGCGACGAGCAGCACTACGGCCTCTCCCTGGCGCTGGGCTCCGCCGAAGTCACCATGGCGGAGCTGGTGGAGCTGTACGCGATGCTGGGCCACGGCGGCCACCTGCGCCCGCTGCGCTGGACGGTGGACGCTCCCGTGGAAGAGGGCGTGAAGCTGCTGAGCCCGGAGGCCAGCTTCCTGGTGCTGGAGTCCCTGGCCACGGCGAATCGGCCCTCACAGTCCTTTCGCTCGGAGTGGACGCGCGACACGGTGCCCGTGGCGTGGAAGACGGGGACGTCCACCGGGTTCCGGGACGCGTGGAGCGTGGGCGTGGTGGGGCCCTATGTCGTGGCGGTATGGGTGGGGAACTTCGACGGGCAGCCCAACCCGGCCTTCGTGGGACAGACGGCCGCCGCGCCGCTGATGTTCGAGCTGGTGGACTCGGTGCGCTCGCGCGACGCGGACGTGCGCCGCGTGCTCCAGACGCCTCCGGAGGGCGTGAGCCGCGTGCGCGTGTGCGCGCTGTCCGGGGGGCTGCCGGGGCCGCACTGCTCGCGCAAGGTGGACACGTGGTTCATCCCGGGCACCTCGCCCATCCACACCTGTGACGTGCACCGCGAGGTGTGGGTGGACGCTCGCTCGGGGCTGAGGGCGTGTGGACCGGGGCCCTCCACCCGCGCGGAGGTGTTCGAGTTCTGGCCGTCGGACCTGCTGCGGCTGTTCCAGAAGGCGGGCCTTCCCCGGCGCGTGCCGCCTCCGGAGGGCGAGGACTGTGGCCTGGAGCGCAGCGCCAGCACGGGCACCGCGCCGCGCATCACCACGCCCGAGGAAGGCGTGGACTACAACCTGCGGGCGTCGTCGGAGTCCTCGCGCGCGGTGCCGCTGTCGGCGGTGACGGACGCGGACGTGCGGCGGGTGTTCTGGTTCGTGGACGAGCAACTGGTGGGCACGGCCTCGCGGGGTGAGCCACTTCAGTGGGACGCGAAACCAGGGACGTATGTGGTACGGGCGGTGGATGACCGGGGCCGCTCGGACGCGAGGACGTTGCGGGTTCGCCTCGTGCGCTGACCCAACGGGCGCGGGCCGGGCTATCCTCGGCGGGACGAGGAGTGGCCATGGCGAACGGACAGAGGCGGGGCGGTGGGCCCGGCCGGAGCGAGGAGACGCGCATCGCGCCCGAGGAGGATGAGGACGCGACGCGGGACATCCCGTCGTCCTACCGCCCGGAGGAGACGCGTCTGGCGCCCCCGGAGCCGCCCCATCCCGAGACGCGTATCGGCCCCCTCGACGCGCAGGAAGAAATCATCACCGACGTGCGCAAGGGCCAGTCCGCGGAGGCTCGCGGTGGCCGTGCCACGGGAACTCGCCCCTCCGAGCAGCGCGCGGGTGGTCGAGGCCAGGAAGTCATCCAGACGGAAGCGCGAGGGGCGGGGCGGGGCCAGGAAGCCATCCTCACGGAGGCGCGAGGGGCGGGGCGGGGCCAGGAAGTCATTCAGACGGAAGCACGCGCGGGTGGCCGGGGCCAGGAAGTCATTCAGACGGAAGCGCGAGGGGCGGGCCGGGGCCAGGAAGCCATTCAGACGGAAGCGCGAGGGGCGGGCCGGGGCCAGGAAGCCATCCTCACGGAGGCACGTGCGGGAAGCCGGGCGCAGGCGGGCGGTGCGTCGGAGGCGCGGGGTGGCCGAGGCCAGGAGTCCATCCTCACCGAAGCGCGAGGAACCGGCAGAGGCGCGGCAAGTGGCGCGTCGGACGCACGGGGCGGTGGCCGAGGCCAGGAGGCCATCCTCACCGAAGCGCGAGGAACCGGCAGGAGCGCCACGGGCGCACGCGGACGAGGGCCCGAGGTCTCCGCTGCGGACGACGACGAGGACACCTCGGCCACGGGCGTGCACGGTGGCAACGACGAGGAATATCAGCTCTTCACCACGGGCGAGGGTCGGGGCGACGATGCGCTGCCGCCCTTCGCCACCGAGATTCGAGGAAGTGGATCCCCGGCGGCTCCCGCCACGGAGCTGCGCCCACCCGCGCCTCCGATGCTCAGGGCCTCGCCGTCAAAGCCTCCCCCCGCCGCGAAGGCAACGGGCTGGCTGTCGAAGGGGGGCGAAAAGCCGCCCTCACAGGGCCTCACGGCGGGCGTGGTGCGCCTCAGTCCGCTGGAACCCGCCGCTGGCAAGGTGGTCGCCGCCGCGGAGGAGGGCCCCGCGCTGCGGACGATGTTCGCCAACCACTCCGCCCTGCTCGCGGAGCAGCTGCGCGACGCCCTGGCGAAGAAGATGTATGGGCGCGGGCCGCACCGCGTGCTGCGCATCGACGACCCCGAGGGCCCGAGCACCGCGGGCGGCAAGCTGGCCCGCCAGTCCATCTCCCTGGTTCCGCGCAAGGGCTCCGGCCCGTCCGTCGTGTGCGGCTGGGTGGACGTGTCGAAGCGCGAGGCCCAGCTGCGCAGCTTCGAGGGCGTGGCGAAGCGCTACGAGTCCCACCACGGCGAGCCCCTGGAGCTTGCGCCCGAGGAGTACGAGCGCTTCCTCCATGACGTGGAGGACGTGCTCGTCAAGGCGGTCATGAAGGTCCGCCTCATCGTCCCCGAGGAGCAGGCCAGCGCGGGACAGGCGGCGATGGCCGTGAAGGCCCAGTCGCGAGGTGGCGTCCCCATGATTCTGGTGTTGCTCCTCATGGGGGCGGCCTTCGCGCTGGGCCTCTTCGTGGGACGCACGCCCGGCTGACGCTACGCCGGGGGCGGCGCCTCGCGCACCCAGTGCCGGTGCGCGGCGATGGCCTTGGCGAACATCTGCCCGAAGCCTCGCGTCTCGTTCCTGGCGCTGCGCACGACGCCCATCGAGTCATCCAGCCCCTTGGCCATGGGCTGCGACAAACCCGCCGCGTCCAGCAGCGTGGTGGCCGCGCCGGACAGCGCCAGCGCCTTGCAGTGGACGTAGGCCTCGCGCACGAAGTCCACCGCGAGCGGCAGCTTCTTCAGCGCCGTCACGCTCTTGTCTCCGCCGGGGACATAGACGGCGTCGAAGAGCACGGACGACGTGTTCTGGAACGTCTTCACCGGCGTCTCCTTGCTCCCGTCCGCGCTGGAGACCGGGGCGAGCGTGGGGCCCACGATTTCGACCAGGGCGCCCAGCCCCTCCAGCGTCTTGCGCACCTGGGACAGCTCCTTGCCCGCGAAGCCATCCGCGACGAGCACCGCCACCTTGCGCGTCTTGATGGAGTCGTGCGGCGTGTTCTCCATGCTGAGCGCCGGGGACGCCTTCAGCCTGGGCGCGGGCTTGCCCGCCGACGCGTCCGAGGCCTTGGGTGGCTTCGGTGGGGCGACACCCACCGCGCGAGCCACCCGCTCGGCCATCTGCCGGTCGATGTTCACCAGAATCTGGTTCACCACGCGCTCGCGAATCTCCGCGCGCTCCACCTTGCTCACCTCGAACTCGAGCGCGGAGACAAGGTGCTCGCGCTCCGGCTTCGACAGGCTGTTGAAGAAGAGCGTGGCCTGGCTGAAGTGGTCCCCGAAGCTGCCGCTGCGCGCGCGAATCTTGTGCCCCTCCACGCGCTCCTGCCGGTGGACGAACGCCGACTTGGGGTCGGCCAGCATCGGGCAGCCGCCGCCCAGGGAGTTGGGGTGGTAGTTGGCCCGGCTGGTGTTGATGGTCTGCCGGCCGAAGCCATCCTGCTGGTGGTTGTTCACCGGGCAGACGGGCTTGTTGATGGGCAGCTCCGCGAAGTTGGGACCGCCCAGGCGCGTCAACTGCGTGTCCAGGTAGGAGAAGATTCGCGCCTGGAGCAGCGGGTCATTGGTGAAGTCGATGCCCGGGACGATGTTGGCCACGCAGAAGGCCACCTGCTCCGTCTCCGCGAAGAAGTTGTCCGGGTTTCGGTCCAGCACCAGCTTGCCGACCTTCTGCACGGGCACCAGCTCCTCGGGCAGGAGCTTCGTCGCGTCCAGCAGGTCAAAGCCATACTTCAGCTCGTCGCCTTCCGGAACCAGTTGGATGCCCAGCTCGTACTCGGGGAAGTTCCCCTGCTCAATCGCATCCCACAAGTCTCGGCGGTGGAAATCCGGGTCCTTGCCGGACACCTTCTGCGCCTCGTCCCAGACGAGCGAGTGCGTGCCCAGCACGGGTTTCCAATGGAACTTCACCAGCGTGGCCTTGCCCTTGGCGTTGACCAGCCGGTAGGTGTGGACGCCAAAGCCTTCCATGTGCCGGAAGCTGCGCGGAATGGCCCGGTCCGACATGAGCCACATCACCATGTGCGCCGTCTCCGGCACCAACGAGACGAAGTCCCACAGCGAGTCGTGCGCCGAAGACGCCTGCGGAATCTCGTTGTGCGGCTCCGGCTTTACCGAATGGACGAAGTCGGGGAACTTGATGCCGTCCTGGATGAAGAAGACGGGCATGTTGTTGCCCACCAGGTCGTAGTTGCCCTCGGGCGTGTAGAACTTGGTGGCGAAGCCGCGCACGTCGCGCACGGTGTCCGCCGAGCCGCGTGAGCCTCCCACGGTGGAGAAGCGCACGAAGACGGGCGTGCGCAGGCTGGGGTCGGTGAGGAAGCGCGCCTGGGTGTAGCGCTCCAGGGATTCGTAGACCTGGAAGTAGCCATGGGCGCCCGCGCCGCGCGCGTGGACGGCGCGCTCGGGGATTCGCTCGTGGTCGAAGCGGGTCATCTTCTCGCGGAAGTGGAAGTCCTCCAGGAGCGTGGGGCCGCGCAGGCCCGCCTTCAGCGAGTTGTCCGTGTCCGAGATGCGGATGCCCTGGTCCGTCGTCAGCACCGTGTCTTCCTGGCGTGCGCGGTATGCCTCCAGTTGCTCGTTCTTGCTGGGGGGCGGAGGGTTCGGCTTCGACGGAGTCTTGCGCGGCGGCATGAGGGCTCCCAGGGGAAGGAAACGCGCCGGGAACTGGCGCGCTCGCGGTCTACGCCCGCCGTCGTGTGCCAGGGAAAGAGAGGCTCCATCGAAGGGCGCGAGCGTTCACCACCCGCCAGGTCGGGTCCTCGGAGGTGTCAGCGGTCGACACTGCATGCGGCCCACGCGAGGACGCCCCCGCGCGTGGACCCGAGGGGACCACGACACAGGGGCGTCGGGAAGACGGCGTCGTGCTGGGAGGCGACTACGGCGTGGGCTGCGCGACGACCGGCTGCGTGCCCGCGGCGGCGGCGGCGAGCTCGGCGGCGGCCTTCTCCGCCTCCGCCTTCGCGGCGGCCACGCGCGCGGCCTCGGCCTCGGCGCGCTTCTTCGTCTCCGCCTCCACCACCGTCTTGAGATTCGCGAAGCCCGACTCGAAGTCCTTGCCCACCATCGCGTCCATGTCCATGACCATGCACATCGCCTTGGCGATGAAGCCGTTGGTGCCCGTCATGCTCCAGACGACCTCGGTGCCGCCCTCCACGGGCTTGAAGGCGAAGGTGGTGATGCTGGTGGCGGCGAAGGGCTTGATGAACTCCAGCTTGATGCGGGCCAGTTCGTTGGGCTTGCTCTCCTCGATGGTCATCCGACCCTCGCCCACGTCGTCATTGCCCGTCCACCCATAGACGGCGCCAACGCCCGACGCCGCGCCGGAGTGCGTCCGCGTCATGTTCGGGTCCAACCGCTCCCACGGAGACCACGCGGCCCACAGGTGGAAGTCATTCACCTGCGCGAAGGCGATGTCCGGGCTCGCCGGCAGCGTCGCCGTGCGCTGCACGGTGAACTCCGAGGGGCGTGTGGCGATGATGCCCGCCAGGATGAGCAGCAGGGCGGCGAGGCCAATGAGAATCTTCTTGAGCATGGGGCGTGGGGTCCTTGTTCGGGGGCGGCCAGCAGGGCGCCTGACCGGTGGCGCGTCATAGAGGCTGCGGGCCATCCGACACAAGGCACCCCATGTCAAAGGCAGGACCTCCCAGGTTTCATCGGAGGTGAAATGAAACGGGGCCCGACGCGCATGCACTGCGTCGGGCCCCGCACGATGACGCGCCTTGTGGGGGCGCGAGTGACTCAGTTGTAGGTGGCGGTGTAGGTGCCGGCCAGGGCGCCGTCGACGAAGGCGAAGTCCACGCCCTTGATGGTGCGCGTCACCGTCGTCACGGCGGAGCCCGCGCGGGTGACGGACAGCAGCGTGCGGCCCGTCGTGGTGCGGGTGGGGACCATGAGGGACAGGTTGCGCGCGGGGCTCGTCACGTTGAAGGTGAGCACCGTGCCGGTGAAGGCCAGGGAGGACACCTGGGTGGCCTCGCGGGCATCGAGCCACTCCAGCAGCTGCTTCGCGGTGATGACCGGAACGCCGTCACGCTTCGCGGACGCGATGATGGCGGCCGAGCCGGAGGAGCCGGCCGACGGCTGCGAGTCGACGTGCATGTTGGCGTTGAAGGCGCCGTAGTAGCCCTTGGTGCCCAGCGCGTTGGCCAGCAGCGTGTCGATGTGCAGCGGATAGGACTGACCGGACTCGTCCGTCATCTGCGTGGCGAGCTGGTAGACGTCCAGCGGGGTGCCGTCCAGGTCCGCGAAGCGCATGGCCAGGCCGGAGCCGGTGAACATGCCCGGGCGGTCCTGCACCCAGTATTCCGGCCAGTAGTAGTAGTTGGTGTCCATGCGGATGCCGTGCAGGCGCGACACCTTGGGCTGGGTGGACCAGTCGCTGAACGCGATGCAGTGCGTGCGATTGGTGACGGGCGCGGGGACGGCGGGGAAGGCGGACGCGAAGCTCGCCAGCTGCGGGGTGAAGAAGTTCGGGTTCAGGGTGTTGGCCGTGTAGTCCGCGCAGCCGGTGTTGATGTGCAGTGCGTACTCGAAGCCCTGCGCCACGTAGCCGTTGGCCTGGGTGGCGCTCAGTCCGCCCACGTAGTCGTAGATGGTGCCGCGGATGCACTCCCAGTCGTCCACGCTGCACCCGGACGTGCTGTCGGCGAGGTACTGGTTCCAGCGCTGGGTGGAGGCGCCGCCCGGGTGTCCGTCGCCCGTCATCACCACGACGGCCTTCTTGGAGCGAGGGAAGTACCAGAGGCGCGGCAGCGGCGTGGTGCTCGTCTGGTGCAGCACGTTGGCGAGCAGGCGCTGCTGCTCGTCCGCCTGGGGAATCTGGACCTTGCCCAGGTTTACCCAGTCCAGCTGCGGGTCGAAGGACGCGTTGCCGTAGAACATGTCGCTGGCGCGCGCGCCCGGACCAATGGAGGAGCCGTCCCGGTTCTGTCCCTGCCAGGCGGGGTTGCCCTGGCGGGTGTAGATGACGGACTTCGCCAGGTCATACATGAAGGCGGTGGCGGTGCCGGTGCCCACGGTGCGCTGGCTGACGGCGGTGTACGCCGTCGCGTTGGTGGCATCCGCGTACAGCGTGGCGACGGTGCGCGTGCCAGCCACCACGGTCCGCAGGTCGGCGAGGCCGTGGTACTGCATCGTCTCCGCGGTGATGCCCGTGCCCGGCGCCTGGGTGGCGTTGACCAGGATGTAGCCATTGGCCTGCGTGCCTTGAGAGGCATTGAGGCCAAGCAGGGACTGGAGGTTCGCCGCGGGCCGCAGGGCGACGAGGCTGCCACCGGCGGTGACCCAGTTGGTGACGAGCGTCACCTGGGCCGCGCTCAGCGTCTGCTCGCCGAGCACGAGTACCTTGTAGTCATTGAGGGAGACGGAGACGCCGATGTTGCCGGCATCGGTGGTGGCGAAGGCGGCGATGCCCTCGGCCTCCAGGATTTCGCGCAGGTAGTCGGTGAAGGGGTTGCCGGGGGAGGTGGCCACGAGCACCGGGCCCGCGCCGTGGACGCCCGGACGGGGCGGCGGCCCGTTGGACTCGAAGACGACGTCCACCCAGTAGTTGGAGTTCTGGTAGCTGCCGTTGGGGAACGTGGACGTGGAGCCATAGACGAAGACGCCGTTGCCGCCGGCCGTCGTGGCGCCGGGCAGGGCGTGCAGCGGAGGGGCGTCCACGCCGGCGGTGAGGCCGTTGTTGTCGAACGAGTAGCCACCGAGCGGCGCGAAGTACGACGCCACGTAGGTGGTGCCGGCGGTGATGGCGACGGGGGAGGAGAACGTCACCTCCTGCCAGCCCGCGGCCGTCTCGTTGATGAAGGTGGCGGAGGCCAGGGGCGCGCCGGCGGCGCTCCACAGGTTGCCCACGTGGGTGCCGTTGTTGCCGCTGCCCTTGTAGAAGCGCACGCCCTTCACCTGTCCGTCCACGTCCGCGCGGAACTTCACGCCCACTTCGATGGCGGCGGTGTCATTGGCGGTGGCGGTGCCGGGGGTGGCCGTGGCGGCGAAGAGGCGGAAGGTGTTGCCCGGGGGCTGCGTCGGGGGCTGAGCGCCGGTGGCCTGGAAGACGACGTCCACCCAGTAGTTGGAGTTGCCGAAGCTGTTGACGGGGAAGGAGCCCGCGGCGCCGTAGGTGTAGACGCCGTTGCCGCCGCTGGTGCTGCCGGGCAGCGCGAAGAGGGGCGGGGTGTCCTGGCCGCTGGCGAGGCCGCCGTTGTCGAACGCGTACGAGCCGACAGGGGCGTGGTACGAGGCGATGTAGGTGGTGTTGGCGGCGATGGCGACGGGCGTGGAGAACGTCACCTGCTGCCAGCCCGTGGCCGTCTCGGCGGTGAAGGTGGCGAAGGCCAGGCGCTGCCCGTTGGCGCTCCAGAGGCTGCCCACGTGGGTGCCGGTGTTGGCGGCGCCCTTGTAGAAGCGCACGCCCAGCACGTTGCCGCTCACGTTCGTCTTGAACTTCACGCCCAGCTCCACCGGGAGGGCGTCATTGGTGACGGAGGCGACGGCGGGCGTGGCGGTGGAGGGCCACAGGGTGACGGGGGCGGCGGGGCGGAAGACGACGTCCACCCAGTAGTTGGAGCTGCCGAAGCTGCTCGTCGGGAAGGAGCCCGCGGCGCCGTAGGTGAAGACGCCGTTGCCGCCGCTGGTGCCGCTCGCGAGCGCGTGCAGAGGAGGGGAGTCCACGGCCGACGCCAGGCCTCCGCTGGTGAAGCCGTAGGCTCCGCCGGGCGCGTGGTACGAGGCGATGTACGTGGTGCCGGCGCTGATGCGCACGGGCGTGGAGAACGTCACCTGCTGCCAGCCGGAGGCCGTCTCACCGGTGAAGGTGGCGAAGGCGAGGCGCACGCCGGCGGCGCTCCAGAGACTTCCCACGTGGGTGCCGGTGTTGGCGGTGCCCTTGTAGAAGCGGATGCCGAGGATGTCTCCCTCGATGTCTGACTGGAACTTCACGCCGAGCTCCACGGCGGCGAAGTCATTGGTGACGGAGGGGACGGCGGGCGCGGAGGCGGGGGCGAACAGCGTGTACGTCGTCTGCGCGCGCGCGGCGGTGGGGAGTACGAGCAGGACGGTCGCGAGCAGCGCCAGCGCATGGATGCGTGACGTGCTCGTGACCTGGTGGGGTCGCGACTTCGACGGTGTCATTCGGACTTCTCCTTGGGGGGGCACGACGAGACAGAGGGGGCGCGGAAAACCGCGGCATCTTGCTGTCTGTCTCTGACACCGACAATCCCGTGAGTGAAGGTCTCACTCGCTGTTGCCGTCTTGCTCGATTTTTCCTCGTGCACCACGCGCGGAGGTCTCTCCCCGGGGATTCCTCCTCGCTGTCTTCAGCTGTCCATCATCTTCAGCGCGTGCCTCAGGACCCGCGACTCGCGCCGCACACTCCTTGCCGCCAGGAACCAGCGCAGGCTCACGCCGACACCCAGCAGGGCCATAAGCCCCCAGAAATGGGGTGCCCCGGACGTGAATCGATGGACCGCGAGCGTCGCCCCCGCCAGCCCCAGGAGGGTGACGATGATTCGGGGGTGCCACGCCAGTCGGGTCATCACCTGGATGTCACGCTCGGACACGCGCTCCAGCTCGGACTCGACGTGGTACACCGGGCGCCACACCGCGGCCGAGGGCTCCCACACCGGGCTTTGTCTCTGAATCAAGAGGCGAGGACCGCGCCACTGTCCCGAATACCACTGAGGGCCCCTGTGCTCGCCCGGAGACGGTGGCAGCCTGAAGGAGCCAACCCAGGCAGTCAGGCGCTCGTCGATTTTCTCTGGGCTGGCCTTGAGCTGGACTGACTGCGCGACGCGCATGGAGAACGGTCCGTTCATTCGCCCGAGAGTTTACAGCGTCTCCCCTGGGACCGCCCTCCGGAGGGTGCGTTCCCACGAGACGCCGCTTCGTTCCGTGAGGACGCGGCTTCGCGCGTTCCTCGTGCGCTGTCGCCACAGAGGCTCGACTTCCCTCTGAAACAGTGGCCATGGCGTCCGCCTTGCAGTCGTCCGACAGTGGACGGCCACGCGGAGCGCTCTCGTGTCGCCTCCCGCACCGTGTCGAATCGCGAGCGACCCGCCAGGACAAACATGAGTGGCTACCATTGTCGCACCTGTGGTCGGAACACCAGCAGGCACAATCCCGTCCTCAAGTGTTCCGGGTGCAACGAGGAGATGTCGGCGTACTGCTCGAACTGTGAGAGCAGCTATACCTCCAGCAATATCGGGACGAAGTGTGGGTGCGGAGAGCCGCTCGTCGAGGATCCTGATTACAGGACGCGCATCGAGCGCGCGGCGAAACTGATGAGCTCGGGGGATGGGGATGATGGGGGGGATGGGGGGGGACCACCCCCTCCCGCGCCCCTGCATTTCGTCCCGCCGCCCCTCATGCTGCCTGTTCCCTTCGCCCCACTGAAACCGCCGGGACCTTCGGGGCCAGCGGGTCCGTCACCCTCCGCGCCGGTGAGGAGGCCCGGGCTCAGCCTCATTCCCAATATCATCCACGGGACCTGGGCCGGCGGAGGCTCTATCGCGGCGACGAAGACCCTCAAGGGAATCACGAGCTGGCTGGAGAAGACCCAGGCCACGCCAGACCATCAGGTGTGGATCTGGTGGGATGACGCGCACGTCTTCAACATGCACGTGCGCAAGATTCTCAAGAAATACCCCAAGGCGCGCGCGCAATACGATCTCAGTGCCGCGCACGACCCCCTGCACGTGCGTGGGACGGTCCGCCCTGGGCGTGACCTGCACAACCTGCGAGTCCTCTCGAAAGGGATGGCTCCGGACGAGAAGCTCGCCCTGGCCAGGGACCTCATCGACGAAGCGGCCGATGACCTGGAGCCCCTGCGTGCGCTGGAGCGCGCGCACCCCGGGCGATTCAGACTCTGCAACCTCCGCTCACACGAGTTCCTGACGGGCATGCACTTCCTCAACATGGATGCCTATGACCAGGAGCTGACCCTGCGCGGAATGTTCGCGGCCTCGGCGTCCGACATCCTCCGCTACGAGGTGCTCTACAACTACGGCGGGGTCTACATGGATGTCGACATCGACCTGCTCTCCGCGTTCGGAAGACTCGAGGTCGATCCCGCGTGCGCCCTGGTGGGAATCACCCCGGACCGCGAGGGCGCGGCGTCCGCCGCCAGGTGGCCCGGCCGCGAGCGGATCGCCACGACCCCGGCCTACGCCGGCAAGAGCCTCTATCTCAGCAACTGCATCGTGGCGGCGGCTCCCCGCAGTCTGCTCATCGATGCCATGCGACAGACCATTCGTCTGGCCTATCGAATCATTGGGGGGAGGGCCCCACGGGAGGCGTTCGCGCTCGATCCCGACCATCGGCTCGCGGGCTATTGGATGGACCACACCACGGGCTCCACGCTCGACCTGACCGGGCCCAACATGGTGCGAGACCTCCTCTGGCTGTGTGCCAATCACACTCCCTGGGAGCAGTTGCCGGACGAGTGCATCTCCCGTCTCTGCGCCTCCCTGGAGCCATCCAAGGCACCGGGACCGAAAGCGTCGGCCTCGTCGTCGGGCGCTTCCGCCAGCGCATCCTCTCCTTTTGATCGTGTGGCCGAGGTCTGGCGGGACGACGTGCGCGAACACGTCCCGTTCTGGCAATGGGTCGCGGCGAATGCGACCTTCCCCATGGCCCATGTCGAATGCGTGACGGCCGCCGCGCGCGTGAGTGATTGTGATGTGGCGAATCTCCAGGTGGTGTCCGCGAGGGTACTCAAGGCCCCGGAGCGTGAGCCCTTCCACTTCCTGCACTTCCCGGGCATCCCCAGGGGGGGCGCGCTCAAGGGCATGCTGAATGACCTTCACACGAATCACAAGATAGACACCCCGTTGCCCTTGACGCTCAAGGTAGACGAGCTGATCGTCTGGGGCTCTGTCCGCTGGAGGGTCGCCGAGGTGGGCAAGCAGAAGGGCCTTGTCGAGGGCAGGAAGCCCGTCACGCTGATACGCCTCTGACCCTTCGGGCAGCTCCAAGGGACCCATGTGGCTCGTCATGGGTCCCGGCCTCCTCAATCCCCCGCGGCTAGTGGCCGGACTGCGCGCCGACGGTGCGGCCATTCAGCGGCTGCACGGGGCGGTTGTTCGGGTTGATGTGCGGCAGGCGCTCGAACGCGCCAATCTGCGCGTCGGACATCTGGATGGGGTGCTTCATCACGAACCACTGGAGTCCCTCGCTGCAGGGGGGCGTGGTGAGCGAACCCGCGTACTGGAAGAACGCCCGGTTGGAGGGCAGGAGCGCGGTGGCGTTGACGAGCGCACCGGCCGGCGCGCTCTCCTCCCCCTCGTGTCGGGGCAGGTGTCGGAAGGCGGTGAACAGCGCCGCGTTCACGAAGCCCTCCTCGATGAGCACGCCCACGACCACCTTCGGAGTTCCCTGGGCGTCGGTGTGCACCAGGTGGACTTCCAGCGGGTAGCTCACGCCATCCTTGGTGTGCTCGCTGGGGGTGTTCATGACGTGAGGCTCACAGGGCGTCGTGCCGTGGTGGGCACCTGCGGATTCATCTATTGCCCTGGAATTCCCCCGTCTGGATAGTCATCCGGATGTGTTGAAATGAGTCGTAATGAAACAGAATGGTGACGCGGAGTCGATAGGCCCCTTCAGGAAATGTCTCGCATTTCTCAGGGGTCGCAATGAAACGAAAAAGGGTCGCGGACACACAGGGGTGTGTCCGCGACCCAGGCACTCTCAGTTACGGTGGCGTGTGTGATTAGTGCTGGAAGAACGCCGGGGCGAACGCGTCGGTGGGCGCGTTGTCCACGAAGTTCTTGTCGTCGAGCTTCACGGGCGTCGTGGTGTCCGAGGTCTCGTTGAGGACCAGGTCCCTCACGAAGGCGGTGAACTCCACGCCCGCGTCCGTCCCCGCATCCGTGCCCGCGTCCGTCCCCGCATCCGCGCCTGCGTCGGGGTGAGGCGGAAACGGGGAGCGGTCATCGTCGTCGTCGCTGCATCCCGTGTAGGCCAGCGCGGCCCCCAGGAGCAGCACACAGCTCATTGCTCGGAGCGTGCTCATGGGCTCACGTCCCGTCGCCGTTGGCACCCGCCTGCGGCGTGGTGAGGTAGGGGAAGACGGCGTCGAACTGCGAGGCATCCTGGAGCACGGCGTCATGGAACGGGACGTTGCGCGCGGGGGCCTGGGTGTCGTTCGCGAGCAGGTAGCCCATGGACACGCGCAGCGCCACGTCCACCACGTCATCGCCGGGCCGGCGGCCGTTGGGGAAGCCCGCCGGGTCACACCCTGGATTGGCCAGGGTGAGCTGGCCATTGACGAAGCAGGCGGCGGCGCCCAGGTTGTTCTGGTTCGCCTTCACCGTGGCGGGCAGCGCGGTGTTGAGTCGCTGCATCTCCGCGGTGGAGCCGTTCGCGTTGACGCTGGTCACACCCGTGAGGAAGGCGGCCACCAGGTCCGCGCGAGGGAAGACGGTGGGAGCCCTCACGCCCGCGCCGCCGAAGAGCAGCTCCAGGATGGCGGGCAGGGTGGGGTGGGTGACGTAGTCGGCGAACTGGGCGTCGTCCTTCGGCTCGCTGGCGTTGAAGCGGTCCTTGTCCTTGATGCCGATGACCACCTCGTTGACCAGCGGCATGCCCAGGCGGCTCACCTGCGTCCACGCGCCCCCCTCACGGGAGGGCACGGTGTACGACGCGGTGGGGTTGATGGCGCGGGCCTGACGGACGCTGGCCGCCGTCCATCCGCCGATGACGTCCTGGGTGCCCGCCTTGAGGCAGGAGATGGGGACCTCGAGCGCCAGCGTGGTGATGTTCTTCTTCGCCAGCGGGTTGGGGACGGCGTTGCGGGCGTTCGGGTCGGTGATGACCGCGGGAGGCGCGTTCACCAGGTCGAACACGGGGCCCAGGTTCACGGCGAAGGGCTCGCGACGCTGGCCGACGAACAGCTTCGCGGTGCCCGTGCAACCCGGGATGTTGACGTTGTGGATGTGCTGGCGGGCGTAGGTCTCGTACGTGGCGGCGTTGCCCAGCGACTTGGTGCCCACGTAGTCCGCCGGCTTCGGGAAGAGGGCGGTGTGGCCGGCGGTGTTCGTCACGTCCTGTCCGGCCGCCGCGCGGCGAGGGCCTCGGACGACCTTGACGGTGTAGTTCTCCTGGACGTTCTGCGCGCTCCGGTCCGCGCTGGTGATGGCGCCCACGTTGGTGAAGGGCACGGACACGCTCTTCGTGCTGCCGTTGTTGCCCACGTTCAGCGTGATGCCATTGGGGCCGTTCAGGTTGTTGGTGAACCGGAACTGGAAGGTGATGTCCTCGATGGCGTCCCCGGTGTTGTCGACGAGGATTTCGTAGAGGGCATCGGGGTCCAACGAGAAGTAGTTGGGGCCGCCGTACGCGTCCTGGAGGGGCAGGTAGTTGGCGATGAGCGTGACGTAGTCCCCACGGCCCGGCTCATAGCTGCGGAACATGTAGAAATCGGTGGCGTCGACCTTGGGCATCCGGGTGATGAAGGGGGCTTCACGATGACTGGAGGCGTGGGCGGTCGGTACGAGCAGCGCCGCCGCGAGCGCCAGTGCGCTCGCGAGTTGTCGTCTTTGCATGCGTGTCTCCACAACGTTGGGGGCAAATCCCACCGACGGGCCAGGGGCTGCGCCGGACATCCGGTGGTGAATGCAATACGGGGATGCGACGTGATTGGATGGGTCAGAGCGGAAGGACGCTCAGGTCCAGCGCTCGCTCCGCGAGCCACACGCAGGCGATGAGGCCGATGGCCGCCGAGCCCCCGACGAGTATCGCGCGGCGATACATGGACGCGCCGCGCAGCAGGAAGGCGACGGGGAGGAAGACGGCGACGCAGGCGAGCTGCCCCAGCTCCACGCCCACGTTGAAGCCCAGGAGCGTCGTGGCGAGTCCCCCGGCGGGCAGGCCCAGGTCGGCGAGCACCGACGCGAAGCCGAAGCCATGCAGCAGGCCCAGCGCGAAGGCCACGGCCCAGCGGGTGCCTCGAACCCGAGGAAAGACATTGTTGGCCGCCGCGAGGATGACGCTCACCGCGATGGCGGACTCGACGAGTCGGGAGGGCAGTGACACGAGCCCGAGCGCGGCGACGCTCAACGTGAGTGAGTGGGCCACGGTGAACGCCGACACCACCTTCACGACGTCGCGCAGCGCGGGGCCGAACCTGTCCACGGGCTCCCATCCGCCCGTCGGGGAGCGCTTCAGGACGGAGGGCAGCAGCAGCGCCAGCAGGAACAGCAGGTGGTCCAGGCCCGCCCAGATGTGCTCGACACCGGAGTGGACCATGTCGCCGAAGTGGCTCCAGGCGGACAGCCTCGCGAGGGGAATCTCCACCGCGTGGCGTGACGCGGACAGGATGAGCGTGCCCTGTCCCTGCTCACCTGTGACCTGGACGACGCCTCGGTGCTGCGGGTCGCGGTCGAACAGGAGGGTGTAGTCGAGCGTCAGCATCGAGGGTTCGACGGGGCAGGCCGCGCGGAAGTCGAGCACCGCATAGGCCCCGTCGGAGTGACGCGCGACTCGAAGGTCTCCCTCGGTGGTGGTAGGGCAGGGCGTGCCGGCCGTGCCCAGCGACAGCCGTGACAGGACATGACGGACGATGTCCTCCTGGCGGGTGCGCACCTCGCCCCAGGCGAGCGCGCCGTCTCCGTTGGAGTCGAGCCCCAGCACCGTGTCCAGGTCCCTGAGCGCCACGTCCCACCTGCCGTTGAAGCCGTGCGCGGCGCGTTCGAGGTGCAGGTAGCTGTCGCTGGGCTTGTGAGCCAGGGCGATGGCGGGCAGCAGGACGAGCAGGGCGAGGATGCGGTTCATGGCGCGGTCTTCTTGGGCCGTGCGGCCAGGGCGAGGAGGCTCGGCGCTTCGCGGGAGGTGTTCATGGCGCGGCTTTCTTCAGCCGCTCGGCCAGCGCGAGCAGTCCCGGGTCCTCGCAGGAGGAGGCATCGAGGAAGGTGAGGGCGGGGCGCGCCGCCTCGGGTGCTCCGGCGGCCAGCGCGGACTCGAGGAGGACGCGCACGTCCCAAGGCTCTCGTTGCGCCTCCCAGTTGGCCTGGGCGAGCGACAGCGCCTTGCGCGCGTCCTTCTCCACGTGCAGCGCGAAGCGGGCTTCCTCGCGTGCGTGCAGCGTGTCACCGCGCAGCCGGCTGGCCGCATACCGCTCCGCCAGCTCCTGGGCGAGCGCGGGAGCTTCCGCGGAACCCAGGGCCGTCTCCGCCAGCACGCGGCGCAGGAGGTGGCCGTCGTCCGTCGCGTGGTCCTTCATCAGCCGCGACGCATCACCCGGCCGGTTCAGGTCCAGCAGCAGGTCCGCGAGCGCCGCGCGGGTGTAGGCGTCATCCGGGTCGGCCGCGAGCGCCTGTGTGTAGAGAAGCTCCGCCCGTGCCGAATCCCCCGCGCGGGCAGCGGCCTCGCCCAGGGTGGACAGCGCCCAGGCCTGCTCCTCGGGACTGCCCATCCCCCCGCGCCGAGACATCGCCTCAGAGAGCCGCGCATAGGCTCGCCGCGAATGTCCGGCGACGCTGTCCACCTGCGCGCGACACACGGCGGCGGTGAGGGCCCCCGCGAGCGTGTCCAGCGGCGCGCAGCTCTTCTCCGCCTCCGCATGGTGACCCCGGACACCCAGCACCATGGCGCGCGTCAGCCACGCCTGGGCGTCCCGAGGGTCCTCCCGGACGGCGGCTTCCAAATCTCGCAGGGCCGCGTCGAACTCGTGGCGGCTCTGTCGCAGGGTGGCGCGCAGCAGGCGGACCTCATGGGGAGGCTCGGCCTCGTCCCACCAGGGCGCGAGCGCGGCCTGGGCCCACCCAAGGTGTCGTGGGTCGCCCCGGGCTCGCCCCTCCTTCAACTCCAACCGGGCCAGGCGGACGGCGAGCTCCAACTGTCGGGGTTGGCGGTCCAGCTCCTGTCGCAACGCGGCACGCTCGCGGGCGCGGGCGTCGGTCGCTCGGGCGGGAACCTGCTCCAGGACCTCCGTGTCGTTGTCGGGCGTGAAGGGCGTGGACGCGGCGCCCGTTCCACGACTGCAACCACAGGCCAGTGCGAGCACGACGCCGAGGACGCCGCGAAGGGAGCGTGTGACGGGGGGCATTGCCCATCCGTACGGCCCCGTGAGGCGCGTGGATTTCGCGTCGAATATCGGGGCGGTGTCGGGGCGGCCCGGAGGATGAGGGGTGAGCCCCCCATCGCCATGACAGGGGCCCGAGCCTCCGCTCGCGGAGTGATGACCCGACCCCTCGCTCCCGTGTCATAAGGGCGGGGTCTTCTGCCTGCCGGAGTCGTGTCCTTGAAACTCTCATCCCTCCTCGCGAAAGACGGCCTCCAGCGACTGCCCGCCCGGGTGCGGCGGCGGTTGGCGTTGGAGGCGCGGAGGCTGGTGACCGCGGGCGTCGCGCACGTGCCGCCGCTGCGCAGCGGACTGGAGCTGCTGAGCTTCGAGCTGTCGCTGCTCCTGGCGCAGGGAAGCAAGGACATGTACGGGGCCAGCTATTACGGCGCCGGACGCAACCCCTTGGACCGCGAGGGCAACAGCGGCTACGAGCACTACCGCCGCGACTCCAGCCACGCCAACAAGGCGGCCTATCTTTTGTGGAATCACTTCGACGTGCGCACCTCGCTGGACGTGGGCTGCGCGCTGGGTTTCACGGTGCAGGCGCTGCGCGAGCTGGGGTGGGACACCCAGGGCAGTGACTTCAGCGACTTCGCCATCCACCACGCTCCGTGGGACGTGAAGCCGCACCTGTCACTCGGAGACCTGTCCCAGCGCCTGCCTTTCGACGACGGACAGTTCGAGCTCGTGTCCGCCTTCGAGACGCTGGAGCACCTGCCTCCCTCCATGGTGCCGCACGCGATTTCGGAGCTGCACCGCGTGACGCGGGGCTTCCTGGTGGTGACGGCGCCGTCCTTCGGCCCCTGTGGCACGGGACCGGATGGCTGGTTCGACGGGAAGGTGCGGCCGGAGCGGCTGGAGCACTACCGGTCGCTGGGGCCCGACTACCTGGGCCCGGTGCCGGAAGAGGACCTGGCGCGCGACGAGTGGGGCCGACCGCTGGAAGGACACGTCACGATTGCGTCGTTCGCATGGTGGCGTCGCCAGTTCGAGTCCGCCGGCTTCGTTCTCGCCCCGGCGCTGGAGCAGCGGATGTACGCGGACATCCAGGCCTTGGGCCTCCAGGGCCTCTGGAACCTGTATGTCCTGCACCGGCCCGGAGTGGCGTTGCCCGCCACGGACCTGCGCACGCCGGAGGAGCAGGCGCGGCTCGCCCGGCGGTGGGACGTGCCGCTGGGCGCGGGCTGAGGGCCCGCGCTACTCGAACAGGGACAGCTCGGCGAGAGTGGCCATCGTCGCGCCCGGCATGGGGTCGCCCGCGTGGTTGAAGCCCACCGCGCGCAGCCGCACATGGCGCACCGGCCCCGCGTCCTGCGTCACGGGCGCATCGAGGAAGTGGGGACCCTTGATGAAGGACAGCTGTCCGTCGAAGGGGCTGTCCCACCGAGTCATCTCCTCGAAGCCCCTCCACGGGGGACTGAGTCGCGGCGGTGGGATGTAGCGCTCCGGGACGTTGTGCAGCACCGCCAGCTGGGTCCATTGCTCCGCGTCCTCACTCCCCTCCAGCACGAACCCGGAGAAGTTGCCTCCCTCCGCGCCGCGTACCACCACATGCCGCGGCTTCCGTGGCTCGGGGAGCGTGACGACCAGGGACTCCACCGGCTTGCTTCCGAGGGACACGGGGTCGAGCCGGCCATCCGTCCAGGGACAGCCCGCCGAGGGCGAGGGCTGACACGTGGCGCCTCGGCTGGCGGGCACGAGCCCACCTGGAGCCAGGGGCACCTCCTCCGTGCGCCAGTCCATGCGGAACCACAGCTCCGTGTACTTGCCTCCGAGCGGGAAGAACCAGAACTCCCCCACGGAGACCGCCCGGAGCATGACGGTGGGCTGGGGAAAGTCCTCCAGCACGTAGCGACTCGCGGCCCAGGGCGAGGTGGGAATCAGGGCGCGGAACAGGGGCTGCGCGCCATTCAGCATGAAGAGCATGGCTTCGGGCGTGGTGGGCAGAGCGGGGATGACGGTTTGATTCTCATCGGAGGTCATCGCGTACTCGCCCGTGAGGGGTGGCACGGGCACGGCGGGCGCTGACGCGAAGGTCACGGACGCGCCCTCCGCTCCTGTCGTGACGGCGAGCTGGGAGTCCCAGATGCGCAGGGTGGGGAGCTCCACGTCATCGTGGAAGGTGAAGGATGTGGAGACAGCCGCGCCGGTCTCGTCCCGCCATGATGCGCGAAAGCGATAGGGTTGGAGCCAGGGGTTGGGTGTGTTGACGGACTCCACGTCCCCGTAGCGCATCTCCAGGAAGAAGTCCCCGCTCGGCTCGGTGGTGGACTCCGCGTAGGGCGTGAAGTCCGGCGGCTCATACACGTAGGGGCCCTCTCCCATGGGCACCTCGTGGAGGGTGCGCGCGTACGGCACGACTCCGCCGCTGACGGGCGTGCCGTCGCGCCGCTCGAGCCGGCCGTAGACGAAGACGGGCTCGTCCTGCAGTCGCTCACACCCCGAGGACAGCAGCAGGACGAAGAATCCCAGACATGATGGGTGGCGCATCTCAGTAGCTTCCCTTCAGGCCCAGCATGGGCAGGATGACGGGCAACCCCATGGCCTCGCGCTGGAGTCTTCCAGCCGTCCGTTTGTATTCGTAGGCGAACACCTCCTGCTGGAGGGAGAGGTTGAGGATGTCCAGATAGGCCTCGACGGTGAAGTCCTCGAGCGACCAGGACTTCGCGGCGCGGAAGTCCACGCGGAAGAACGGCGCCAGCCGCTCCACGCGGTCCGCGTCCTGTCGCGCCCAGGCGCGGAAGCCCTCCGGGTTGATGACGGGGCGCTGGGTGACGGAGGAGACTTCACCGGACTCCGGACGGCCGGTGTTGAAATGCACCACCGTGCCTACCGTCCAGTTGTTCGCGAGCTTGTAGCTGAGCGCGGCGTTGAAGACGTGCGCCTGCTCGAAGGCGAAGGGCAGCTCGCCCTCGGTCGTCTCCCGGATGGTGTTGTTGTCGGCATAGCGCGCGAAGCGCCGATGGCGTTTGCTCTGGAGGAAGCTGTAGCTGACCCATCCGAACCAGTCGCGCCCCAGCGGATGCCGCGCCATCAGGTCCAGGCCATACGCGTAGCCTCGCGCCGACGGGTCCTCGCGCTGCTGGCCTCGCCGCTTGCGGTTCTCCAGGACGTCCTGCACGTCGAACTCCACCGTGCGGAACAGCGGGTTGAAGTAGACGTCCACCGTCACCTCCAGTCCCTCGGTGGCCTTCCACTCCGCGCCCACGTCGAACTGCGCGCCCGACTGGACGCCGTTGCGCAGGCCCGACACATCCAGCGCCGGCAGATGGAGCAGCACGGTGGGGGACTGGTGGTACATGCCACCGCCGCCCTTGAGGGTGAGCGATTCGGAGAGCTGGTGGCGCACCGCCAGCCGGGGCTCCACGACGACGTGCTGGATTCCGGGCACCAGGTGGTAGCCGTCCACGCGCACGCCGGGCGACACCACCCACGTATCCGAAGGGCGCCACGTCGCTCCGACGAAGCCACCGACGAAGGTGGCCAGGGCGGAGGGCTGCTTGAGGGGATGGGCGTCATCCGTCGGCCGCCAACCCGGAGTGCGCGCGGAGCCGGTGATGCCGGTGGCCACGCGCCGGTGCTCCACGTCCGTGCCCGCCAGGACGTCCAGCGCCTTGGACAGTCGCCGCGTCCACCCGGCCCGAGCCGCGAAGGTGAGCTGGTCCAGCCCGTACTCTCCCGCGAGCACCTCTTCGGGGCCCCGTGCCGGGTTGCGCACCACGCGCCGGTAGCCCTGCAGGCCCACCTCATCCAGGCCCACGGTGATGCCCAGCTCGCCCTCGCCGCCCGCCACGGGGTGGGTGCCACGCAGGTCCACGCGATGGAAGCGGGAGACGATGGTGGCGCCCAGGCTGTCCTCGTAGGCGGCGGTGGCCTCGCCCGCGTCGTCGGAGCTGCCGAGCGCGAACAGGCGCAGCCGTCCCTCGCCAAGCTTCTGCTCCACCCGGGCCTGGTAATCCCAGAAGGCCGCGTGGATGGGATTGTCTTCGTGACTCTTGAAGAGGGCGTACGCCAGGGGGATGAGCAGCCCGGTGTAGCTGTAGCGTCCCGCCACGGTGACGGAGGTGCCGGTGCGGTCGAAGGGCACCTCGATGAAGCCGCCCGCGTTGATGAGGTCCGCGTAGGCGGCGAAGTGTGGCTTGTCTTCACGTGGCCGGCTCAGCCGCCCTTCCACCGCGCCGCCCAGCAGGCGCCCGTACTGCACCGGCGGCGCGCCGGGATGGAAGTCGATGGTGTCGATGAAGTCCGGATGCACCACCGCGGGCCCGAGCAGCAGGTGGTACAGCATGGGGACGCGCACGCCGTCCAGGTAGTAGCCGGTGGCGCCGGGCTGCCCTCCGCGCACCACGGGGTAACCCAGGCCCGAGGCGACGCTGCCCACCCCCGGCATCAGCATGATGACGCGGAAGGGGTCGCCCTGCGTGCCCGGCACCTCGCGCAGCTCCTGCTCGTGCAGGGTGATGCGATTGACCTCCGTGCGGGGGCGGTCATCTCTCACCACCGTCTCGTAGGGATTCACGCGGGTGGGCTGGAGCCGGTAGACGACGTCGAGCGACTGGCCCGACTCGAGCGACTCCTCGAACGTCCCGGGCTGGTGGGACGGGGCGCGGACGAGGAGCCGGTGGGCGCCCGGAGCCAGCTCCAGCGCGAAGCGGCCATCCACGTCCGTGACGGCAATGGGCTCCTCGCCGCCGTCCAGGAACAGGGCCGCGTCCGCCAGCAACTGGCGGGTGCCCAGGGCACGGACCTCACCGCGCAGTCGCGACTGGGTGAAGCGCAGGGCCGCCGGGGGCTCGAAGTGGTAGCCATATGGCAGGCGCACCGACACGGTTCTCCCGCCCAGGCTCGCCGGCGTGAAGCGCAGCCCCCGCGCGGCGCGGACGGCGGCCTCCGTGAGGGGGGCCAGCGTGGCCGCCTCCTGCACCGTCACGTCGACGACGAGGCCCTGCTCGTCAATCTGGAGGATGAGCTTCACCTCGTCCGGGGCGCCCTCCAGGCCCTCGGGCCAGGTGACGGGGGATTCCTTCACCAGCTGAGGCGTCAGGAGCGCGAGGCTGCCTCCATCCGTCTCCAGCTTCAGCCGCGCGGCATCGTCGGCGGAGACCGCCGTCCCCGCGTCCGTGGCCTGGACGTCGACCTCCACCGCGCGGGGCTCACTGGTGGCGGCAGGAGCGGCTTGTCCCCGAGCGGGGGCTGGAAGACAGACAGCCCAGAGCAGGGACAGGACGAGGAAGGGTCGGGGGGAGCCCATGGTTCCACGTATACGTGGGCACCTTCTGGCTCTGGCTCAGGCGACCGCCGATGGCGGCCCATACACAGACAAGCGAAACTGTCTACCCATGGGGGCGGGCTTGGCCCGGCCCCCGGGCTCCGCTCAGCACTCCGGCAGGCCGACGCTGAGGTTCGCGACCTCGAGCACGTTGACGGCGAGCCCTCCGCGCGCGGTCTCCTTGTACTTGTCCTTCATGTCGCGGCCGGTGTCGCGCATCGTCCGGATGACCTTGTCCAGGCTGACGAAGTGGCGTCCGTCGCCGGAGAGCGCCATGCGCGAGGCGTTGATGGCCTTCACGGACGCCATGGCGTTGCGCTCGATGCAGGGCACCTGCACCAGGCCACCAATGGGGTCGCAGGTGAGGCCCAGGTTGTGCTCCATCGCGATTTCGGCGGCGTTCTCCACCTGGAGCGGCGTGCCCCCGAGCACCTCGGTGAGCGCGCCGGCGGCCATGGAGCACGCGCTGCCCACCTCGCCCTGGCAGCCGACCTCGGCGCCGCTGATGGAGGCGTTCTCCTTGTAGAGCACGCCGATGGCGCCGGCCGTGAGGAGGAAGCGCACCACGCCGTCCTCGTTCGCGCCGGGCCAGAAGCGCCAGTAGTAGTGCAGCACGGCGGGGATGATGCCGGCCGCGCCGTTGGTGGGCGCGGTGACGACGCGGCCTCCGGCGGCGTTCTCCTCGTTGACGGCGAGCGCGTAGAGGTTCACCCAGTCGAGCACGGTGAGCGGGTTGGTGAGGCCGGCCTCGGGGCGACTGAGCAGGCGCTGGTACATGGCCGCCGCGCGGCGCTCGACCTTGAGGCCGCCCGGGAGGATGCCGCTGGACGCGCAGCCCCGGCGCACGCACGCCTGCATGACGTCCCAGATGCGCAAGAGCCCGGTGCGGATGTCCTGCTCGGAGCGCAGCGTCTTCTCGTTCGCCATCATCAGGGCGCTGATGGGCATGCGCTCCCGCTCGCACAACTCCAGCAGCGTCGCCGCGGACTGGAAGGGGAAGGGCAGGGGCGTGGTGTCCTTGCGCAGCGGGTCCTGGCCGGTGGCCGCGGACTCATCGACGACGAAGCCGCCGCCCACGGAATAGTAGACGCACGCGTCCAGCTCCACGCCGTCCGCGCCGGACGCGGAGAAGCGCATCCCGTTGGGGTGGAAGGGGAGGCTGCGGCGGCGGTGCATCACCAGGTGCTCGCCGTCCTTGAAGACGATGTCCCGCTGGCCGAGCACGCTGATGCGGCCCTCGGTGCGCCAGCGCGTGACGATGGCGGGAATGGCCTCCACGTCCACGGCCTCCGGTGTGTCCCCGCGCAGGCCGAGCACCACCGCCTTGTCGCTGCCGTGGCCCTTGCCCGTGGCGCCGAGCGAGCCGAACAGCTCCACCTTCAGGCGCGTGAGCTTCTCCAGGTGGCCATGCTCCGCCAGTCGCAGCACGAACGTGCGCGCGGCTCGCATGGGCCCCACCGTGTGGGAGCTCGAGGGACCGATACCAATCTTGAAGAGGTCGAAAACGCTGACGGCCATCGCGGGCGCAACATGCCACGTTTCCACTTTTGTCCCAGCGCCTCGGGGCGTGACGTTCCTGCTCCATGTGAAGGGCAGGACTTCTTTGCGTGCCAAGGAGCTGAAGCTCGGTGAGGTGCCAAGCGAGCACGTCGGGTGGAATGCGCGAGCCGTGCCGCGGGACGCCAACGAGAACGCACTGCGTCGTGAGTGCCAGGGTGTTCTTCTCTTCGGAGACTGGAATGCGTGGGGCGAAGGCGCGCGAGTCGGGTTGAAGGTGGGAGCGCCTGGTGCGGGGTGAAGAGGTGGCGGCTCAGGCGACGGCGCGCTCGGAGCGGAGCGAGGTGGGGCTGTCGTGGCGCTCCCCTTCGGCGAGGGCGAGCGACTTGCGGTACTCGGCGGCCTCGGCGATGCGGGTCAGCTCGAACTCGCCGTGGTGTTCGCGCACGGCCTTGGCCACCTCGTCGAGCGTGACGCGGAAGAACTCCTTGCGCTCGTTGATGCGGTTGACGCGGCGGTGGGAGAAGGTGCGGTGCAGCGCGGCTTCGAGCGACGGTGCGTCGGGTGTGCGGATGATGGCGTGGACGTCGAACTCGAAGGGGACGGAGGCATCGCCCAGCTCGTCGATGCGGTCCTGGGGCACGAGTCGTCGCGTCATGCCGACCTTGTAGATGTCCTCTCCGAAGGAGCCGATGTTGGAGATGACGTAGACGTGGCCGGTGCGAGTGAGTTGGGCCTGGGAGATGGCGCGTTGGCGCTCCTGGTCCTCGGCGACGCGGCGTTCCAGTTCGGCGATGCGTTCGAGGAGCTTGGATTGCTCGGCGCCTTTGCTGCGTTCCAGCTCCCCGCGGGCCTTGCGCAGGGCTTCTTCGTCACGCTGGGCCTCGCGCTCGGCCTCCAGCTTGGCGCGTTCGAGTTCTCGCTGCGCGGTCTCTTCCTCGCGCATCTGCTCGCGGATGCGGCGTTGTTCTTCCTTCTCCTCCTGGCGCTTCTCTTCGTATTCGTGGGCGAGGCGCAGCTCCTCCAGCTTCAGCTCGACGTAGTCGGTGGAGATGAAGCACTGCTGAATCTCGGTGAGGCCGCTGATGGCCTCGGCGGACTTCTGGATGCGGGCCTCCATGGCCTTGATGTTCTTGTACGTCACCTTGGCCACGCAGGCGTCCGCCTCGCCGTTGAAGGCGCGGAGCATCAGCTTGAGGGTGCGCTCCGTTTGCTTCTTGCCCTCGGCCTTGCTGCCGTTGACCGTCCATTCAATCTTGCAGGAGGCGGCTTGCTTGTTCTTGAGCATGGCCTTCTGTCGTTCGCGGAGGGTGTCGAGGCGGTGTTCGTACTTCTCCGAGGAGGAGAGGTTGTAGATGGGTTTGTAGAACCCGTAGGAGCGGAGGATGGTCTCTTCTTCGAGGGGGCGGAGCTCGGCGCGCAGCTTGACGATGAGGGGTTCGAGGCGGGCCTGTTCCTCGCGGGCTTGATTGCGTCGGGCCTCGACTTCCCGGACGGCCACGTCGGCCTGTTCCCTGGCGCGAGCGAGTTCCGTGCGGCCTTGCTCGCGAGCACGGGTGAGTTCGGTCTGGGCTTGTTCGCGGGCCTGGGTGAGTTCCGAGGCGACGCGGGTTCGTTCGAGGCGGATGGCATGGTCCGTCGACGCCCTGACCTGCTCCAGGTCTGCCTTCGCGCCCCGGATGGCGGCGTCCGCGAGGTCGCGCTCCCGGGCCAGCTCGGAGGCGACGCGGTTGCGCTCGGTGGCGAGCATGTGTTCGGACTCGGCCTTGGTGCGTTCCAGGGAGGAGAGGACACGCTGTCGCTCGGCCTCCACGTCGAGCACGGGCTTGAATCGGGCCCGGACGGCTCGGAGCTGGAGGGCAGTGCGGACCAGGAGTCCCGTCAACAGCAGGCTCGAAATCGCCAGGGCCAGGACGGCAGGCTGCATGGAAGTCTCCCCCGTGAAGTGTCCCCGCCGTCGGACGGCGGCGCGGAGGAGGACCACTGTGCGCCTGGGGAGGTTTACCGGGGTATCACCCCCAGGGGGTATTCCGTCGTCCCTGCATCACCTATCGCTGGGCTGGCGTCCTCCCACGAGGAGTGGGAGCGCTCGCCTGAGCCGGGGCGAGAGGGCCAGGGCCACGGGGAGTGGACAACCGTCCCCCCCGGTAGACGGTTGTCCGTGCTTCGGGACGCTGGCGTGGTGCCTGCCCTCCGTGGCTCCCGCGCTCTGGATGGAATCACACTGAGGTGGTGTGGGCCGGCCGCGTCGACGGGCTGGGCTCCTCATGTCGTGTGGGGGCGGGGCCGACATGTCGCTGTTTCCCTGGAAAGCCAATTGCAAAGGAGTCGTCAGCTTGGAGTGCGACGCACTTCTCTGACCTGACTTTGATTGCCCCAGGGCAGGGCCTTGCTTGCGGTACGCGTGGGCCTTCCTGGTCTTGGTGTGTGTGAAATCTGGATGTCAGTGATTTGGGTGGAAAATTGCGACTGAGAGCTGTGCAGGGGGACTCGATGATGCCGAGCCGATGGGTATTCGTAGGGCTGTTGCTGCTGGGGGTGATGACGGCGCGAGCAGAAGAACCGGCTCCGGAGTGGTTGGATGTCTATTCACCACGAGAGTCGGATGCGCCCGTGGCGCAGGGCAGCCCGCCTCCCTGGAGCGAAGTCGCGTCGCTGGGCGAGGATCGGACGCGAGCCTATGAAGACGCACGTGCCATCTGGGAGTCGCGGCGAGACGTTGCCCAGGCTGAGCTCTCCGAGACGCTGACCAGGGCGCATGATGCTCTTGGCTCTCAGTCTCCCTGGTGGGAGCGATTCTGGCATTCCCCGTGGCCCTCTGATGCTGACCGCGGCGTGCTCGAACAATCACGCGAAGAGTTGAGGAGGGCCATGCTGTCCCTCAAGGCCATTCGCCGCGGAGACGAGGCCGCGAGCGCCTATCGCGTGGAGGTGCTGGCGGAACTCGAGCGTCAGCTCGAGGGTATCGAGACGCGTATGAGTGGAGGCTACGCTCGTGCATGGCTCATGCTGTGGGACGGAGGCCCGCATGAGGGCATCCTGCGACTGAAATCGAAGGCGCTGGTCTGGGAGACCCGCCTCACCGTCGATGACGTGAGTCAGGTCGCGCACATCGAGAAGCTCGCGGTCACGGACTTCCAAGAGGGTGTTGTCGGGCAGCCGCTTCCCCAGCCCGTCACGGTGCGGGTGACGACCGCGAATGGGGAACCTGTGTCGGGGGCGTCGGTGACGTTCAAGGGGCATGCTCCCTCGCTGCCCACGTTCCTTCCCGTGTCTGGAGGCACGGCGCCTGCTTCTCAACTGTCGGTCCTCACGGATGAGAGTGGGCTTGCGTCGGTTCGGGTCCTTCCCGATACGAACATCCTGCGGATCTCCTTTCTCCGCGCCGGAACGCCTCATCAGCAACGCCTGGGATACAATGCGGTGACGGCGGAGACCACGAACGGCACCCAGATCTTCACGCTTCCGGCGCCCTTCGTTCATGTGGGGCTTCCAGATGCTCCCGCCGTGTTCGAGCGCTTGGCGAATGTCAGCGCTCCTCAGGAGGCGGCGATTCAGCTCGTCTCGCCACTCTATGCCAGGGTTTTGGACCGCTACGGAAATGCCTGTGCGAATCAGAACGTGTCCTGGACCCAGTCGGTGACCACGGGACGCTTCTTCCGAGTCCAGGACGCGGTGACGCCCCATGTCCTGGACACCGCCAATCCGATGCAACTCATGGCGCTCGATGAGTGGACGGATACGAATGGTTGGGTAGGGCCTGGCTATATCCCAGGTACCAGCAATGGCTACTACTACGTGACGGCGACGGTGGGGGCTCTCACCAAGACTGTTTGGGTCAACGTCAATACGTTCGCGAGGTACACGCTCCGGGCGACGAGCAATAGCGACTTCAACGGGGCCTACCAGACGTCCGCACCCAGGGTCATGACCCTCCAGATCCTGCGATGGCCGCAGGGTGCTCCAGGATGGATTCCTGTCACTGGCGAAGAGCCGGACCTGCTCGGTGTGGGGATCCTCATCCAGACCCGGGTGGATCCCAATGGGGACGTGCTCGCGTCGGCGCTGACGGTCCCGAGTCAGATTGGTTCCGAACCGTTGGACGACGACAAGACCGTGGTCTTCCGGCAGCGCTACCTGCTGCCGGATGGCTACCAGCGGGTGCTCATGAGCGGCACTGTCTACGAGCGTCGCGCCAACAATCAGGTCGTGAGGGTGTGCTGCGAGCGTGACCTCTTCTTCGTCAATAGTTCCACGACCCCCACGCTCGAATCGCGTCGGCGTCTCCAGGGCGGCGTGATTGTTCCGACCGGTGGAATGGCCCTGACCTCCGATTCAGGAGTGGGGATATCCGTGCGCAACCGCACGTCGGGGCAAATCTATGCCCGGATGACGGTCCAGCCGCATACGTCAGGGGACTTGGTGCTCGACGGTGCGAATCTCGAGCGTGACGCTGACAACGACATCGTGCTGCCCGCGGCGGCTGATCCCCTGCGCATCCTGCCGCTCCTGGCGGGAACGCAAGGTGGGCGGGTTCGCTTCGAGCTCTACGCGAAGGACCATGCGGCGACTCCACCCCTGAAAGTGCTGCAGGCCAGCGATGAAGTCGAAATCCTGCGGCCGGATGGAGACATTGTGCTGTCGGGACTGCCCTTGGCGGCGCGATGGATGCTGCCAGCCTGGGATTTCGTCTCCGCACAGAAGCCCGCGCCAGGTCAGCCCCCAGATGAGGATGCACAGGCCCCCGTGGCGATCCCCGCGCACTTGGGGGTGAAGGTTTTTACCAATGGGCGCCTCGTGGTCAGTCGCATGGGGACGGAGCTGGCCTCGGCCAGGGTGCGGACGGATGCAGCGGGAATCACGGAGGTCGTGCCCCTGAGCGGTTCTGTCACCCTGGGGCTCGCGGGCTTCGCATGGGCGGACGTTCCCCCTGGGGCCGCGGGAACGGAGGACCTGGAGGTCACGCTGGTTCCTGAGAACCCCAATCAAGATGCCTTTCACGAAGCGGTGCCCCTGACGACCATTGTGGGGCGCATCGGCAAGCTCCCGGTCACGCACACCTTTGTCAAGGGTGTCAGTGTCGTGGACGGGCATCTGGTGAAGCAGGCGGCGGATGTCGATTCGCCCAGCCGAGGCGTGGGGCTGGCGTGGACGCGGACATATTCCTCGGGTGTCGCCGAAGAGGGGTTGCTGGGACCGGGCTGGTCGCATGGTTACGAGGGGGCGGTCCTGCCCGCGGGGAGTGGGTTCCGTTACGTGGTCGTGGGAGGTGAAGGGAGCGGGCATGCATTCAACTGCACGGGGGAGGGCGTGGGGTGTGTGCCCCAGCGTGGCTTCCACGGAACGCTGCGTGTCGAGGGAACGGGAGCGGGCCGCGAGTTCATCTTCCGCTCGAAGTCAGGTGTGGAGTATCGGCATGGATATCTGGACACGTCGGTGTACCCGGCCAGGTATCGCCTGACGTCCATCGTTGCTTCGACGGGGCACAAGGTGTCGCTGCGCTATGGCGATGCTTCGGTGGACAGGGCGCTGACTCGGATTCATGACGAGTCGAGTGGTCGCCTGCTCCAGTTGAGTCACCAGCGTCAGGCGGGCCGCCTGCGACTCCAGCGCGTGGAACTGCATCACGCGACCAGCGTGGATGCCACCACCCTGACTCCGCTGAATGTCTGCATTCAGTACGACTATGACAACCAGCAAAGGCTGGCCAGGGTGGCTCGTCACGACGGGAGCTGTGGGAGCGGTGCTCCGGCCAGGCAAGAATCGTATTCCTACGAGAGCGGTGCCGCCGAGCTGGGACGGACGCGGATGTCGCAGCACACCGGACCGGATGGTCAGGTGGTTCGCTACACCTACCACAGCGCCAGCGAAGAGATGCCCGGTGAGGATGGCTACCTGCTCCTGATGAACAAGGAGGAGCGAGTGAAGACGGTGGTGGAGACGCTCTCGACGCAGCCGCTGCGTGAGGCCACCACCCTTTTCACGTACAGCATCGCGCCCGAGTCGCGAACCGTGCTGGGGCAGTCGCTCACGACCTTCGCCACCGAAGTGAAGGGGCCCCGGCCGGAGGCGCCCGCGACACGCTATCGGATGATTGCCGCCGGGGCCGTCGCGGAGTTGGAGCGGCCTGTGTCCGAGGGAGTGGTGGCACGCACGGGTGCGCTGTGGGACAGCTTGCATCGGACACGCGCGGTGGAGCAGGACGCTCGGGGGCGGGTGACGCATCTCGCCCATGACGGGAAGGGCAACCTGATTGCGCGCCGCATCGAGGGAGCTGCGCTTCCGGCCTCCGAAGGAGTGGCGGCCACGGTGGGCGTCACGGATGCCCAGGGCCAGAGTGTCTCGGAAGTGGTGGAGAAGTGGGGCTACGACGCGAGCTTCAATGTGCTCGTGTGTCATGTGGACCCGGAAGGGTATGCCACGGTGTCTCGCGTGGACTCCACGGGGGATGCGCCCGAGGACCTCCTGCCGTTCGGTACGGGGCGGCTCCTGGAGACGCGTCGCTATGTGAATCGGGTGTCTCGCCAGGTGCTGTCGTCTCAATCGACATGCGCGGAGGCGGTGGCTTCGCTGGCGGAGTCTCCGCAGGACGTGGTGTTGCGGTGGAGGTATTGCGGCGTCGAGAACGCTTCGTGCCCGTTGGGAGCACTCACGGGGGACTGGGTTCAGACGGTGGGCGCGGATGGTCATGTGGAGAGTGCCACGGCCTACGACGCCCATGGCCAACTGCAGTCGAAGACGCTCCAGGTGAATGGCACGTCCACGTTGTCGGTGGCGTATGTGCACGACGCTCGAGGCCGCCTGCTGGCGGAGCAGGATGGACTCGGGCGCCATCGGGTCCAGGAGTGGGATGGGTTGGACCGACTGGTGAAGGAGGAACAACTCAATTCCCAGGGGCCGGGGACGACGCGCACGATGGAGTACACGGCGGGAGGCGCGCTTTGGAGGGAAGTGATTGGTGATGGCTTCGTCCGGACCCACGGCCTGGACGCAGCGGGTCGACGAGTGCGCACGCTGGAGTCCGAAGGAGGGCTTGAGACGACACTGGAGATCCAGTTTACCTATGACGATGCTGGGAATCGCACGTCAGTCACGGACAGGCGGGGTGTCCTGACGTCGACGCAGTACGACTACGCGGACCGCCCGGTGGAAGTCACCGTCTCCGTGGCGGACGGTCCTCGCTTCCTTGCGAACGCGGGGAGCTCTGACGAAGTGGGACGTGTGCGGACGGTGGCCCGGTTCGCCTACGACGTCGTGGGCAACAAGGTGTGGGAGTCGGACGTGTCGGGGCATGACCGGACGTACCGACTGGATTCGCTCTATCGCGTCATTGAGGAGAAGACCCCCGAGGTGCCGGGAGCGGCCGAGGGCTCGTCCGCGGTGCGGTACACGTTGGCGTCCGCGTATGATCTGAAGGGCCAGCGGGTTCGCCAGGTGGATGGGAACGGGCACGCCAGCACAGTGGAGTATGACTTGATGGGGCGTGCCGTCGTCCTGACGGATGCGAGCGGGCGGGTGGAGCGCCGTCGTCACGATGGGCGGGGCAATGTGACGCAGGCGTCGTGGGCGGCTGGAGGTGTTCAGCACCGCATGCGGAGCACGACGTATGACGGCCTGAATCGTGTGCTCTCGGCGGTGGAGACGGTGGCGAAGGCGTCGGGCCAGCATGTCTACACGACCCAGACTGTTCATGACGACTCGGCGCACGTTGAGTGGACGCGCAATGCTCGTGGCTTCGTGCAAGCCCGGCACTTCGATGGATTGGGCCGCGTCTTCAAGTCCGTGGAGGACGCGAGTGGCGGACCTCTGCCTCGGCAACCGGACGAAGCGGGCGTGGGGCCGGCGCTCAATCTGACCAGCACGACGGAGTACGACTCGTACGGAAGGCTGGCCGCACAGGTCGATGCGTTGGGGCGGCGCACGGAGACGACTCACGACGCGCTGGGGCGTCGGGTGAAGGTGCTGCACCCCATGGAGGCGATGGAACTCCAGACGGTCGATGGCGAGGGGAATCCAATCGTCACGTGGGACGTGCGGGGCGTGGAGCGACGTTTTACCTTCGATGCTCTAGGACGTGTGCGTTCTGAAAGGCTGTTGGAACTCTTTTCCGGGGCGAACTTTTGGAAGACGATCAGTCAGCGTACCTATGAGGATTCACCGGGACCGGATGGGCTTACACGCGAGGATGTGTTGGATGCTCGAAACCATCTGACGGCGCTGTACCGGGATGGCCTCAAGCGAGAGGTCCGCCGGGTCGACCCAGCCGGGTACAGTTGGGAGAGCCGGTTCGACGCGCTCTACAAGAGACAGGAGAAGGACGCGAAGGGCCAGGTGACCCGGTTCACCTACGATGGTGTTGGTCGGTTGCTGAGTCAGACCGAGCACACGTCGCCGGGGCACGCCGCTACGTACAGTCAGTCCTGGAGTTACAACGATGCGAACCGTGAGCAGACGCATGTGAATAGGCGGGATGTGCCCACGGTGAGTCGTTCCGATGGTCTGGGGCGCAAGGTCCACGAGGTGCGTGGTCAAGGGGCGGTGGTGGCGGAGGAGTCCTGGACCCATGACGCGGGGAACAACGTCGTGCGCTCCGTGGATGCGAATGGCTACGCGACGGTTCGTCTCTACGAGGGGGCGGGGCGTCTTCTCACGGAGACGTTGGGAGCGGGGACTTCGGAGTCTGCGACTACGGCGTTCCAGTATGACGCCGCAGGACAGTTGACGCAGAAGAAGGGGCCGCGTGCGACGGGCGCGTCCTTCGATGTCCGCTACTCCTATGACGACCTTGGGCACAGGGTTCGTGAGGAGACTGCGCTCAATGAGGTCACTGTCAGGGTCTTTGACCACGCGGGCTTCTTGAATTGCGAGCAACGACCCAATGCCCAGCCCACGCTCCCGCATGGAGGTGCCGCGGGGAAGAGTCTCGCGACGCTTGAGCTGGAGATATGCCAACAGGAGAATACTCGGGCGCATTTTTCGCATGATGAGATGGGGAAGCGAACCGGGGTTGTGGTGGCGTGGACTCGCGCCTCATACTTTAGGTATGACGTGACGAGGAATCTGGTCGCGAAGGAAGATGCGAACGGAAATCTCACGACGTATGAGTATGACGCCCGCAACCTTCGTACGGCCGAGCATCAGCATCTGGATAAACATCAGTCGCTGGTAGGCGGCCGGCGCGACAACTATCCAATGTTCGAGGGTGGAGCAACGCCGTCCGGCAACGTTGGAACGCTCACGTGGCGATACACATACGATGCGAATGGGAACCTGGCCTCTCAAGTTGATCCCAAGGGGCAGCGGACGGTCTATTCCTATGACCTGTTGAATAGACTGACGGGAAGGCTGTACCTGCAGCATTCTCTGCCCCGAGCGCTCCCCTCGATAAATTCGGACGGCTTCTCCTATGACGGAGAAGGGAATGTGACCCAGGAGCGTCAGCTCAGGCAGACCTCTCGTGGCAATGTCGGTGAAACGACGGAGTTCACGTTCGATGCGCTCGGCCGAGTCAAGACGCGGCTGAGCCTGGGTATTGGGAAACAGCTCGCATATGACTATGATGCCATGGGACACCGCACGCGTGTGGTGGACTCGGATGGCATCGAGACGGCATACGCATACGATGCATTGGGGCGTTTGCAGAGTGCGGCGCTTCCCTCGGGGATCGTGGGGTATCATTACTGGCCCGATTCCCTGCCAAAAAGGACTGAATGGTCTAACGGCGTGTCCGAGGGGCGCTGCTATGACGCCGTCGGCCGCCTCACTCAGTTGGTTGTTGTTCGTGGTGGCGTGTCCGAGGCCTGTCAGCCAGTCGGACAGGTGCTCAGTCGCTACTCGTACACGTATGACGTGAACGGGAACAGGTTGACGCAGGTGGAGGCGCGCACGGCGCCGCAGACGCAGTTGCTCGGCGCGGATGAAGTGACGTCATATGGCTATGACATTATGGATCGTCTTACGGGGGTGGCGGGGCCCGACGGGAACACCACGCTCTATCGGCTGGACTCAGTGGGAAATCGTACAGGCGAGATCGTTGCTCCGACAGTGGCGGTGGGAAGCTTCGGGCTCGGACCTGATGCATTCGACATGGTGCCGGAGTCGGTATCGACGCGGGATGTGACGACTACGTTCAATCGCGCGGACTGGATGCGGACGATCAAGGACTGGAAGAACTCCGCGATCGATGTTGTGCTCGAGTATGACCTGGCTGGCAACTTGGTGAAGCGTCTGACGCAGAATGGCGATGCGCGCACCTTTGCCTGGGACATTCGTCAGACGTTGACGGCTGTTTTCGATAACGGCGTGGAGGTCGGACGGTACGACTATGACAGCAACCTCCAGCGGATCAGGAGGACGACGGCTTCCGAGAATGTTGTCTACGTCTTGGACGACGATTTCGTGTTGCAGGAGGCGGATGGGAGTCAGATTCCGTGGTCGACGCGGCGGCGCTACCACTACGCGGATGGACCTCTTGCGGTGACCGACGTCGCTCCCTCGACGACGTCGACGCACTTCCTGATGTCAGACGCACTGGGGAGCGTATCGGACGCGATTGCCACCAGTACCGGCGGCTCTGTCACCGAAGCGCGGCAGTACGACGCGTGGGGTAACCATCTTGGAGACTCCACGCCTGCCGCCGGTGAGTTCAAGCTGGGTTTCACGGGGCATCAGTATGACGTCGAGACGGGCCTCACCTACGCCCGCGCGCGGTATTACGACTCGGAGTTGGGGAGCTTCATCAGCCGCGACAGCTTCGGGGGTCGGGTGGACGATGTTCCAAGTCTGCACCGGTACGTTTATGGGCATGTGAATCCGCTGAGGTACACAGACCCGACAGGACACTGCGTCAACTTCTTCGCGAAGGATGTGGTGTCGTGGAGCAATTGCGTCGAATCAGGCCAGGTGCTCGCTGGATACGGTGCTGGTGCAGCAAAGGTGTTCGGGAGTGTTGGCGTACTCACCTACAACGCGACTGGAGCGCTCCTCCATGCGACGATGGGCGGTTCTCAGTACCGGGAACAGGCGGAGACCTTCAACCAGGGGGCTGAGGGGTTGGTGCATTCCGTCAGAAGCCCGGGGGCATTCATCCAAAGCAGTTGGGAGGGCCTCACGGGGGGCTTGGCGCAGATGGGCGACGCGATTGAACGCGGCGACCTCTATGTCGCTGGTGAAGGACTGGGCAACTTCACAGCGCAAGTAGCGTTGATGCATGAAATCGGCCGGGGCGCATCGGTCAACATTTCGCGGCTCCCCGCAACAGCTTCCGCGGGCATTGCGGTAGGAGTTGGCAACTCCGGGCGGATTCTTTCCGTGACTGGGCCGACGAATCCGTCGCTTGGGTTGGCTGTTTTGGCGAATGCCGCGAATGGGGATTCTGGGGGCAGCAAAGAAGGCACCGTGACAGAGGCGGCGGATGGTCCTGATCCGACGATGGATCTCTTCGATCGGTGGAAGAGGGATGCGGAGCTGCAAGGCAACCGCCCGGATGTTCCTCAAGTCGTGGATGACCCAGTGAAAGGTGGGTCGAAGCCCCAGTTGCAGAGGATCCACAGTGATAGGACGTATGAACTTGATGCAGATGCAAAGAAGTCTTTGGCGCACTGGAGAACTCGTCCAATAGACGAGATAGTTGAATCGCTAAAGCCCGGACTGAAGGAAGGGCTCACGACTATGTCTGATGGACGTGTGATGAATGGAAATACGAGACTGAAAGCTCTTCTTGAACGTGGCTATGACGTTCAGTCGCTTCCGCGACAGGTGAAGGTCTGGGATGATTTGAAGGGTGAGGATTTTTATTATGTTCAGGAGTGATCTGTGATGAGTGGTGCGGACGAGTGCAGGAGGTTGATTGCTGGAATGTCGATGGGTGAGAAGATTAAATTCTACCTCTCGTACGCCCATCGGATAACCATTACTGCTCGGGAGTTTTATGGCGATCTTGACTCTCTGAGACTCAGTGGCTGCAATGAGACCTTGCACCGGCTGACTGGCCACTTGCTCACGCTCCAGTCTGGCAATGTTGATTCGGCGACTGAGGAGTCGTTCGCCGATATGATTGTTGCAGGTGCCGAGGCGCGTGGGTGGTTGCCAACACTCAGGCTGTCATTCGCAGTCATCCAGTCCAACCCAAGGCGCAGTTGACGTGATCTGCGGGGTCCGATTCTCAATAGAGGATGAGGATTGGACTCCCCACTTTGGAGAAGCTGCGGCAGGCCATCGTCTGGGCCTTCCATGGGAAGGCCCAGACGTGTGGGTAGATTGCACACCTATTGGGCGCTGGTGCGGCAACAGTCATCCGGGTGCTACGGCTGCATCGAGAGACTGGCAAAGTGACTGCCCGTCCTTCGGAAGCGGCACTTTTTCGCCCATTCGCGGCAAGGTGGCCGAGGCGCTCATGCTCCTAGTACCTCGGCACAGAGGTTCTGACCGATTGGTTTTGAGCGACTCAGCGTAGGACGGGCAGAAGTTCCGGGGCCAGCAGCAGTTCGATGCTGCGGGCCTGTCCGGCGCTGCGCCGGATGAGCCCCCGGCGTTCAAGCTCCAGCACCATGCGGTGGACGGTGGGAGGAGTGGTGCCGAAATATCGCTGCATGTCGGCTTCGGCGGGAGGGCGCCTGTTGAGCTTCGTGTAGGCGTGGATGAAGGCCAGGTACTGGCCTTGAAGGTCCGTGAAGGGATGGGTTGAGAAGGGAATCGACACGGAGGCCGCGAGGTAGTCCGACTCCTCTTTCACGGAGTCGGAGCGCATGAATGTACGTTACCTCGTCACCCTGGCCGCCGAGGAGAAGTCGGAGTTGGAGGCGCTGGTGAGCGGCGGCACTGGGCGGGTGCGCCACGTCAAGCGTGCGCAGATTCTGCTGGCAGCCCATGTCGGAGTCACCGACGAGCAGATTGCCAGGAGTGTCCGGGTGAGCGTCTCGACGGTGTACCGGGTCAAGCGGCGGTTCGTGGAAGGCGGCGTGGACCACGCCCTTCACGAAAGGCAGCGGCCCGGGGCCTCGCGCAAGCTGACTGGCAAGCAGGAGGCGCTGCTGGTGGCCACCGCCTGCTCGACGCCACCCAAGGGGCGTGCGCGGTGGACGCTTCAGTTGCTGGCCGATCGGTGAGCGTCAAGGTAGATGTCGCGTGAGAGGGTTCAGCCGATGCGCTTCATCTCCTGCACGGCCGGGATGAGGCTGGGCGAGGGGCCCAGGCGGACGGAGCCCGCGGGAGTCCAGTTGCGCGTGACGCGGCTCCATCGCTCCGGGTGACGGGATTGGGCGCGCTGGTACACCCGGTGGCGTCGAGCCATCAGCGAGGCCTCGCGACCGAAGTGCCTGTCGTCAGGCGTGACGAAGCGGATGGCGGAGTGAAGGTGCTCGGTGTTGTACCAATCCACGAAGCGCGTCACCCAGTCGTGCGCATCCTCGGCGGACGCAAAGGGCCGCCGCGGGAAGCTGGGGCGGTACTTCA
Source organism: Myxococcus sp. CA056 (assembly GCF_013336715.1). Lineage (NCBI taxonomy): Bacteria > Pseudomonadati > Myxococcota > Myxococcia > Myxococcales > Myxococcaceae > Myxococcus > Myxococcus sp. CA056. The sequence continues at coordinate 178,547 of NZ_JABUMT010000020.1, forward strand.
GCGTGCGGAAGAGGGCTTCGGAGAAGGGGTTGTCGTTCGAGACGCGGGGCCGGCTGAAGGACGGGGTGACGCCCAACCATTGCAAAGTGGCCAGCAACGTGGCGCCCTTCATCGGGCCGCCGTTGTCAGAATGCAGCACCAGCCCCTCGGGGCAGCCGGCCTGCTGCCAAGAGCAGCGGATGAGGACCGAGGCATGCTCGGACGACTCCTCTTCGTGCACCGCGAAGCCCATGATTCGCCGGCTGAAGACGTCCACCACCAGGTACAGGTAGAGGAAGGCGCCCTTCACCGGGCCCTTCAGGTAGGTGATATCCCAACTCCAGACCTGGTTGGGCCCGGTGGCGGTGTGCTCGGCCCGGGGCCTGGGCGTGGGCGCCTTGGCATGGCCTCGGTGGGCCAACTGACCCGCCTCGCGCAGCACACGGTAGAAACTCGCCTCGCTGGCGACGTACTCGCCTCGGTCCGCCAGCCTGGGGACAATCTGCTTGGGCGAGGCGTCCCGGAACTCCTCACTGTTGGCCACCGCCAGGATTCGGCGCCGCTCCACCTCGGACAGTCGGTTGGCCGGACGGGTATGCGGACCACACCGCCGGTCCTCCGCCGTGGCTGGCTTCCTCCAGCGTTGAATCGTGCGCGGGGCCACCCCGAGCCGCTCGCAGATGGCCTCCAGGCGCACGCCTTTCTCCAGGGCCTCGTCGACGTGGGCGAGCGTCATTTCTCGCTCTTCTCGTCCCCGGAGTCGTCCTCGTCTGCCAGGTGCCTCTCGTCCCACCCCATCGCCTGAAGTTTTTTTTCGAGCACCAGCAGTGCCGCCGTCTCCGCCAGCGCCTTCTCCTTGCGGTGCAGCTCCCGCTCGAGCTCCTTCACCCGCTTCTCGGCGGCGGCCAGCCGCTTGCGCTCCTTGGCCGGCAGCGGCTCGCTCGCCGTGCCGGAGAGCGCCCCCGCGGCCGCCTGCTGCCACTCCCGCAGCTGCGCTTCATGCAGCCCCTCTCCGCGCAGCAACGCCCCCAACTCCTCGCCTTTGAGTTCCTGGGCCGCCGCCAGCACGCGCACCTTCTCCTCGGGTGTCCACTTCTTGGGCCCAGCGGGCGGGGCGGGCTTCTTCTCGTCGGACGGGGGCATCATGGCCGCTACCCTATTACGACTTGGTCACATCCGTGAGGGCTGCTCAGGCGGCGCTCTGGGGTTGATGGCCCTGTTGCAGAGCGGGCAGGTGCCAATCTGCTGGAGCAGCAGAGGCTGAATCACGCGCCTCACCATTGGCAG
>NZ_JABUMT010000021.1:0-177846 GCF_013336715.1 Myxococcus sp. CA056
GCTCGACGCAGAGACTCGGCACCACCTGCAGCGCGTCCGCGACGCACACACACGGACGCGTAGCCTGAGGAAACTACAGTCGCACTGAGAGAAGGGACGCATCATGCCGGCTCGTTTGGGACGCGGGCGGCTTCGTCCTCACCTACAAGCGTTTGGAGCAGGGCCGCTTCCGCCTGCCTGCCTTCAGCGAGGACGCCTTGGGAGCGCAGCTGGATGCCACGCAGCTGTCCATGCTGCTCGACGGAATCGACGTCACGCACGTCCGCAGACCAGGCAAGTGGGCACCGCCCCCAGTCGCCGAGGCAATGCCCGCCAGCGGTGGACTGGTTTTCCCAGAGAGATGGCAGCGCTCGATGCGACGCACCAGTGCGAGTGGCGTGAGCGAGCCGAAGGGCTCGAGCAGGAAAACCTCACCCTCAAAGAGCGGGTGGGCAGCATCGAATCCCAGCTCGCGCTCCTCCAGCGGACTGTCTTCGGGAAGAAGAGCGAGAAGCTCCCCCGCCTCGAAGACGAGCTGCGCAAGTCCTCGGGCAACGCGCCCAGGCCGCGTGAAGCGACGCTGAAGGAGCGGCGGCTGAAGCGCGAGGCGCGCGCAACGTTGCCCGAGCGGCTGATTCATCACCGAGTTCCCGACGAAGCGCGGCGGTGTCCGTCCTGCGGCGGCACGGCGTTGAAACCGCTGGGCCCTGGCAAGCGAACAGACCGCATCGAGTATGTGCCCGCGCACGTGGAGCGGCAGGTCCATCTGCAGGAGACGCTCGTCTGACCCTGCGGCGCGGGCATCGTCACCGCCGCCGCGCCAAAGGCCATTGAGCAAGGCCAGTACGGCCCGGGCTTCCTGGCGCACGTGGTGACGGCGAAGTGCTGCGACTCGATTCCGCTGTATCGCCAGGCCAAGGCCCTGGCCCGCGCGGGCATGCCCGTGGCGCGCACCACGCTCTGCGACGTCTTCCACGAGGTGGGCCGGGCCACGGCGCCGCTCGCCGCGCGCCTCTTGGCCCTGGTGAGAGAGGCCAGTCTGGTGCACGCCGACGAGACACCCCAACGCGTGTTGGACGAGGGCAAGACGCGCCGGGCCTACGTCTGGACCTTCCGCACCGATGAGCTCATCGCCTACGTCCACAGCGCCAGTCGCTCCGGCGTGACGCCCCTGGAGGTACTCGGAGGAACCCAGGGCTTCCTGCTGGTGGATGGCTACACGGGCTACAACCGCGTGACGTTGCCAAAGGGACGCGTGCGCGTGGGGTGCTGGGCCCACGTGCGCCGCAAATTCTTCGACGCGCTCACCACCGCGCCCGAGTCCAAGACGGCGCTCGACTTCATCCTCGCGTTGTACGGCGTCGAGCACGCTGCCCAAGACGCCGGGACGCTCGGCTCTCCGGAACACCTCCACGCGCGCCGCACCACCAGTGCACGCATCCTCCAGCGTCTGGCTGCGTGGGTGGATGAACAGCTTCCCCTCCATCCCCCCAAGAGTCCCCTGGGCATGGCCCTTCGCTACACGAAGGGCCAATGGGGTGCACTGACGCGCTTCTTGGAGGACCCCTCGCTGCCCCTCGACAACAACGCCGCGGAGCGGGCGCTACGCGCCATGGCCCTCGGCCGGAAGAACTATCTCTTCGTCGGCAATGACGAGGCAGGTCGGAATCTGGCGGGGCTGAGCTCCCTGGTCGCCACGTGCGAGGTCCACGGCGTCAATCCCGAGACGTACCTCGCCGACGTGCTGATGCGGCTTGGCAGCCACCCCGCGTCACGGCTGGACGAGTTGCTGCCTCACCGCTGGCAACCGTCCTCCGCCTCCGCGCCTGACTCCTCCTGAACCCACCCAAGCCTTGGCGACCAGGACCTCCGTGCGCGGCTACCATGCGGCGCGAGTGGAAGGGTGCATCCGGCGGACGCCACCCGTCGGTCGGTTACGGCGAAGCGGAGTCGGAATCACCAAAGGCACTCCCGGCCTTGCGGTTCGAGCACCTACTGTCAGGAGCCGGGCAGATGGACAGCGCCCGGCTGTTCAGCCGAGGCGGTCGGGTCGGGGGCCGGCGCAGTGGTGTGCAGGCTGCTCTTGGCTGTTTCCGCCGTTTCCAGCTTCGTGCCCGTGTAGAGCGTGCCATCACTCCGTCTCCGGCCCCCTGTGCCTACCCAAAATTCAGTCGCTGCGTCATGAGTGCGTCAAGGCTGCGTCAAAACGTGCGTCATGACGCGAGCGATGCGCATGACGAGCCGCTGGGGCCTCCCTTCCGTTTGATAGGGGTCGGAATTATGCCCGGCGCAGACGCCTCAACTCCTCTCTGCCTGCCTGTGGACACTCCCCAACCTTCCTGCGAACGCAGGTAGGCTGGTGCAGCACGCGCGGGTCTACGAGGGTGTTGTTGGAAAGATCGCGACTCTACGCAGCGCGGCGCTCGTACCTGTGGTGGAGCCCGAAGACCTCCCGTAGATCTATCACCTTGGCTCCATGCTCCGGGCCCTGCACCTTACGCGTCTCGGGCGCATCTTTCCCGAGCGACAGGTGAGTCCGGCTCGCATTGTAGTAGCACTGGTACTCGCGCAGCAGGCGCCGAGCGTGGGCTTCGTTCAGGACGACGACATGGTCCAGCAGCTCCCTACGTATCGAGCCGATGACTCTCTCCGCATAGGGATTCTGCCACGGACACCATGCTGCACTCGGCACCTCGCGAATCCCCAAATGGGTAAGCGTGGCGCGAACACCCTCCGAGTAGAGCTTGTCCCTATCTCGGTGCAAGTACCTCGGAGCACTGGTCCAGGGAAAGGCCTCTCGCATCTGCTGCTTCGTCCATTCTTCCGTCGGGTGCGCTGTCACATTGAGGTGGAGGATTCGCCTGTCCCTGTGACTCACAACCACAAATCCCAACAGCACTCCAAACGTCGCAGCCGGAATGACAAAGAAATCCATCCCCGCAGACTCGGCCAGATGCAAGCGCAAGAAGTTCCGCCATGTTGGTGACGGTTTCGGCGCTCCCCTTCCCGGTCTGGGCATGTACCGAGCGACCGTTGTCTGGCCTACCGCCATCCCCAGCTTCAACAACTCCCCATGAATGCGCGGGGCACCCCATGTCGGGTTGGATTCAGCCATGCGCCGAATCAACGCGCGCAGCTCCGGAGTTGCCCGAGGCCGCCCCACCCGACTCCGGGACTTCCAGCGCCAAAAGAGCCGAAAGCCCATCCGATGCCACTTCACCACTGTCGCCGGCTGAACCAGGCACAGTGGCCTCCGCCAACCCTGCCAGAGGCGTTGGAGAACGACCCAGAAGATGCGGTCGCCCCGGGCAAGCCTCGGGGACGGGCGCTTCTCACGGAAGACTGCGAGTTGCTGGCGAAGAGCCAGGTTCTCCAGCGCCAGCTCCGAACGGCTCCGCAGGGCCGAGCGCATCGTCTCGACCAGCGTCTTCACGAAGACCCGCATCTTGCCATTCTTGCCGACTGTAGCTGGCAGGTCAGAATTCTGCCACGCCCTATCACGCACCGCCTGCTGCCACATAGACAGCCGTGCACGCTCACCCACCTCCACCCCTTCTGCCCTCCGCATGCATTGGGATCCCTGCACGCTTGGGGACCCATTCGAAGTACCGTGCATGAAATGAAGCGTTCGCTGACGCACGCGTGGCACTGGATTCGAATTTTCGGTGGCCACAACCTCCGGGAGTGCGCACACCGCATGCTCCACGCATCGGAGTAGACGGGAGCAGGGTCGAGCAAACCAAAGGCCGCATTTCCATGAAACACCTCGACCCATAAACACTGCTCATCTGTCGCGAAGAAAACAGCCCCTGGTGCGGGCTGATACGATGAGCGAGTCCCTCCACCTCCAGCCGCACTCCATACAGAGCACCGTTCCAGGACGCCTGTGACAATCTCATCCAGAAGCACCCGCCCTGACGCCCCGCACTCGGAGAGCCCTCCATGTCCGTGCTGAGCGAAGCCGACCTCCAGCGGGACATCCACGACGGCATCATCCGACTGGCCGGGCCCTTCCAACGGAGTGGCGGACGAGGGTCGAGCCTTCCTCTGGAAGAAGACCGGGCTGTCTCCGGCGCCGCCGAGGAACAGGCCATCCGGCTGGCACTCGGACGAAGGGGCTCCCCGGAAGGACGGCGAGGGTGAATGGGCTTCACGACCTGCCCGTGCCGGAGGCGCCGTGAGTGAGACCAACGGCTTTGCTTGGGAGGGTACGTGTCCGAGCTGCCATGTCGAGGTCAGGGTCATCTTCCGGTCCCATGTCGGTTTGTTGGACGACCAGGTCTTCGAGCGGGGGGAAGACGTCTTCGGCCGCGAGACGAACAAGAAGCACCCCGTCCATGCACCTCGATACGAGCTTCGAAGCGGCAGCTTCTGGGCCTATGGCGTCGATGCGTGCCCGCATTGTCTGACGGAGCTGTGGAGTCGCGTGTTCGTGAGGAACGGTCGCTACGAGTCGTTGGTGCTCACGACGCCCCCCGAGGACCCTCTCTTCTGGGATGAGCTGTGAGCCTGGCCTGGATGACCGGGCAGGCAGATGGAACCTCGAGCCGGCCACTTTTTCCGCGCGGGTGCGAAGGAACCCAGCCTCTCGCGTTGAACCCAGTCAGCCATGATAAGGAGATGCTCCCATGCGAACTGGCCTCATCGTCCTCGCGCTCGGCGCGCCGCTCTTGCTGGGGTGTGGTGACTCCGGGGATTCCGAAGAACCGAACGACTGTCCCACCACGGGCCAGGGCACGCTGGAGGTCACCATCCGCGGGCTCCCCTCCTCCGCCGCCGCCATCGTCACCCTGCGCAACGGGAACGGGCTGCGGATCATCGATGCCTCGCGCAGGCTGGAGGGGCTCTCCGCGGGCACGTGGAACCTCCTTCCCGAGCCCACCGGCGGGAGCGGGCCGCTGATTCGCACGGCCTATGACGCACCTACCTCCCAGGTCTGCGTCCGCGACGGGCAGACGGCCACCGCCACGGTCGACTATGCGCTCGTCCCCAGCAGCCAGAAGCTGTGGCTGTCCACGAGCAATGGCGCCGCCGAAATCGAGGCCTTCTCCGCGGAGAGCCTCGGCGCCTCCGGGAGCCCCTCGGCCACGGTGTTGCTCGACTCCACCCCGGCCATTCCCCGCGCCTCAGGGCTCGCGTTCGACCGACGAGGCAACCTCTGGGTGGCGCTCGGCTCGGGGGAAATCCGGCGCTATCCCGCACGGGACCTCGGCGCCTCGGGTGTCCGCGCGCCCGACGTCACCCTGACGGGCAGCGCCCTGCGCGGAGGCGTCCCGGGCCCCATTGCCCTCACCTTCGACAGGATGGGGAACCTCTGGGTCTCCGTCGGCTTCAGCGACAAGGTGCTGCGCTTCGGCGCCGCCCAGCTCACCGCCAGCGGCTCGCCCACGCCCGAGGTGGAGCTCTCGGGGCTCGGCGAGCCGAGCGCCCTGGCGTTCGACGCCGAGGACAACCTGTGGGTGGCGGACAGCGCCAGCACCGGCTCCCGCGTGCACCGGGTGGGTAGCGTGCGCCTGGTCACGTCGGGCACGGTGACTCCCGAGACGAGCATCGACGCCAAGCCCACTCCGGATGGCGTCAGCTTCTCCGGCCCCTCGGGGCTCGCCTTCGACGAGGAAGACAACCTGTGGGTCGCCTACGCCGCGAGTGGCATCGTCGCCCGGCTCACCCCCAGGGAGCAGGGCGACGCGGGCCCACGGACCGTCACGCCCGCGGTGTGGCTCGACGTCGGGGGCCCTAGGGAACTCGCCTTCGACGAGGAGGGCGGGCTCTGGCTGGGCTACGATTCCGGCGACATCGCCCGCTTGAGCCCGGGCCAGCTCGCCGCCACCGGTGCGCCGACGCCCCAGACTCTCATCTCCAGCGCCGACCTCGGCGTCACCCACGGCGTGGCCATCTATCCCGCCCCCGCCAACCTGCCCCTGTTCCACGGGCTGGACTGACGCTCGGCCCCCGGCGCGAAGGCCACTCTCCGCGCCGGGTGTCGCGCTGGCAGTACGGCATCCCATCCGTTTTGCACGCACGGCCCGAGCCCCGGAGCGTCCCGCCCGCGAACACGCTTCGAGGGCGCTCGACAGGTCGCCGCGGGCAGGCTCGCTCAACGGTGACGGCTCAGCCTCCCTCGGAAGTACCACCACCATTGCCGCAGATGTAGCAGGACGGCTCACGCCCGCACGAGTTCGGGCCGCGCGCGCCTGGCCGTCCAGCCAGTAGCGGCTCTCCGTCTCCGCGCGCAGGTGGCTCTACGCCCAGCCGGCGAGCATCGGCATCTGCTCCTCAACGTTGGAGCGTGGCAGCTTCGCGCCGCGCGCCAGCATCGCGCTGAGGAAGCCATGGACGGCACTCGCGCGGACGGCGCGCGCGGACCGGAGCGGTCCTCCAACGAGCCCTCGGCTTGCCGCTCAGGCACTGGTTCCTTGTCGCGCGCAGGCCGAGCTGCTATCCGTCAGGTCCCTGGCGTATCCCGCTCGCGCTGATGTCGCGAATCTGGAGCGGTCAAACCGTCAGGAGATATCTTGAAATCCCCCGTCGTCCGCATCGGTCTCGTGGGAGACCGCAGTCCTGCAGTGCGTGCGCATGGCGCCATTCCCGTGGCCCTCGACCTCGCGAGCAAAGTGCTCGGTGTGGTGACCGAGCCAACGTGGCTGAGCACACGCGAACTCGACGGCACACTCGCGCAGACGCTTCCCTCGTTCGCCGGCATCTGGTGCGTGCCTGGCAGCCCATATGAGAGCATGGACGGCGCGCTCGGGGCGATTCGCGTGGCGCGTGAACAAGGCATCCCGTTCCTCGGTACCTGCGGCGGCTTCCAACACACGCTCATCGAATTCGCACGCCACGTCCTCGGACTCAACGACGCGGACCATGCCGAGTCCAATCCGGACGCCGTGATGCCCCTGGTCGCCGCACTCTCCTGCTCCCTTGTCGGCGTCCAAGGGCAAGTGACCCTGACCCAGGGCTCACATGTGGCTCGGGCCTTCGGTCGCACCCGGTCCACCGAATCCTACCACTGCAACTACGGGCTGAACGCACGCTACCGGCACATGCTCGACGGCACCGCGCTGCGCATCACCGGAGAGGACGAAGCGGGCGAAGTGCGCGTCCTGGAACTCATGGAGCACCCCTTCTTCATGGCCACCCTGTTCCAGCCCGAACTCACCGCGAGCACCGGCCAGCCCCATCCGCTCATTCAGGCCTTCCTCACGGCGGCCTCCGTCCGGGCGGCCCATCCCGCTGTTGCGCGGGAAGTCACCACACACCCGGTGTAGCTCGCAAGAAGCCTCAATCGCTTGGACCTGTGGCTCTCCAGAATTCGGTCGCTGCATCACGCGCGCGTCAGCCCCGTCACAGCACTGGGCAGCGCGTGCTGACCTGCCTGGATCCTTCGGACCACTGATTACGAGAGAGGTGCCGGCCGGGATGGGTTGGGTACCATTGCTTCGCACTGCCGTCGAAATTCCAGAGGTGTGAGGTAGCCGAGGCTCGAGTGTGGCCGGACCAGGTTGTAGTGCTGCCGCCACGCCTCGATGACAACCTTCGCCTCTACCCTGGAACGAAACCATTCCATGCTGAGGCACTCGTCGCGGAGGCGTACTTGAGCACCGTGGGGACGGAGAGGCCCAAATCCTGACTGATGCGATGGAGCGAATGGCCGACACGCTGCCCGCGACGGACGGCTTCATAGCTGGCGAGCCTCCGAGTCCGGGCCTCTTCCCGCGATTGGGCCTCCACTCGCGTGCGAGGGAAGCTCGTCAAGCGATGCGGTGGCGCTGTCGCCTGCCGAGGCACGGGGGCAAGCTGTCGAAGTCGAGGATAGGCCGTCACCAACCAGCGCTCCAACATCTGCCTGCCATTGAGCAGCAGGTGCCAGCGGTCCGCGACTTGAATCGCGCAAGGTGCAGCTTGGGCGATGGCACGAGCGAACTCGCGGGCGCGGTCTGGGCTTGCGCGCCGGGCGGGGTCACCCACAGCAACAGCGCCACACAGGCGAGCAACGGGCTGCGATGCATGTGTTCTCCTCGGAGTTCGCGATTCTTCAACAACCTGGAGACCTTGAGAGCTACACTTGCAATCCTATGTCGACTCCAGGCGCAATCGCTGTGTACACGTCGGGCTCGGGGGTCCCCGAGCACGTCTCCGAGCGCCCCTGGCGTGGGGTCTATCAGCACTGGGATGGCTATCCGTCTGGCCTTGGGCAACACCTCATGGCCCGCGTTCAGCGCGCGCAAGGCGATATGCAGTCCGTGGTGCGCCAGCTCATCGATGAGGCCCCCTGGGGCTGGTCCCACTGCATGCCAGGACCCGACGCACCGGAGGGCGACCGCATCTCCGAGGAGAACGCCGGCCCGCGAGTCGCCCCGGACGAGACCGGAATGGTGGCCTACGTCTACGTCTTCGACCTGGAAGCACGTCGGCTCGACGCGTTCTCGACATGTGTCGGGGACGACGGCAAACGGCTCTGCTCCGTCGTCTTTTCGCAGACGGGCACGCCCGACCTGCGGGCGCTCGACCTCTTGCCTGAAGAGACTGTCGATGAACCCCTCCTTCCCGGCAAGGAGCTCTCGGCGAAGGAACTGCAGGCCTGGCTCGAGGGACTGCCAACGCTCGGGACAGACTCCACGTCCCTCCACTGGTTGGACACACAACAGGGCCCAGACGACGCACTCGCCATCACGTTCCGGGTCATCATCTATGAAGACGGCAGCATCCGCGACGTGCTGGAACGAGAGTGGGATGCAGTGCCCCCCTCCGCGCGACTGGAGCCGGAGCGTGTCCGGAACTTCCTCGAGGCGCTCGTCGACGTGGTGAGCGAGGATCCAAGGCGGCTCGATCCGTTCTGGATCTCCGCGCAGGACACCCTGCGTCGTTCTGGGGCAAGGCAGCGTGAGAGCTTCGCGAAAGTCCTGAGGGCACACTGGGCCCGCGACTTCGGCTCCGCGGCGTAGCCGCCCTTTCGAACGGACACGTCGCGCCCCCATCTGTCTTGCGTTGCTCGGCTGTGCCTACCCAAAACTCGGTCGCTGCAGCATGAGTGCGTCAAGACCCCGTCAAGCAGCGCGTCAAGGCGAACGAGCGAGGCGCGCGCCGTCATCGTTCTTCCTGGGTCGGCAATGCGCGAGGCGGGCTCGTGGCACGAGGCTGCGGCTCAGTGAACCAGGTGATGACCGGTTCCCGAGTGGAGTAGGACCCGCGCCATTGCCGCGGCGACCAGGTTTCCCCCAGGCTCCATGGCCTCGTGGAGCATCCTGTCCCGGTCCGCCGAAGGCGCGGCATCGGCCGCGGACTCGATCAGCAGACGCGAGCGGATGTCTGGCTCCTCCGCCTGTGCCAACCCCACCTCGAGCGCCGCCCGTGCCTCGTCCTTCCGGTCGAGCGCCGTGAGCTGCCGGCCCAGTTGCAGTTGAAGCTCGGGCACTCCCGGTGCCTCGCCGATGGCCTGGCGCGTGAGTCGCAACCGGTCCTCCGCGCCCAGGTTCGGAAGCTCGAGCGTACGCATCACGGTGAAGGCCAGGTACGGAATCCTTCCGGCGGCAATTCCAGCGGCCAGCCAGCGCTCGGCGCGACACCGGTACCAGCCCGGCGCAAGCGCCTCCACCTCGTCGTACCAGGACACGGCCTCGCTCGCGCGATGGAGGAGGAGGAGCGTGACGGCCCCTTCGTAGCGGGGCTCGGGCGAGTAGGCGTCGATACGCCGTGCCTCCTCGAAGAGCGCAAGCGCCTCCTCGTAGCGGCCCTGCCCGCCCAGCTCACGGCCTCGCTCGACCAGGGCCGTGGTGCGCGCGCGGTCGAGTCGATTGCGGCAGAAGATGAATTGCAGCTTCCCCTCAATGAGCGCGGGCAGCTCGTCCAGTTCGAGGGTGACGCTGTCGAGTTCCGCCACCACCCGATTGAGCGGCTCACCGGCCCGGACGATTTCGGCGACCTTCCGGATGCGGCGGGCCCGCGAATCCTGGCCCACCTGCTCCAGCGCCACCGCGAGTTCCATGGCCACGCCTGCAGCATCCACTCCCTGTCCCAGGTAGCGGTGCGCCTCGAAGCTGTTTTCCAGGTAGGCGACGACGCCCTCGTCGTCACCGGCTCTCCGGCACAGGTCAATCGCCTGCCGGAAGAGCGGAAGCGCGGTCTCCGCCCGGCCCTCCTGGAAATGACACGCAGCCATCTGCCCGAAGGTCATGGCCTTCATGGTCTCGGCGCTTCCTCCCGACAGGCCCTGGATTCGCTCCGCCTCGGGAGTGAGCAGCGATAGCGCACCTTCGAAGTCCAGCCCGCGCATGAGCGTGTTGGCGCGCTCCCGTGTCTCCTGCCAGCGCACGATGGGGTTATCGGCGGGAGTCCCCATCATCCGCTGGAACATTTCGGGCCGGTTCCGAGTCTCCGCGAGGCACTGAGCGATGCCGATGAGCCCCTGGCCATAGCGCTGGAGGTGTGTCGGCTCCTTGCGGACGCTCTCGGGAACCGTCAACCAGGCAGGGTAGTGCTCGAGGAGCAGGGCTTCGTGCTCGGCACAGAGCCGGATGAGCGCGGCGTCATTCTGTGATTGCACAGCATCGAAGAGCAGCTCGCGCACAGCCTCGGGCGAGGTGGGTGCCGGCCTGCCCGCGCGACCGAAGAGACGATTGAAGAGGCCCATGAAGCAAGGATACGCGAGCGAGACCGTTTCACGACACTCCGATGCACTTCTTTCCTACCCGTGCCGACCCAACCTCGGCCGCTGCGTCCTGAGCGCGTCACGGCCTTGTCGAACCGTGCGTCACTGCGAGTGAGCGAGGCGCGCACGGCAGAGGCGACAAACTCCCTGACACAGGGGGCTATTGGGCTGCCCTGGCGACAAGAACCCCGTGAAGACTGCCCGGGAGACGGGTGAGGCCGCGCTCAGTGAAGACGACATAGCCTTGATGAGGAGTGTAGCTCGCCTGCTGGATGCGTCCCTCCTCTACCCTGAAATACCCTACGATGTCCTTGGGTGCCGTGCGCGCCCCACTTTGCGACCCCCGCTGGTCCACGATGTAGAGCCACCCACTGCCCATGCGACGGGCCTCCTCCTGTGCGGCCGAGTCCTGTGGCGTGTAGTCGCGGACGACTTCGTGGATGAGTGCGACAAAATCGGGTTCTGGCGTGAATGCAGACAAGTCACCAGGGTTGCCACCAAGGGTACCGGCAATGGCGCGGCGCGGAATCCCTCCAACCACAGCCACTTCTGGAGGCAAGAGGGAGATGACTCGCACTGTCCTCTTCTCGTTTTCGAGCCCCCTTGCACGACTCGTCCACTCGAGAAGTCTCTTCCAGAGTCCCATGAAGGTAGCATATCAGCACAGTGCCCCATGGACTCGGGCAACTGTCCAACCTGAAGTTGCCCCGGTTCCGCAGAGCGGTCCCTGGGTCGCTGTGGTGCACGACGCTCTGGGGTTGACGCTGCCCCTCGGCTGACACGCCCTGCTCCGCCGACGTCCGGGCCGAAGAAGTAGCGCGGCCTCCCCGGTCTATTTCCTCTCATTACGAGGTTCCGCGTATTGAGTCGTTCCCCTGCCAACCATGACAATGGCGGTCCTCACCCGCAGTCGTCATTGGAAAGGCTGGCCGATGCCATTCGTGTCGCGGAGTCGAGTCGCTCTTGCCGTCGCGGTGTTTGGATTCCTGGGCGCGGTCCCCTCCACGCGAGCCGCGCCCACCGCCGACCCGGCGGACAACATGAGTTCCTCCACGCTCGCGTCAGCGCTGGATGAGGCTCGCATCCTCGCCTACTGGACTCCGGAACGGATGGCCTCGGCAATTCCCGCGGTGCCCCCCACGACGTCCGGCAAGGCGCCCATCAGCCTCAAGCCTGTCGCGCCGGAGAACGTGAGCCGCACCGTGGACGGCGCCGAGCCGCGAGGCGGCCTCGCGCCGCTGGCCGACATTCATACGATGAGCGGGAAGGTCTTCTATACGGACGGCGGGCAGAACTACGTGTGTTCGGGCAGCACGGTGTACAGCAATGGCAGACGGGTCGTCTTCACCGCGGGACACTGTGTGCATGGTGGCGGCTCCGGTCGCAACTGGTTCAGCAACTGGGCCTTCGTCCCCAACTACCACTCGGGTTCCCCCCACGGCACCTGGACGTCCACCAGCCTTTGGTCGAAGAACGGGTGGACCAACAACGGGGACCGGGCCTACGACGTGGGGGCCGCGGTGATGAACGACCGTAATGGCACGCGCATCGTCGATGCCGTGGGGGGACAAGGCATCAAGTGGGGAGCTCCCTACGGTGCGTACATCTACCAGTTCGGCTACCCCGCGGCCCCGCCCTTCAACGGCTCCCAACTGCTCTTCTGCCAGGGCGGCACGTGGAACGAGGGCGGCTTTCCCTCCATCTCCTGCAACATGACCGGCGGCGCCAGCGGCGGGCCCTGGTTGGAAAGCTATGGTCAGAACTACTGGGCCTATCTGTACTCGGTGAACAGCTGGATGTTCTGGGACTCGGACCCCACCATGGTCAACAAGTGGCAGGGCCCCTACTTCAGCTACGACACGGCGGGCAGCCTGTATGACGCCGTGAAGGACCTGTAACGCGCCCCTGTGCGTACCCAAAGTTTGATCGCTGCGTCAGGCATACGTCAAAGGTAGGTAAGCGCAGCGCCTATGGGGTCACCGAGTTCCTGGAGCGGTAGAGAGGGGCGGTGGAGCATTGGGGATAGGGCCTTGGGGCAAAGCAACCTGCCGCTGCACGCGGCCGACTCGACACCGCCTGCGGGGGACTGCCCTCGCAGGCGGTGGACGCCAGCCGGGCGGGCCGCGATTGGCCACAGGAGCCCCAGGACAGGGCCTCGCTCGTTCCAGGTCCCGCGCGCGTCGAGGCCAAGCGACCCTCACCTACCCCATGCTTTGCCCGCGAGCCCACGCCCACCGCCACCACGCACTCTTTGTGAAGCGGGCGCCGAGAGGATCAGAACCAAGGACAGGAGGTCACTCCCTATCCGCCTGCTGCAGTTCGAACCGTTGCATGTCAGCACTCCTACCTTGGCCAACACGCCACTCCGGCAGACTTCATTCGGGCGGAGGACTGGCGTCTGTGTCGCACGAAGGCCGCCCCGGGGTGGCCTGCCTCTGAATTTGCTCATCGCGGCGGGCATTTGCCGCACAGATATTCCCCGTGCTAAATTTTGGAGCGCAGGGGACCCCGTCAGAAGGAGTTCGAGCATGAACAGTCGATTGAGGAAGATCGCTACGACCTGCGGGTTGGTGGGCGGCCTGGTGCTGGCTCAGGCAGCAGAGGCGTCGTGCCAAAACATCTGCGTTCGGGCTTACAAAGACTGTTTGGCACACACGTCAGACCCCGCCGTATGCGTAGCAGAGCACGCCCTCTGCCTGGATGACTGCAGTAGCGGTGGTGATTCCATCACCGGCCAGCAACAGCTTCTGAAGGAGCAACCTGAACCCCAGCAGTGCGAGCGCTCCCCAGTGCAGCAGCGCGAGCTGAGCGCGCAGGCGAATCCAGCGTAACCGGGCAATGTTCGCGCAGGAGGCGCCTCGGAAGGCGCCGCCTTTGCGCTGTCTTTGGGAGGCATCCGCTTCCGGTTTAGCCGCTGCTCCCGAGGGAAGCGGTGAGCGTCAAGGTAGTTGTCGCGTGAGAGGGTTCAGCCGATGCGCTTCAGCTCCTGCACCACATACGGCGAACCCTGACAGTCTGCGCTGGCCCCCGGTGAGGCGCGGCGCTCCCTCCTACCGCCGTGGTAGCGGTGACGGAGCGCCTCGACCCTCATCACCTCCAACCGGCCGGTGGAGCCGCTGGGGATGGGGCCGCCCCAGGCGGAACGTGAGCATGCGTCCCGTGGCGAGGCAATCCACCACGGGACGCAGCCAGCGCGAGGTGGCCCAGGTTCTTCATGTGCCCAGGCTGACACCTGGGCACTGAGTTGGAAGGACTCCGCAACGCAGAGTCCGACCTCCTCCTATCGAGCAAACTCCTCTGGAAGCTCCCAAGCAAAAACAACAACACACCCAGCTTCGCGACTCACCACCACGCGAAAGCTGTCGGCAGGAAACTCTGCGACATCCCCAGCGGCGAGCTGGGCGACCTGCGTGCCGAATTCAATCTGGCAGTGCCCAGCCAACACGTAGCACGTACCGGCCCGCATTCCGCCAGCGATATCTGCCCCCGGCGAATACCGATTAACGCTCACCCGATATTTCCTCGCGGGCAAGTGCAGGGCACGCACACTCTCTTCCGAGAGTGGTTTGCTGGAGAGTTCGGACCAGCGTCGCACCGTGAGCTGTTTGGGTTCCATCATGCACCTCATTGCGGGAAGGTGATGCCAATCTTGGCGAACGCAGCCCGAGCAAACGCCACGCCATCCTCATCTCAATTCCAGACATACAATGACACGTTCACTGACGCACGCGGGCACTGGACCCGAGATTCCGGGAGCCGCAGCCGGTGAGCGACACGCCCGCCATGCGGCCAACAGTCCGGCGAGCGTCTGCTCTTCGTCGTGCCGGGCAGAGGCCTCCGCGGCGCGCTCCAGGTGAGCGTACACGTTGTCATCCACGTCGCCATTCTACCGCAAGGCAGACACGCTCACCCATTCGACGTGGGAGAAGCCAGACGTGGCCCACCGCAGGGCGTTGACGCTCGCGGCGTCGACCTGGCGATGACAGCGCACCCGCAGGCCCCTCTTCCCGAAACCCTCCGCCGCGGAAAGGAGCCTCCAGAACGACTCGCCAGCCCGGGCGCTCACCAGCGTCACCTCGATGGGCACCTTGTCGCCCGGGCGCACCGTGAGCGTCCAGGCTCCCGGAATGGTGGCATCGAAGCGCTCCAGCTTCGTCGCCAGCGTGGAGGTCGCGCACAGGCGCACGTCCTCCTCGTGCCCGGCGTGCAACTCCAGCCACGACAGGTTCGGCCACAGGGCCAGCCTGTCGAATACATCCCCCAGCGCGGGCGTGCGGTACACTTGGTCCGCGACAGACCCCCACAGCTCCAGCCGACTGACGGAGGGCGGCGGCCCCATCAAACGGGCCCAGTACGGCTCCACCCGTCGCATCCGCGTCACGCCCCGAAGATGCGGATGCGCGAGCCACTGCGCGTGGACCACCGACCAGGCCACCGTCGCCCAGTCGATCTCCCGCACCGTGCTCCAGGCCGGTCCCGGCTCGGGGAGAATCAGAGAGGCCGCCTCCTTCGCCATCCGCACCGCCACGGGAAAGCCCCGCTCGAAGCGGGTCGCCCCACTATCGATGTGGCCACCCAGCGGCATCTCCCAGCTCCGGAGGTGCGTCGCGAGCAACTCGTCGATGCGCTCCTCGTCCGGAGTGGGAGAGCACTGGAGCACGATGAACTCACCCAGGGGGTCGCCCGTCTCCAGCAACTGGTCCGCCATCACCAGCCGCACGTCGTCGTCCTCGGGGTTGGCATAGACACGGGGCAACCACTGCTCCCGGATGCTGGCGTTTCGCGACTCCTTCTCCGCGCGAACACGCAGGGCCTCCCACAGCGCCGCGAGCAGCTCCCCCGCCTTCGCGTCGAGTTCCCGCGGCACCCAGTCACGCCCCAGGCTGATGACGAAAGACAGCCGCGCGGCCGAGGCCCAAGCCTCCGGCATCATCCGCTCATACAGGGCCTCGAGGGGCTCGACGTCGAAGGGCGGCCCCACGTGCCGGAGCGCCGCGCACAGCCTCAACACCCGCTGAGGCTCCTCCGCCGAGGGGAGTCGCGCGATGGCGAGCAACCCGGGGATGAACCGGGGGTCGGGCAGGCAGTCGAGCAGGGCATCGAGCCGCGCATCCACCTCGCGCGGCTGCCCCTGCGCCCCCAGCCCGCGAGCCAGGTCCCGCGCCGCGCGACGAGCCTCCGCGGACTCCCCCTCCCGGCCCGCATGCGTCGAGTCGAGACGCGCCTCGAACTCCTGGGCGAACAGGACCAGCTCGCTCGCGCGACACTCGCGCCACGCATCCATCACAGCGCCGAAGGCCTCTTCCTCCTCCTGCCGCGCGAAGCACTCCGCCGCGCGCTCCAGGAAGCTGTGCAGGGCCTCGGTCACGTCGCCAGCGTATACCGCCTGAAGATTTCCAGCCTCCGCACAGGCGGCGACATGCCCGCCAACGCGAGCGGGCCCATCCACCTCCACGCCGAGCCTCCGCGTCAAGCCGCCCAGATTCGGAGGGGTGAGCCCCTCGAGGAATCGCGCGTCGCCCTTCCGCTGATGCCCGTCCAACTCCCACACCGTCCGCGGGCATCTCCATCTTCGAGACACGGGCCGCACGGAAGGCTTCTCCCGACACGCCAATGCCCGGGGCCGCGCGCGCCTGAGGGCCTATTCTTTCAATGCCTTCACGGGATAGTTGCCGGTGTAGGAACGGAATCGCTGCTCCAGCTTCCCGGGCACGAGCACGCCCGTGTCGAACAGCTTCAGCAGGAAGCCCTCGTACGTCGTCCATTGGGAGAAGTCCGCGCGCCGGAGCTCCTCATAGAGCACATAGGCCAACACGTGCATTCCATCGTCGTGGTCGCGGAAGAAGGCCGCGCCCGTGAGCGGCTTGCCGTCCCTCGCGCGGAGCAAACCCTGGCGCTCGCTGACGAAGACGTCGATGGCCTCGGCGCAGTCCTCCTCCGTCAGCCCCTGGGCGGTGGTGTAGCCGAACGCCGGGTCATGCTCGCGCACCAGTCGCTGGAAGTACGGGTCCGCCTCCAGGGCTGTCAACCGCGCGTCAAGGGCACCCTCGCGCTTGAACGGCGGGTGGAGCAGCTCATGCACGGCGGTCTTCACCGTGACGCTCAGCGGATAGGTGAGGTCGGTGAGGAAGTTCCAGCCCGTCACCCGGATGCCGTGGGGTTTGACGAACTTCAGCACGTGGGCGTTGAGCGCCTCCACGTGGAGCACCCGGCCGAGGACGTCCTCGTCCCAGCCCACCACGTCATGGGGCGCCAGTTGGACGCCGAATCGCGCGATGGCCTGTTCCACCTGGGGCAGGTACTCCGCGCGCCAGATGCGCGAGAAGCCGATGCGCTGGAGGAAGGCGAACAGCACGCCCAGGTCCTGGCGCACGTCCTCCATCTCGGTGAAGTCGGAGTCCTCGCTGTAACTCGTCGCCTCGAAGTCCCGGCGCATCGCCTTCCAGGCGGCATCGTCCGACACCGTCCTGGCCAAGTCTTCCACGGTGGTGGCACCCGTGACGGAGAAGACGAGCGTCAGATGGGGACCCACCATCTTCCCGGCCTGCTTTCCCATCCGCTCGGTGAGGTGCGCGAGCGCGGCCTTCTCCCCGGGCTCCAGGAGGGCGGAGAAGCGCTGAAACTCCACGGGATAGTACTTCGTGTAGAACGCGTCGCCACGGAGCAGGTTCAGCAGACAGAGGGCGTCGTAGGCCTCGGAGGGACGCAGCACCCAGTGCGTGCGCCCGGCCTCCACGCGGGTGATGGCCGGCGCGGGAGATGTGGGGACCTCCTGCCGTGAGACGCAGCTGGCGGATGCCAGCCACAGCGTGGCGACAAGGGCCACTGTGGGTACTCCCCGGAGGGCGTCGGAGGTCGGGGAGGAAACGGGGACGGTGGAGGCGAGCGGGTCCGGAGTCATGGCGCTGAAGCTGACCCCGCCCGCACGAGGATGTCTTGGACGGAACTCATCCCGTTGGACGAAACGAACGGCCCGCGAGCAGGCGCCGGTACTCGGCCGGTGCCAGGTGGAGTCGGCGGCTGAATTCGCGCGTCATGTGACTCTGGTCGCAGTAGCCCGCCTCCAGCGCGATGTCGCTGATGGGGTGTGCCGTCTCTCGCAGTGCCCGGCTGGCGCGCTCCAGTCGGGAGCGGCGCAGGTAGTCAACGGGAGTGCACTGGAAGAACTGGCGGAAGCTGCGGCCCAGTTGCGTGGGGCTCACCCCCGCCTCGCGAGCCAGTTGCGCGAGCGTGGGAGGCGGACCCCGGACCGCATCAAGCAACTCCCGCACCCGTGCGAGCCACGCGGGAGGAGCCGATGCCTTCGGGGGCGTCGTGGCGCGCACGGCCTCAGCCAGCAGCTCCAACGCCAGCCCTTCGATGGCCAGCGCCGTCATGTCGTCCCCGTGGCGGAACTCCTGATAGAGGCGCGCGGTCAGCGTGGACAGTCGCGCCGACGCAAGCTCCATCCGGCTGTCGAGCCGGGAGACGAGGGGGTAGCGCGACCGCCAGACCGCCTCGGAGAAGTCGACGTTGAAGGTGCGGGTGAGCCGACCGGCGATGCGCTGCTCGTGGGCGACCTCGGGTGCCTGGAAGGCCACCGACCTGGGAGGACATTGCCGCGAGCGTCCTTCCAACACGTCGGTGAAGCCGCCTTCCAGCGTGAGCCGGAAGCCCGCGTGCCGGTGCCGGTGAAGAGGGAGGACGACGTCGGGAGGATAGGTGCTCTCCGTCAAGACGAGCCCCGCCACCTCCAGGCGCTGGAGCGGGGTGCCGAGATAGCGACCAAATCCAAGGACGGGTGTGGAGGACACGAAGCCCCTATGTACGGCCCGTGAATCGATTGCAATCTCCAGGCTCCATCCAGGAGCCCAGGTCAAGCGCGCCGCACCCATGGCGAAGGGAAGCCCACTCCGGCCGTGCAGGAGCTGAAGCGCATCGGCTGACCCCTCTCACGCGACAAAGTGTGCCGGGCTCCCCTTTTCCTACCCGTACTTCTCGCTCATGTGCGCCCACGAACGCGTGGCCAGTTCGCGCAGCACCTGCTGATCCACGTCGGCGAGTTTGTTGATGTAGAGGCAGCTCTTTCCGTTCTTGTACTTCCCCAGCTTTTTCATCAGCGGTTCGGACGCGAGAAAGCCTGGCACGATGTAGAGCACGGTCGCGCCCTTGCGTGGGCTGAAGCCGATCTTCGGCCAATCCGCCTCGCCCATCGTGTTCGTGTATTTGTATGAGCCATAGCCGATGATCGACGGCCCCCACATGGCGGGCTTTTCGCCGGTGACCTCGCGCAGCATCTTGTCAATCGCCTTGGCGTCCGCGCGCCGGGCGTCGTCATCGACCGCGGCGATGAATTCGGCGACGGAGGCCTTGTTCTTCTGCGTTTTGACTGGCGCCTTCTTGGCTGCGACTTTCTTGGCCATGAGCGTTCCTCGCGACTCGGGGGCCTCACGCTACGCAATCACGCGCGGCAGCGGAAGCATCAGACGCGCGGCGCACAGGTCCTGTGCCTCCCCAAATCCGGTCGCCCATGCCCGCGCCGAGCCGACCTCAGGCGCACCGCCTGAGGTCATGTGGGAACCACGGTCGTTGGTTCAGGGTGCTCGGCGCCCGGCGGCACTGGACTTCGTCAAGCAACTCTCCGTGGCCCAGTCTGCTGCGGGAGTGCCGCGCGCCGCGGTTCCGGACGCTCGTGGCCATTCAACGCCCCGACGTCCCCCGACCAGCGCGAGAGGTCATCAGGTACGTTATTGAAGATTGAACCAGCCGCCCTTGCTGTCGTACCCAACGCCGTTGTGCTCGCTGAACTCGATGATGATCGTCCAGTGACCGTGGCCCCAGTTGTAGAAATAAATCTTGAGCATGGCCTCCTGGCCCGTCGGGCCCCACGGGCCCGTGAGCGTGCCAGCCAGCACCGACACCTGCACATCGCCGTTTGGTAGCTCGTAGGTTGGCAGTTCGCTGACGATGACGTCGGAGAGCGAACTCGTCGCGAGTACCAACGCCTCGACCGCGAGCGCGCCTTCTTCGTCACTCACGACGTGGGGGGCGAGATTCGGGGCTCGCCCCTCGGCCAGCGCCTGGCGGACTTCCGACGCGCTGGCACTGCCCACTGTGTCGAGCAGCACCTCGCCACCCGCCACCGGAATCGACCACACACAACTCGGGAAGCCGGACGGCGGCAAGCCCTGCTCCGCACACACAGCCCCCGCGGCAGAGGTGGCGGCGACGCTCGTGCCCGAAGACATCGCCATGACAACCAGTGTGACAACCAGCGGGTTTACTCTCGTATTCATGAGTCCTCGTGTATCGGGCGGCCGCACCAGCGACGCCCGTGATGGGTCCCTGCAATCGAGGCAGGCCGTCGACTGACCGCGTGTCCTGTTACGTCAGATGGATGCGCAAGCAGTCTCGAGCCGACCTCAGGGAACAACATAGTCCAGAATGCCTATCAAGTGAAACTGAATTGCATCAGCATTTCAACAACGAAAATACAGACACATGAACTCCTCGTCCGTGAAGCGTTGGTTCATCGTGGCCACGAGGTCTCTCTTCGAGCGCGGACGACATCGACGCCCCAGGCAGCTCCACGCCCCTGCGCCAGAAGCCCTGAGTCATTGCACTGGAAGGGGTCCATGCAGCCACGTCGTCGGTACACGGCCGCAGCGTCGAAGGCCGTCTGGTTATTGTTCGTGTTGATGGGAATCTCGAGTTGTCAGGACGGGACATCGTCGGGACTTGAGGCGATGGGGACAGCACGGAATCCTCGGGGGTGGCCAGGGTATCGGCGACCGCTGCGGGTGCGTCGTGCACGGGGTTGACCTGGACGCTCACCATCCCGGTGTCAGTCAGGCGTCCATCCCACACTGAGTACTCGAACGTCGCGGTTCCGGAGAAGTCCGCCTCCGGAATGAAGGTGGCGGTGCCGCCGACCCACGTCACGCTGCCATGGGTCGCCGTGCCAACGGAGGTGAGCGTGAGCGAATCGCCGTCCGCGTCGAAATCGTTGGAGACGAGCGACGCGCCTGGAATCACCAGGACGGTGTCCTCGTAGAGCGTCGCCAGGTCCTCGCGTGCGGACGGGGCCACGTTGGACGGAGGGGGCTTCTCCCCTCCTCCACAGGCGGCGAGGGCCACGGAGACAAAAAGGACGGAGCCCCGGATGCCGGGGAAGAATCCTGGGGTGCAGGCGAATTGCCGCGGCCACCGTACGGAAGTGAGGCTCAGGTACAAACGAACGAGTTGATACGCCACCATGCCCCTCAGAGAAAGAAGCCCCCCTTCCCGAGAAACCCAGAGGGGTGCTGCCCCCATAACGGGGCCCGGAGGCGCAAGTCGCAGAGGAAACCAATTCACTCGACCTGACGCCGGCAGCCCGCGGGTCGCCAGACCACGGAGAGCCGAGGAACAGCACTTGAGGCTCGTCCGGACTTCAGCCCCTGTGCCTCCCTGATAACCTCGATCATTGAGAAGACGCGCATGCCCGGGCGACCCGCGCCGCTTGACGCCTGGCCAGCTCTGCGCCCCTCGGCCTTGAACTTTCCGAAAACTCTCGGCGAGGTCCGCGGGGCTTGTTCAGCTTCTCTTCGTTCGCGGACCGCCCGTGCTCCTTCCATCACATCTCGGGTGTCCACGGAACTGGGCGACTCCCAGTACGGCCAACGGTGGCTGCGAGGACATCCGCAGCGGCCTCGTCTTCGCCGTCATCCCAAGCGAGCTGAACTGGAACGACGCCATCTGGGACTCGGCGCTCGCGGGCAGTTCCCCCTCCCGGCGTCAGCGACTCCGGCCGGCCCTGGGAATGTCTGCCTTCGCGCGGCGACATGCGCTCCAAGGCAGTTGCTGCGCATCCTGGTGGCTCCCACCGTTGTCCTCCTGGCCCTGGAGGGAGCGGCATGCACTCGAAGTATGGCTTTGCCCTGGTGTGTCTGGTGTTGATGGGGTGCGCGGAACCAGACTCAGCGCCGGATACCGTCAAGGCCCAGGCCTGCGCGCCGGGCGTGGCCCAGCGGGTGAAGGTCGTCATGCCTCCGGGCGACGACCCGCCCTGGGACGAGCCCGCACCCGTGAATCTGGTGGACGCCCAGGGGACCCTCTACTTCGCCGTGAACTTCCGCGATGGCCGCAGCGCGCTGTGGCGCAGCGACGGCTCGGATGCGGGCACCTTCCCGGTGAAGTCCTTCCCGGCGGTGACACCCCGGCGGAACAGGGGCCTCGGCGGACTGGTCCCTGTGGGCAGCCAGGTCTTCTTCCAGGTGTGGAACCCCGACACCGGCAAGGAGCTCTGGGTGAGCGACGGCACGGAGGCCGGCACGCACCTGGTGGCGGACCTGATGCCGGGGACGGCGGACTCCTCCCTGCGCCTTCCCACCGCGCTGGACGGCGCGCTGTCGTTCTTCCGGCTCACCCCGGTGGCGGCGGGGACACAGGTGGAGTTGTGGCGCTCGGATGGGACGGACTCGGGCACGGTGCAGGTCGTGAACTTCGGGGTGCTCGCCGCGCTCCAGGGGCAGAGCCTGAGGGGGGGCGACGCCCTGCTCTTCTTCCTCGTCGGGCCCGGCAGCGGCACCGCGCTGTGGCGGACCGATGGCACGGCCTCCGGGACATCCTTCGTCAAGCGGCTGGACGCCGACGTGGTGCCCCTGGGTGACGTGCGGAGCCCCGACAGCGGAGCCCCGGGATTGTTCACGCTGCTCGACGGCCCCAACACGGAGGTGTGGAAGACGGATGGCAGCCCGACCGGCACGGTGCGCCTGGACACGTTCGGCCGGAGTATGCGGTTGCTCGGAGCGCTGGGTTCGTCGGTGTATCTGACGTCGGCGGATACAACCACGCGGCGCATGGGACTGTATCGCCTGTCCCTCGCTGGCGGAGGCAAGAGCACCGTCAAGGTGCTGCCCAATCCCTACGCGGACATGGAAGGGACGACGCCCTACCTGCAGAACACGGCCAGCTCCGGCGGGCGGCTCTACTTGTCCGTGGCCATCGGCAGCCCCTTCCCCGGCCCCGCCGCGCTGCGCGTGGGCCTCTGGGTGACGGATGGCACCGCCGAGGGGACCGTGCAGCTCCCCGTGGAGCTGAGCATCTCGGAGTACTACTGGTCCCCTCTCTACGCCACGGGCATGGGCGCGGTGCTCTTCGGCGGGGACACGTCGCCCCTCTCCTACAACGAGCCCTGGGTGACGCGGGGCACGGCCATGTCCACGGGACAGGCCGCGGACATCGGAGGGGGAGGCGCGTCTCCCCAGGGCTTCGCCCGCGTCGGGGAGCGGGTCTACTTCAGCGCGAAGGACGACACGTTCGAGCCCCAGTTGTGGTCCCTGCCCGCCGACCTCGCGTGTCCTCCGGGCCCCGCTCCGGAGTAGGCGCTCGCCCCGCGCGTCAGTGGCGCGGGAGTTCCAGGGGCGCTCATCAGACGGGAGCCAGGTGGCTGGGAGATGACCTTGGCTTCGCGAAGAAGGGGGAGCGCTCGGTGGGAGTGTCCCGGCGGTGTTCGCGGAGCTCGAGAGCGGCGGATGGCCGCGGGGGGCCCGCGCGAAGTAAGGTGGCTGGTACACCTCTTTCCTTGCCCGCCGCTTCACGTCCATTTGGGAATCCTCAGATTCGCAGGATTGCTTCTCGTCATGGCGGCCTGTGCGCCCCGTCCCGTGCCTGTCATTCCCGCCCCTTTCTTGAGTCCCGTCGTGGTGACGGTTCCCAGGCCGCTGCTCACGGTGTTCCGCCATGAACCGGATGGGACAAGCGCTGAGTTCGGGCGGTTACCACCAGGGCCCGAAGGCTTCACCCCACCTGACACAGGCACCTGGTACGCAGAACCCTTGCTCCCCGTGCGTACCGACGCGGACGCTCGCGAAATCGCCGCCGTGTTGCGTGAGTACCGAGTGCCCGAATTGGGCTTTGGCTCGGTCGGCGTTCCAGCCCCCGGGCTGCTCGCGGCCCTTCTCCAAGGGTCCGGCGTCGTCGCGCTTCAGTTGTCTGGCACGGACTTCGGCAATGCGCACCTCGCCTCGTTGGAAAGCGAGACTCGACTCGAGGCCCTGCACCTCAATGCCACCCAGGTCACCAACACGGGGCTGGCTCCTCTCAAACGAATGCGACAACTGGCGGTGCTGCGGCTGGACGAAACGTCCGTCTCGGACACAGGCCTTGCGTCGCTCTGGGAGCACACCACCCTGCGTCGAGTCTCCCTCGCCGGAACGGCCGTAACCTCCCAAGGACTTGGATTCCTCGCGAGGCAACCGGGGCTGGAGGAACTCGACCTGTCTGATACCGCAGTGGACGACGCCGTCCTCGCATTGTTGCCGGGCGCTTCGTTGCATACGCTCAACCTCAGCGGCACGAAAGTCTCGGATGCCGGTCTCCGCTGCATTGACGCCATGCCCTCCCTCAGGCGGCTGGGCCTCGCGCGTACTGCTGCCTCGAACGCCAGCCTCGTGCATGTCGGGGGACGACGTGAACTGGAAGCCCTCCACCTGGGCAGCACGCGGGTGACGGACGCTGGGTTGCTCCACCTCGCGAAGCTGCCCGCGCTTCGTGCGCTGGTCCTCAGCAAGGCGCGAATCCGAGGCCCAGGCCTTCGCCACCTCGCGGGCAGCTCTCGACTGGAAGCGCTTCACCTCGACGACACTCTCGTGGACGATTCAGCGCTGCGCCATCTTCGGGGACTCAATGAGTTGAGAGAGGTTGACCTCTCGCACACGCTCGTGACGGGCACGGGACTTCAAGAGTTGAGTGCCTTGGTGACGCTCGAATCCCTCGGGCTCTCTGGACTCGCGCTGACTGACGGGTCCCTCACGGCACTCGCGCCCCTCAGCCAACTGACGCGGCTCGCGCTCAGCCACACGCCGATTGGATTGGAAGCGCTGAACAACCTGGGGGCCCGCCCACGCCTGAGACACCTGGACTTGAGCAAGACCCGGTTCACTGACGAATGGGTGCCCGCCATACGCCAGGCCTTTCCCGGCCTCCATTCACTGAAAGCCGAACGCACCCTCCTGACGGACGTAGGGCTGGGCCAGTTCGCTCACTTGACAGAGCTGGAGGCAATCCATGTCGCGGGGACGCTCATCCGGGGTACCGGCCTCGCGAGCCTGCACACCCTTGCGCGACTCACGACGCTCGACCTCGGCGCGACCAGGCTGGACGCAGAGGGCCAGAAAGCGCTTCAGGAATTCACAAAACTCGTCTGGCTGAGCCTCGCCGGCGGCCAAACCGGGGACGAGATACTCGGCCACCTTCCCAGTTCGCTCCGAACCCTCTATCTGACGCGCACGAAAGTCACTGACGCGGGCCTCCCGGCGCTGCTCAGACTGTCACGCCTGAGGGAACTCGACCTGCGCGGGACCGCGGTTTCCGCAGAGGCCCAGAGCGCCCTGATACGGGAACGCGGCATCCACCTCATCACCGGGCCGTGAGCCGATCGTGGGCCGCCTCCACCCTGTATCAGGGACGAAGTCTCCTCGGACGAGCCTTCCTGGGTTCTTTGTACTCAGCGTACGGATTTCGCTGGCGCGCGGGCCCCCCGTGGCTAATCTCCTCCACGGCCAGCACCGGGTTCGTACGACTGCGCCACAGCGACGAGTCGCGAGCGACGGCGGGTTCTGCCGGCTCTACGACGACGTGGGCTTCTCGGGGACCTACAAGGGCGGAGGGCCCTATGCCCCGCTCTCCTACTCCTCGGGCATCGAAGATGAGTTCAAGGTGACGGTCTGCTCGAAGTAGCGAGCACACCGACGACACCCGGCGATGCGGTCCGGCGCCTCGAACCGGACCGCCATTGCCCGGGTGCTTCGACGACGACAACCCCGTGCATCCTCACACGAGGCTGCAGTTGCGTTCCCCCATCGAGCCCCGGCGCGCGGTATCACCCCACTGAGCGTGTCCGTTTTGACAGGGGCAACTCCATCCCCACCCCCGCGACCCGAGGCTCACGGGTAGGTCTGCTTCAGGTAGATGGCGTCCTCCATCGAGGGCGGCAATTCCTTCCAGAGCCACAGGTCGACCCGCGTCCCCACCAGGGACTTCTGGCGCGGCTCGCCGTCCCCATCCGAGAACACCAGCAGGAGGTCCTGGCGCGACGGAGGCACGGCAAGGGCACCGACCGCGCCGAAGGGAAGCCGGCACTCGATGTCCTGGCCACCCTGCCGCGCCCGCCATCGGCACCGTGCGCCGCGTACGGGCCAGTCCACACGGGTCCCCCGGAAGTCCCTCCACTGGCGCAGGGACGCGTGGCCCTCCGGCTCCAGGACGACCGCGTAGTACGGACGGAGCTCCAGGTGGTCCGCGAAGACGGGACTCAAGCCAGGCCGAGCCGGCGTCACCCGGTCGTCGCCCACCTGCGCGGCCAGGTACAGCGCGTCGGCCCCCTGTGCCAGCCGCCACGTGACGGACGCATCCAAAGGGCCCTCCCACGCACCCAGGCCATGGATGACATTCGAGTCGGTGAGCGCCGGGAGCGGCTGGACCGGCCCCCACGCCGCGTCGCCCGCGATGTCCCCATCCACCGTGGGCTCGGCCTTCATGGGGACGGTGTGGTAGCCCTCCTCGTCCAGGAAGGCGACCCGCGACGGCGGAGCCGGCAGCACAAGGCGGTCCGGCGAGCCGATGAGGACACAGGCGCTCGAGACGATGTCGCCACCGCTCCCGCCGCCCTGGACGAAGGTCGCGCACACCTTCGTGCCCGTCAGCGCGACTCCGGTCAGGCCAGAGGACCCCAACACCTCGGCGAACTTGAGGACATGCGGAGCGCCTCCATCCGACTGCCCCACCACGCACTCCCACACCCCCTCATCGGCCCCGAGCGCGATGCACGCCGACGCCGAGCAGGCGCCCACCGCGGACACCGGCTGCTCGCCCGCGCCCGCCGACGTGGCACAGAGCTTCGCCGCCTCCTGGAGGAAGCTCGCCGCCGGCTTTCGCCCCGTGCAGGTGGGAGGCGCCAGCGTGGGCTCGCTATTGGACGGCTCGATGGAGCAGAAGGCCTCCTGCGGCTTCGACTTCGGCTGCGGTCTCGGCTCGGGTAGGGGCGTGAGAGCCGTCGTGGGCCCGCGCTCGGTCGTCCGAGCCAGCTCCACGAGCGAGCCGTCCTTCCGGCGCTTCGAGCGCAGCACGAACGTGCGACGCGCTTCGTCCCGTCCCCGCACGTCGATGCCCCCCGCCTCGCTCGCCCGGGTGACCTTCGCGTCCTCGGTCCCGGTGAGCGCCAGGCTCCCTGTCACCGTGCCCTTCCGGTCTGTCACCACCAGGCACCAGTCCGCGGGCATGCCGGGCAGCGGGGAGTCATTGCGCAGGGCGACGCAGTAGTCCTTCTTGCAGCGCGTGTCACATGAGAGGTGTTCCCAGTCCTCGGGGTCCGTCATGCACGACACCACGTCGGACACCTCTCCCACGTCGCGGCAGGCCTCGCCCGCGGAGGCGCGCGAAGCCAGGACAACGAACCCCATCAGCGCGAAGTGCAACGCCATTCTTCGCTGTCCACTCATGGAAGCCTCGCCCGCTTCTGCTGCTCGATGGAGCGCGCCTCCTGAAGGGTCGGTGGCACCTCGCTCACGAAGTTTTCAGTCAGCAGCGGTCCCATCAGCGTCTCCTGCGTCCCGGGCTGGTCAGCGTCCGAGACCCAGACGGAGAACCACGACGGACCGGGCACCGCGGGGATGAAGAAGATGACGCCATTCGGGATGCGGCACTCGACCGCATAGCCCCCGTCCTCGGAGGCCCAGACGCACTGAGACTCGAGGGGCCAGTCGACCTCACGTCCCCTCCGGTCCCGCCACTGCCGCAGGGACACCTTCCGGTCCGCGCCCAGCAACAGCGCGTACCGAGGGGCCTCGATTCCATTGCGGCCGAAGTCGAGCTCCAGGTGGTCCGTCCCGACGGCTGGGACGCCCCGCGCCAGCGGAACCACCCGGTCGTCCCGGACACGGGCGGCGAGGAGCATGCCGTCCGCGTCATGCAGCAGCTTGAGCCGGACGGAAGAGTCCTCGGGACCGCGCCACGCGCGCGGACCGTACAGGAGGTGGGCCCGCGTCTCGGCCACCACCTCGCGAGCCTGGGCCCACGCGGGGTCATCGAGCGTCCCATCCACCCGTACCGGAGACACCGCGGGGCCCACGAAGTACACCCCGTCCGACTCCAGCGGCGAGCCCTGGTTCGGCAGCAGCAGTCGGTGAGGCGGGGCCGCCGCGTAGCAGAGCTCCCGCAGGCAGGCCGCCCGGTTCGTGCAGCCCCCGTCCACGTGCGCGCAGAGCGTCTCTCCCCGCACGTCCCATTGGAAGGCGTTCCCATACACGCGAGGCTGCGGGAGCCCATGGACGGCCCCCTTCACATCCACCCAGACCAGGCACGACCAGCCCGCATCCAACGCGCCGTTCTTCACGGGCACGACCGTCAGACACCCCTGTGCGGAGCACGCGCCTTGTGGCGGCTTCAGCATCGATGCGGGGTGCCCGGTACTCGTGCAGGTGGCGCGGGCCTTGTCGACGACTTCGGGGGACGGCGCCCTGCCCGTGCAGGCAAAGACCTCCTGCCGGCGACCCGGAACGGTGCAATGGCCCTCGGGCGGTGGACGCGGCGGGCCCTCGAGCGGCGGACGGAACGTGAGGGACTCCGAGGCTTCGAGCTTCCCCTCCTGGGTGCGGATGAGCCGGACATGGCCGACAGCACCACCGACGAGCACGGTCAGGTCCACCATGCCCGACGCCGACACGTCCAGGCCCGGGCGACCGAAGCTTCCGGGGCCCAGCGACCAGGAGCCGGTCACCGCTCGCGTCCGGGCATCGAGCGCGAGCACACACAGCCCGCGCTTCCCGGCCTGGAACTGCTGCTCATCCGTGCGGATGCAGAACCCCTGCGTACAGACCTCCTGGCACACGGAGCGGGGGTACGAGGGATTCGACTGACAGACCAACGTCGAGGGATTGCCGGGCACTGCGCACGGCGTCTCAGCCGCTGCGCGAGCGCCAGCAACAAGGGTGATGACCAGGGCGAGACACGCTCCTCGCCACCCTGTCTTTGGAATGCCCATGAACTGATACCCTTGCGATGTATGTGCCACGCCGAAGTGGGCACATCATGCACGAGAAGCGTGGCCCTACAACCACAGCGCCGTGGTCCCGAGGCCGCAAGGCGCCCGCGGAACCTGTCGTGGACCCTGGCCTGAATGTCGAAGCGGGTTGAGAAGCAGGAGCGGATCGAGGGCGCCGAGGAGTTCGAGGGCAGCGGGCCGCGAGGGCGGAGTTCAACTCAACTCGCCCCCCAGTTGCCCAAGAAGTCGCCCATGGTGAGTCGCACGCCTTGGTTGCGCAAGATGCCGTAGGCGGTGGTCACGTGATAGAAAAAGTGAGGGATCGCGAATGCGATCAGAAACTGGTGGCCACTGGAGCGCATCGAGCCACGGCGGTGCTCAATCACGACCTCTCGACCGAGGCCGGCTTCGAGGTCGCCTGGCGCGAGCTCTCGCAGATACGCAATCGTCGCATCGAGTCGCTGGTGCAGCTCCGCGAAGCTCTTTGCATCGTTCGCGGTCGGCACCCGGGGCGCACCCAGCAACTGCGCGATCGCCAACCTGGCCCCCTCCGCGGCCCAATGGACTTGAGCGGCGAGCGTGTACATGTGCAGGTCCGCTGGCGAGTCACTCGCAACGCCGCGCATGCGCCCTTCCGCGGAGATCCGCGCGTCCAGCAACACCGCTTCTCCGCTTCCACTGGCAGCGGCATGTTCTTCGGCCTTCGCCAACTGCGCTTTCAAGTTGGTCAGTCCTCGGACAAACAGGCCAGCAGAGAGTTCGTAGGCATTCAAAGACATGGTCCATCCTTAACCGAGTCATGCGCCGGTGCCAACCGGTCCCAACCGGCGCGTATTGGGGGCTGCCTCACGCGCCCGTCAAAGCCGGGGCGGCTCCACGATGGCAGGCTTGCGCGCGGGCAACAATCCTGACGCGGAGGCCCCTGACTCTACATCACCGGAACGAGCTTCGTCGTTGGTGCGGCATTTCCTGTCGACGGCGAATCCACCGCACGCCGAGCAGGACAGCGCTTACTCCTTTCCTTTCGTCGCGGAAAGCACTTGCGTCAGCGCCTCGGTCGCGCGATTGGCGGCATCCGCGTCACCACGCGCAGCCAGCAGCTCGGTCAATTGGCGCAATTGTCCGGCCGTCAGGCCCACCCGTATGCTCGCTGCCATGTGCGAGCGCAACTGAGGCTCCACGCCCGGCGTGGCCGCCAACGCGCCGACCGTAGCCAGCTCGCGGCTTTGCCAGTCGAGATTGTCACGCTCGAAGATGTCCCCGAACAGATGCGCCTGCAAATACCGATTGATGACCGGCGCAAAGTCGAAGAGGGGCCCCTGGACCGGCGCGCCAGAAATCCTGGTCTGGTTGGCGGTTCCAATGGCGACAAGCTCATCCCCAGTGGGAATGGCTCGGCTGGGCTCACGCCCCGGTGCATCTTGGATTCCGCGCTGCTTGCGCGCCTCCACCACTTTCAGCAACTCACCCAGCGCGTTGAGGCTGCGCGGAAAGCCGACGTAGGCGTAGAGCTGCACCAGAATCTCCTTGGCCTCGCTGATGGCCAGTCCCGCGTCCAGCCCTTGGTTCAAGGCGGCGTTGAGCTTGGGCATGTCGCTCGCGGCCATGAAGGATGCAATCAGTGGAATGGCCTGCTGTTTGGCGGAAAGGGCTTGTTCGGCTGTCATTGCCTTGGACTCCTGTGGGGCGGCAGCGCCGGCTGCGCCATATTGTTCATCGGTCACCTTCTCCATCCAAATCACACTCTTGCCCTCCGCGGAGCCGGTCACCGCCAGATGGGTCATCGCGCTCGTCGGCGTGGCACCATGCCAATGCTTGACGTTGGGTGGGCACCGCACCACGTCACCGGGGCGGATTTCCTGCACCGGCTTGCCCCATTCCTGCGTCAAGCCCACACCCGCCGTCACGATGAGGAATTGCCCTCTGGGATGGGTGTGCCATGCCGAGTGGGCGCCAGGCTCGAAGGTCACGTAGGCGGTCGAGGCATTGCTGTCATCGCTGGCGGACGACAAGCGCTCGACGCGTACCTGCCCGGTGAAGGAGTCCACCGACCCGGCCGTGGAAGCCTGGGTGCCTGCGCGAATGATCTGCTGGGCGTCCGCGGGAGAGTTCGCAGCGCCATGCTGAGCGGCTGCGCAGCCCATGAAGAGGCCTGCCGCGCAAACCGCGACTCCGAAGAGAGGCTTTTTCATGAGGCGGGTCCTATCTCGCCGAGTGTGCTCGAAATAGCGATAGCACCCTTCCGTCATGGGCGTCCGCCTCCATCGAGGTGCTTCTCCTCAAGGAACTTCGACAGCAGATTCGCGATCTCGACGTTGTTCGTATCGGAGAACGGGAAGTGGGTGTTGCCCCGGATCCCCAGTTCCGGCAGGTGGACCACCGTGGCGTCACCCCCGTGACGATTGACTGCGTCGCGCCAGAGCCGTGCCATCGCGAGCCGGACGCGCCAATTGTCCTGCCCGGGGTTCGACGACGGCGCGTCGGGGATGTTGTCCCCGTAGTAGATCATGATGGGAATCTTCGTCAGCGCCTTGAACTGCTCGAGAGGAATGCCCACGGCCTCAAGCGGCCCCGCGGAACTGGACATCGGGGCAGGCACCTCTCCCACCGGGAAGACGAAGCCGCTGCCGGGTTCGTACGACACGACCGCCCGCACGTTCACGCTCTTCATCGCCGTGAGCCAACCGGGGCCGCCACCTTGCGAGTGGGTGACGAGGACGCCGGGCCCCATCTTGTCGAACAGCGAGGCGACCGCGCGCGCGCTCACTTCGGCGTCGAAAGGGCCCGTGTTTGGAGTCATCGCGCGGAAGAACTGGTTGAGCGCCTCGGGTTCTTGCGAGAACCGCACGCCCGGGAAGTAGTCAGGCCAGACGCCGATACGGAAGGTGCCGAACCACAACTGGTCGTCGGTCGTGGCGGGAATGGCCGAGGCCACGGTACTGCGTCCAGCGTCACCACGACGTGGCTGGTCGAGCAGGTAGACGGAGAAACGACGACGCAAGAAGAGGTTCTGAAATCCCTCGCGCCCGTCCGACGTCGTCTCCCACGTCTTCGAGGATTGCCCGGCGCCATGCCAGAAGACGAGGGGCAGCGGGCGCGCGTCGACCGGGACCTGGTAGAAGACGTAGGCATGATCGCCGTGGAGGGTTCCACCCTCCGATGACGGATGGAGTGGGTCGAAGGTGCCGGGACTGGTCACGACGGTGCCCCCCACGGCGAAGCTCCCCTGCTCCTTGAGTACGAGGGCGGTCGACGCCGACGTCGGGACATCGCTTCGGGCGGCCCTCACGCAGGCGCTCGACCCGAGGAGCGACGCGACGAGCCACAGTCGGCTCCACCCTGAAGAAGATAGCGTCCGCATTGGCATCACCTTCCGAGCGACCGGCCGTAGAACTCCGTCAGCTTGTTCATGGCGGCGTCCACATACTTGGGGACCCAGTAGGTCTCGATATGCGTGGCGCCGTCGACTTGTACGTGACGGTCCGCATGTTGACCTTGCCGGGCTCATTCTTCGCAATCGCCCCTCCATAGACCAGGGTGAAGGGATTGTTCGCGTTGCCCGGCGCCAAGGGGCCCGGTGACTCGCGACTGTCAGCGCGGACCGTGGAGGACTTCGCGCACGACGTCGTCATCGCGCTCGCGAAGAGAAACAGGTGGACCCATGCGCTTCGGTTCATGGCTTTGCGTTTCCCTGAGTTGCCTTCGTTGATTACAGGTCGCAGTCGGTGAGCCGAAGGCGGCTCTCGGGCAGCCCGGCCCCTACACCGAGCTCTTCGACGTGGCCTCGTCGATCTCGCAGGTCCTCCGAGGTGAATTCCACGTCGGCGGAGCCCCTGTTCTCCTACGGGCAAATTCCCTGACCGACGACAGGAGAAGTATCCGCCCCGTCCCTATCGGACAAGATGGCGGGGGAGTGAAGGGCTTTGAAGCTGCGCTTGAAGATGGGCCGTTGCCAGGCGGGTAGCCCAAAAGTTCCGAGACGACTTTGGGCTGGTACGCCAACCTGCTCTTCGCCGTCACGGTTTTCCTGATGCTCGTCGGTCTCGACCATGAGGCGGTATTGCTGGGCGCAGCGCGCCAATCTCCTGAGACTGTCTTCACCCACTCCACATGGTTCGGGGCCTGACCCGGCGTCGCTACAGGGCAGTGAAGAGATACGTCGACGGCCCGCTCGCGGAGGTGAGCCCCTCCTCCGTGCTACATGCCGCCAGGTCCAGGTTCAGAAAGGTCGCCACCTGCGTCACCTGCGCACCCTGAAACAGCCCAGACGTGATGGGCCCTTTCAGGGTAAGGACGCGTTGGCCACTCACGCTGGTTCCCACAATGGTCGTGAAATGCCAGGTACTGATTGCTCCGTTGTTCCACACAAAGGTCTGGTCACCCTCATCGGTGGCCAATAACGTCACACATGACGCCGTGGTCTCGCCCGTGA
This sequence comes from Myxococcus sp. CA056, assembly GCF_013336715.1. NCBI lineage: Bacteria > Pseudomonadati > Myxococcota > Myxococcia > Myxococcales > Myxococcaceae > Myxococcus > Myxococcus sp. CA056. The sequence goes on from NZ_JABUMT010000021.1 coordinate 33,061, forward strand.
AGGTGGTCGTGAAAGAGCTCACGCCCGCGGGCAGCCCCACTCCCGTGCAAACCCCTGACAGCTCACTTCCCATGTATTGGATGAGCTTCGACGTATACGTCAATCCGGGCGAATAGGTCATCTGCGTCGTTCCGGCCGGACAGGTGATGAGCAAGAGCGCGTGCGCGACGGACGGCACCGTCAACAGCCCCAGCACCGTCCCCGCCAGCAGCAAGGAACGAGGCGACGCGGAGGAGAACCGCGTTGGATGAAGCTTCGGACTGGCTTGCATTCAACCCCCCAGGGAAGAAGAGCAGTGCGCTCATTCTCGCAGCAAGGGGCCAGGAAATCCCTGCCTGCGTATCGGCCTGTCTGCTTCTCGACGGAGGCTCTCCAGGGAGTCCTTGCTCACTCCTGACGCTCCTCCACCATCACCCGGAGAGCAGCCGCGCCATTCCTTGCGGGGTGGCTACCTCCGGAAGCGCTGGCTCTTTCGCTCGTTCTCCCGCGACCTCACTGTGACGCCCGGGCGATTTCCGTCGGACTCATGCCCAGGAAGCGGCGCAGGCAGCGAGCCATGTGGCTTGGGTGTGAGAAGCCCGCCTCCATCGCGATCTCCGTCAGGCTCTTGCGCCCTTCCATCAAGCGCAGCCGTGCGCGCTCCACGCGACGCTCCAGCACGAACCGATGAACCGGCAGTCCCGTGGCCTGTTTGAACAGCGGCTTGAAGTGAGACAGGCTGAACCCCGCCACCCCCGCCAGTTCCGCCAGCGTCAGCTCCTCGTCCAGGTGCGCCTCGATGTATTCGACCACCTGCCGCAGCCGCCACGCCGGCAATGCATGGCGACGCCTGGGCGCCGAGTCCTCCGTGGGAGACTGCAACGCGAACAGCCGTGCGGCGAGCGCCGTCGCCAGGCTGTCCACGAAGAGCCTCCCCCCCGGATATCCATCGTGGTCCTCGGCCTGCATCATCCAGCCGATGCGCTCGACCTGCGCGTCCCGGATGTGGATGGCCGGATCCAGTTCCATCCCTTGCGCCCCCAACCCCCTGGCCTCCGCGGCCTCCCTCATCAGCGCGGGCGTCAGCCGCAGGAGCAACGACCGGGCCGGGCCCGACAACGTCCACCGGGTGCTCGACCCCGCCGGAACCACGCAGAACTGACCGTGGATGCGTGCCGCCTGACGCTCGGCCTTCCCCACGCGATACGTCACCGGCACCGGCTCCCCCACATGCAGACAGAGGACATGGCGGTCATCCACCGGCGAGTCGAACCGACCCGACGGAACCGGAGACGTGAGCACGTCGAGCAACGGCGTGCGCCCCGGGCCGTGGCTCTTCAGCAGCGCGGCCGGAAGGCTTGGGTAGCACGAGGGTCGATCAGACTGGAGTTCTCCCCATGAGACGTCGGTTCTTCCTCAAGTTCGCGGCCATGACCCTCGCGGCCAGCACGCTCGGCGCTTGTGCATCCCACCCGGAGTCCCACTCCACCACGGCTGGCGTCACGGCGGTCCCAGTGACGGACGCGGCGACCTGGCGCGCGGCGCGACGCTTCGCCCCGCTCTCGTTCGGAAAGATTGCCTACGTGGAGCGCGGCTCGGGTGATGTCGCCCTGTTCCTCCACGGCGCCCCCCTCAATGGCTTCCAGTGGCGCGGCGCGTTCGACCGGCTGTGCGACCTCCGGCGCTGCATCGCTCCTGACTTCATGGGCCTGGGCTACTCGGAGGTCCCCGAGCACCAGTCACTGGCCGCCGCGGCCCAGGTGGACATGCTCGCGGCCCTGCTCGACTCGCTTGGCGCCTCTCAGGTCGACATCGTCGCCAGTGACAGCGGAGGCGCGGTCGCCCAGCTCTTCCTGGTCAAGTTCCCAGCGCGGGTCCGGACACTCCTCCTGACGAACTGCGACACCGAGCCGAACAGCCCTCCACCCAAGGTCATGCCGGCCATCGAGCTGGCTCGCGCTGGGACGCTCGCGGCCGACACCGCCGCGTGGCTCACCGACCCCGCCATGGCTCGCTCGACATTCGGCGCGGCTGTCTTCCAGAACCCCAACACCCTCACCAACGAGGTCATCGAAACCTACGCCTCGCCCGTCGTGAGCTCGCCGAAGCGGCAGGCCCAGTACCACGCCTTCCACCAGGCGTTTCTCCCCAACCCGCTGGCGGGAATCGAGGCGAAGCTCCATGGCGCCCACATCCCGGTCCGCATCGTCTGGGGCGCAAGCGACGACATCTTCTCGAACGAGGACGCGCACTACCTCGACCGCACGTTCCCCGGCTCCCAGGGGATTCGCTTCGTGCCGGGCGGGAAGCTGTTCTTCCAGGAGGAGAACCCCGACATCATCGCGGAGGAAGCCCTCCGTCTGTGGAAGGTCGACTGACTGCCTCCGTGGGGACGGGAGACGGCATCCTCGCGAGCTTCAGAGGGTCCGAAAACCGCGGGGCAGGTCATCCACCTCCGCGGCGGGCCAGTTGCGTCCGCTCCTCGATGCTCCCAGGCAGACACACCCGCCGGGGCCCGTGCAGGCGGCCCCGGCGGTGGGATTCGACTCTTCCGCGACGGGAGGCGGACTTACGGAGCGCGCGCCAGGTCCACGGTGAGGCAGGGCTCCATCTTCTCGGGGGTCACGAGGAAAGGCGCCTCGCGGTCCAGGTGCCGGGAGATGCCCGGCGTGGCGAAGCCAATCTGGCCGCCGCCGTCGTAGATCAGGGCCAACCAGTCATTCTGCGCCGCGGGGAATACATCCCCAGCGAAGCCGTTGCGGTTGAAATCCAACGAATAGGCGCCGTTGTCGACTTGGACATTGTTGTTGAAGTCGAGGAAGTTGCCTGCATGGCCAAAAATGTTGACGCCGTTGACGCGCACTCCGCCGATGCGGTCAAGGTCCGCTTCCGTGGTAGGCGCAATGGGCGCGAACGCAGAAGTCTCAAGGATATTCTGCTCACTGAAGGCAGCAACCCGCACACGCGAGTAGTCGAGCACGCCGCCAATGTTGTCAATGACGAACCCATGAAACTGGTATTCGTAGTTCATGATGCTCAGGTAGTTGGGCTTGTAGTTGGCACCGTCATTGCCACCGTGGTCCAGGCCGATGTTGTGTCCCAACTCGTGCATCAGGGTGCCAGCCACCGCCACGTTCGGTACGCCGCCCCAAAAGCCCAGTGACACCACGAAGTCCTGGGCAGGCAGCCCGCGCGAGATGCCGCTGGAGTTGCCCCCGTTGTATCTGTGCGCGAACAGCATGTAATGGAAGTACGGCGCGCGGCTCGCGGCGAAGTACTTGGCCTTGATCGTGTCGAAGTCGGTCCAGACAGGACTCAAGTCCAGGTCCACGTCCGCGGCGGCGATCTCCTGACTCACCACCAGGTGCAGCGTGATGCCCGTGGACCCATTCGGGTTGCTCACCGGCGCTTTGGCGAAAGCCGTGATGACGCTGTTCAGCGTGTCCTGGGTCGGCAGGAGGCCGGGAAGGTAGTCCACTTCCACGAAGATATCCTTCTTGCGCGGGTTGGCGCCGAGGGCACTCAAATCCACGCCGCCGAAGCCGAACAACTCCACGTAGTCGCTGAGGCGGTCCCCGTCCGTGTCAGCGTTGTTCGGATTGGTGCCAAACACTACCTCCACGATGTCGCAGACGCCATCCTGGTCTGTATCCAGTGAGGTCAGGAGACAGCCGAGAGGGAGCGGGAGTGGCACAGCCTCTGCGACCACCTCATCCTGGCGAGTACTGCTCTGTACCTCGTCCGGTGGAGCCACGTTGCCGCAGGCGGTCAAACCCAGGACGGACAGGGATGTTGTCAGCAAATACCTGCAAAGCCGCGTCATATTTCTCCCCCACATTGAAGATTAGCATTGCGCCAATCGTCGACATCATCGTCGGATGCGTCTTGAATTGAAAGAGGGATGGGGTCGATTTCGGTGGTCGCACCCCTTGGAGTTCCCACCATTTCAGCAAGCAGCTCCAAGCAAGAAAGAGATGAATTCCTTGATGAAACCAGGCCGGGATGGTTGTGTCTGGCCAAAGTTCGGCTGCCGCATCAGGAGCGCGTCAAGGCCCCATACGGCGGTGCGTCAATCCCAGTGAGCGAGGCGCGCGGAGACCGGCGCGTTCCTGTGTCGGCGACGCGGATTTGGAAACAACTCCCCTGCCGCGTCCGAATGACCGGGGCAGCGCGGCGCGGCCACTTCGGGCATTCTGCCGGGCATGGTGCCGCCTCCTTCATTTCGGACCTACGCGAAGATGCCCGCAGCGGGTCAACCGAAGTCAGCGCCCAGCCCGGGTGGCCCGTGGATCGCCCTGGAGAAGATTCATGGCGCGCAGCTCGTCATCGCCGTGCGGGCTGGACAGGTCTGGTTCGGCAAGCGCAAGGCCTGGCTGACCGAGGATGAGTCCTTCTTCGGCTGGCAGCTCATGCGGGCGCAACTGGGCTCCGCGGCCGAGCAGATGGCACAGTCGCTGGGGGCCACGACCGGCACCGTGTATTTCTACGGAGAGCTCTTCGGCGGGCACTATCCGCATCCGGAGGTGCCACCCGTGCCGGGGCTGTCCGCCGTGCAGACCGGCATCTGGTATGCGCCGGAGCTGCGCTGGTCGCCGTTCGACGTCCTGCTCGTGCGGGATGACGAAGACGAGGGCACCTTGCTGGCCCATCCGGAGCTGGAGGCCGCGGCCAAGGCAGCGGGACTCATGACGCCTCCCGTGCTTCGACGAGGGACTCGCGGCGACATGGACAGCGTCCCCACGCGGTATCCGACGCGGGTTCCCGGCGTGTTGGGGCTGCCACCCATCCCCGACAACGTGGCGGAGGGGCTGGTCATCAAGAGCGAGCTGCGCGCCTCCCCCAGCACCCGTGCCTCCGTCAAACGGAAGATCGACGAGTTCAGTGAGGGCCGCTTCGACGAGAGCGAGGCGTGGAGTCCCCACCAGTCCCTCTCGATGGAGACGCTCGAGGAGTGGGCCGCGCGACTGGTCAACCCCGCGAGGATCGCCAGCGCCCTCTCCAAGTGCGGACGCGACCAGGTCGATACGCTGCTCGACGAAGTGGTCCTCGACGTGCGGGTGGACCTGGAGCTGGCGTTTCCTCTCGCCTATCGCTCGCTCGATGCGAAGGCGGAGGACGTCCTGTCGGCCCGGATTCGCGAGCGGGCCCTGGTGCTCATCCGGGCCGCGCTCACGCCTCACGGCAATTGAGAACGGATGGCCCCGAGGACAGGGGCCACGAGCGCGGAGTTGCCCCTGTCGAAGCGGACACGGTCAGCGGGTTGAATTCGAGCGTCGGAACTCGCGCTGGGCGCACAGCTCCGTGCGCCAATGCGAGCGAGGCGCGCACGAGCGGCCCGGCATCGCTACAGGGCCGAGAAGAGATACGTCGACGTCCCACTCGCGGAGGTGAGCCCCTCCTCCGTGCTACATGCCGCCAGGTCCAGGTTCAGCAAGGTCACCACCTGCGTCACCTGCGCACCCTGGAACAGTCCAGACGTGATGGGCCCTTGCAGGGTGGTGACGCGTTGGCCGCCCACGCTGGTTCCCACCGTGGCCGTGAAATGCCAGGTACTGGTTGCCCCGTTGCTCCACACAAACGTCTGGTCACCCTCGCTGGCGGTGAACAACGCTGTACATGACACCATATCCTCGCCCACGAAGCTGGTCGTGAACGAACTCACCCCCATGGGCAGCCCCAGTCCAGTGCAAATCCCTGACAGCTCATGCCCCACGCCTTGGATGAGCCGCGGCGTATTCGTCATTCCGGGCGAATAGGCCACCTGCGTCGTTCCGGCCGGACAGGTGATGAGCAGGAGTGCGTGCGCGACAGACGGCACCGTCAACAGCCCCAGCACCGTCACCGCCAGCAGCAAGGCACGAGGCGACGCGGTGGAGAACCGTGTTGGGTGAAGTTTCAGACTGGCTTGCATTGAGCCCCCCAGGGCAGAAGAGCAGCGCGCCCATGCTCGCAGCAACGGGCCAGCAAATCCCCGCCTGCGTGGCGGCCTGTCTGCTTCTCGACGGGGCCCTCCAGGTAGACCTCGCTCCGACTGACGCCCATCCACCATCACCCGGATAGCAGCCGCGCCATCCCTGGCGAGGAGGCTACCGACGCGGCGCATACCGCATCGCCACCGAGCCAGACAACCCGGTCCCGTGTGGGGCACCAAGGCCACTTCATGCAGTGCGTCAGTGCCATGAGTGAAGGCCACGCGTGCGCGCTTTTGGGGGTCCGCGACGGGCCGCTGGAGGAGCCATGGCAGCCCTCGCCGCTCTCTCCACTGCCATCAAATGCCAGACCCCGGCGATTGCCGCAAGCCCCCCCGGTCATGCTCCACCATCACCCGTTTCACTCCCGAAGCAGGAGGCCAGGGGATGCACACGAACGTGGTGACACAACACGAGGTGGTGATTGCTGGAGGGGGCCCGACCGGGCTGATGCTGGCGGCGGAGCTGGCATTGGCGCGGGTGGACGTGGCCATCGTCGAGCGGCGCGCCAATCAGGAGGTCACCGGCTCGCGCTCGCGCGGACTGCACGCGCGCAGCCTGGAGGTGCTGGATCAGCGCGGGGTCGTCGAGCGCTTCGTCTCGCAAGGGCAAGCAGTCCAGAACGTCGCGTTCGGGCAGACGCTTCTGGACCTCAGCGACTTCCCGACACGTCACAACCATGGACTCGCGCTCTTGCAGGAGCGCTTCGAGCACATCCTGGCGGAGTGGGTGGGCGAGCTGGCGGTGCCCATCTACCGTGGGTGCGAGGTGACGGGCTTCGCGCAGGACGACACCGGCGTCGACGTCGAGCTGTCCGACGGCCGTGCGTTGCGGGCGAAGTACCTCGTCGGGTGCGACGGGGGTCGCAGCCTCGTTCGCAAGGCTGCGGGCATCGAGTTCCCGGGGTGGGATGCGTCGATCAGCTACCTCATCGCCGAGGTCGAGATGACCGGAGCGCCGGCGTTCGGCATCCGCCGGGATGAGAAGGGCACCTACGCCATGGGCAAGCTGGAGGACGGCCGCGTGGGCGTCGTGCTGAGAGAGGAGCAGGTCGGCACGGGCGACGCGCCGACCCTCGAGGGGCTGCGCGAGGGGCTCGTCGCGCTCTACGGGACGGACTACGGCCTGCGCCGCGCCACGTCCCTCTCGAGGTTCACCGACATGACGCGGCAGGCGGCGTCCTACCGGGACCGACGGGTGCTCCTGGCCGGCGACGCGGCCCACGTGCACTCGCCCATGGGCGGACAGGGACTCAACCTGGGCGTGCAGGATGCCGTGAACCTGGGGTGGAAGCTGGCCCAGGTCGTGCGCGGCGTCTCGCCTGAGAACCTGCTCGACACGTACCAGGCCGAGCGGCACCCCGTCGCGGCCCGTGCGCTGCGGAAGACCATGGCGCAGACCGCGCTGAGCCGAGGTGACGCGCGAATGGACGCCGTGCGCGAGACGTTGGCTGAGTTGCTGCAGATGGACGGGCCTCGCAAGCAGTACGCGGCGATGATGTCGGGGCTGGACGTCCACTACGAGCTGGGCAGCGGACACCCGCTGGTCGGGCGCCGCATGCCGGACCTTGACCTGGCCACCCCCGACGGCCCCCGGCGCGTGTTCCACCTGTTGCACGACGCGCGGCCGGTGCTGCTCGACCTGGGCGAGTCCGGCACTCTCGACGTCACGCCCTGGGCGGACCGCGTTCGGAGGGTCGCTGCTCGCTACACGGGGGAGTGGGAACTCCCGGCGCTCGGCGCGGTCACTGCACCCGTTGCGGTGCTGATTCGACCGGACGGTCACGTCGCGTGGGTCGGTGAGGGCACGAACCAGGGCCTGCGTGAGGCCTTGACCCGATGGTTCGGGCCGCCGCGTACGCCGTAACGCGTTTCGCTTGCCTTAGCGGACCATGCCCGGCGGTCTGACGGCCGCTGCGGCATGGGTGCGTCAAGGCGAGTGAGCGAGGCGCGCGAGCGGAGCATCTCCCCCCTGGGGACATACGGGGTGTATTCGGGCGGGCACCGGAACGTCGGTGGATTCAACGGGTCGTAGCAACGCTCGAATCCGAGGAGTTGCGATGGGAGCAAACAAGCGTCGCCGGGCTGCTCGTGCTGGGCGTCCTCCCATGCCGTCGCCCGGGCGCTCCGCGCTCGACTGCGAGTCACCCACTGGTTACGAGAAGAAGCACCGCGCTGCCGCTTGATGACGAAAGCGCGGAACCGGGGCAACTTCAACCCACGGCCTTCGGAAGCGCCCACTTTCCGATTACATTGCCAGCTTGGTCGAAAATCATGACTAACACCCACCACATCTGGCCCATAATTGCCGCAATCTTCATATCCGGCTGCACAGCCCAGACAACCAGGGCCGCATCTGACAATCGTGCCTCAGACAGGGCGGACAGCAACGAATGCAGCAGAGCACGTGCAACCCTTGAGCTGGAGGCCAGAAGCCACACGGATTGCACAGAAGACGACGACTGCCATGCGGAAGATGTGCGACTAATCGATGACGGATGCTGCCTTTCAGTATCTCGAACATGGCAGCAAAGCCCAGAAAGTCGTGCCCTGCTCAATGCAGCATACATCCAATGCAACGGCGTAGCAGACTACTACTGCCCGAAACAGTGCGTCGGCGCCTGCATCAACAAAAAGTGCGTCGGCAAGACAGCCGCAACACACGCACCGGGGTCGCAGTAAGTCCAACTGCCTGAACTAGAGCTGGCCTCGAAATTGAGCGAGCAAGCCCGGGGGCGGAGGGCGGGCCGCTGATCGACCAAAGGGATGGTCATGCCCAAAGCTGGCCGGTGGACCTGACGGATGAACGGTAGAGCCTGTTCGAGCCGCTGATTCCCTCTCGTCCCGGTTCGCCCTCTACACACGTAGAGAGACGCGCCTCCCCGCCCCTCTCGACGAATTACACAAGATTCGGGACGTGACCGGCACCCACCAGGAGACCGCAGCACCTCGAAGGGCTCAGAAGAGGCTGACTTTCGTATACAGGCTGTAGCCAGCGTCTCGTTTCATCCACATGAACCGGCGGCCTTCCCTGACCTCGTTCGCGGTGAACTGGAGCGTGTGGTCCGTCCCCTTCTCCAGGCATTCGACCAGCCAACCGCCCCCGTAGAGCGTGCAGTCCAGCGCCTCAAGAGAGGGGCTGCGGACCGCCCAGTCACTGGCTTGCGATAGCTCTTCCCACTCCATCATCTCCCTCTGGGTCAGCTTCTTCGCATTGGCGACTCCCGTCAGACGGACGGTTTCCTGGATGGGGCCCGCCAGGAGGGCTGTGAAATCCTCGAACTTCTTCGCCTGGAGCAACTGCTGCAACTCGACGATCTTTGCGTGGACCTGATTCTTCTCCGCGTCGCTCCAGACAATCTTCTGGCCTGTCCGCCAGAGAGGGGGCTTCAGCTTCGTGGGTGCCTTGAACGTGAGCGGGACCTTCACCTGGATGTTCCCCACGTCGGAGTAGGTCTCGGCCAGCGCTCGGTCCTTGCCCACCTTCACCGTGAGCTTTTGCAGTTTGCCTTGGACCGTCTCCGCATGGCCGTCGACTTCCACCCGCAGGGTGTTCTTCCCCGGCACCACGAAGTGCTGGATGGGAAAGCCCCGCCGGAGTTCGGGCTCCATGTCCTCTTCGGGGCTGCTCACGGGATGCCGGTAGACGAGGACGTCGTTCACGAACAACCGGGGCCGCGCTTGCGGCTTGTAGGTGAACTCCACGACGAACTGGTCGGGAATCGTGCCCGCGGACTCCGACTTGAGCCGCACCTGGACCTGCGCATGCGCCGCTTCCACGAAAGCGAGACAAAACATCAGAAGCATGCGGCTCGCATTCCCTACCAACCACTGACCCGTACGCACGAACAACCTCCAGGGCTCACTCCAGCGATTGCGTCGAAGGAGCCGACGCAACCGGCCTGGAGCCAAGTCTGAGACCTTTTACCATGGTGCCTGGCCCAAACGAGGCAGACAGCCATTCAGCGGTCGAGCCTGGGCCCGTCGACCCGGAAGTCGAACAAGAAGTATGGAGGCACGCACGCGCCTGTTCCAGGAGCGCTGCCTGGGTAACGGCTGCAGCCATAGTCGTCGCGGCAGGGTTCGTCGACGGAACAGGTGCGCGTGGTCATGACCGCCACGAGCCCTTGTTTCTGGACGCAGTCTTCAATCGAGTCCTCCTGCGGAAAACAGACCTGCTCATAGCCGGAGACGAGCATCGGCGCGCACACCGAGGAGCCCGAGCGCGCGCCGGGCTGGGCGCACGGCACGGTGCAAAACCCGAGCGGGAACCCGTAGCGATTGGCGATGCACGGAATGGCGTCCGAGGACTGCCCCTGACACACCTCAGGTGGATCGGCGACGATCTGGTCGCCGCTCGCGCCCGGGCGGGCGACCACTCGGGCATTCTCACACGCGTCGCCGGAGGTCGGAATCGCGGGCGCGCAGTACCCGACTTCGTCGTGATGACTGTCGCGGCACTTGAGCCCGGTCTGGCACGTCCAGTCCGCGAAGGTTGGATCTCCGAGCCCACAATGTGAGCCGTAGAAGCCGGCGGAGGTGGGGTGTTCGGGAAACGGTCGTGGCTCAGCGAAGGCCGTCCCATCCGCCACGCTCGCGAGCATCCGTGCCCGCCAGCCGAGCTCCTCATGCAGGTGCGGCGAGACGCCGACCGCGAGGGCGTTGAACGTCTGGTTCGGGTCTCGCTCCTCGCCGGGGAGGTGGAAGCCCGCCACGGACCGGCTTTGATGGCAGCCTGTACACGTGAAGCCATCGAGCCGTCGCAGCAGGCCCCTCGGGGAGCGAACCAGCTTCGCCTTGGCATAGGGGAGCTCGGCGAACACACGCGAGTCGATCTCTGCCTTGAAGAGGGAGCTGAAGACGCGATTGGAGGGCCTGGAGAGCCCTCGGGGGCTCACCGAGATGGCCCGCGTGGCCAGGAACCGGTCCGGAATGACGGAGCGCCCGGCGTCGATGTCCATGAAGCTCTTCACCATCCAGTCCGTCAGCGCCTTGCGCTCCGCCGGATTGAGGTCCGCCCGAGGCGTGTTGAGGAGCGGCCGTGGGATGAGGCGATTCGCCCTCACGTCGAAGGCCCTGAGGACGTACTCCGCGTGGTCGTCCGCCTCGGGGGTTCCCGGCCCGTGCAGATTCTGGAAGTTCGTCTCGAGGCGGCTCATGGGCGGCAGTTGGGTCACCATCCGCCCCACCGCGACGGTTCGCTCGGAGGCGCTCACCGGCAGCTCGCGCCACTGTCTGGCGATCGCCCCGCAGCTCGCGCCCGGTCCCATGGGCAACGGCCGGATGACGTTGACGGTCATTGGCAGGCGGACGACGGGCCGGCCTTTCGGCTGGAGTGAGAGGCGATAGATCAGCCGGAGCTGGCCACACTCCTTGGGCGTCGAAAAGCGCATGTCGAGCCGGTTGACCACGCCCACCAGCTGGAAGCGCGCGTGGGGCGAGCGCAGCCACTTCGGATCGAAGACGTAGTTCAGGCGCTGGGTGTCGAGCGGAAACTGGCTGAAGGCGACGCCGTCCCGACTGGAAAGCTCGGCAAGGTCGCGCTCGATGACCGCGACGAAGGATGCATACCGTGGCGAAGTGAGGAGGCTCTGCGCGTCCTCGGCCGGAGCGCCCAGTTGCTGACCGAAGGCCAGCCCCTGCCGCTCCAGGAGTATCAGCTCCGCGGGGTCAGCGAGCAGCAGCGAGGGTTCGCGAGCGGGCGAAGGAGGCACTCGCGCGGCGGGCGCGGGCGAAGGAGGCACATGCGCGACGGGCGCTGGCGAGGGAGGCACTTGCGCGGCGCGCGGTTGGCTTGCCGTGGAGCTCGGAGCGCGGGCTGGAGGGCGCTCCTGCGGTTCGCTCGAACAGGCGGCGCATATGAATGCGAGCGTGGTCGCGATAGCGCGCGATCCGGAAAGGCATGCTCTGGACTGGTTCGGTTGCATCGCCGCACCTTTCGATTGTCCTGGGGAAGTGGGCGTGATCCGGTTCGATGGACAGGTTGACGACGCCGCTGCTCTTTCGAACCCGGCCGGTGCAGCGTAGCCGATTGCCAAGGACATGCGCTGCTCATCGTCCTTCTTCACCCACCCCCATGCGCCGGCCCTCCTGCTGTCAGAACGCAGCAGGCGGGCCGACGTCTTCCCTATCGAACCAGGCGCTAGAAATCGACGGCCAGGAGGGCGGCTCCCATCTCACCTGGGCTCTCTCCGCGTGACCTCGTATCGCCGAGCCCGAGCTGACCGTAGTCATTGTCACCCCAGCATGTGACGTCGCCATCGTCGAGGGTGGCACAGGTGTGGGAGCCCGTCGTGAGTGACGTCGCGGTACGGCCCGTACCGAGGTTGACCGGAGGCAGCGCGTCGCCCATTTGAGCAGGGACCTGACCGCGGTTCTTCGAATCGCCGAGCCCGAGCCGGCCATTCTCGTTGGAACCCCAGCACTTGACGGAGCCGTCATCGAGGAGCGCACACGTGTAGAATGCACCCAAGGAGAGCGCCTTCGCGGTCCGTCCCGTGCCGAGGTTCACCGGGGCCAGCGCGGCGGCCATCTCCCCGGGACCGTCTCCTCGGGGCTGCGCGTCACCGAGCCCGAGCTGGCCATATTCGTTGTAACCCCAGCACTTGACGGAGCCGTCATCGAGAAGGGCACACGTGGAATAGCCACCAGCGGCGATGGCCCGCGCGGTCCGCCCCGCGCCGAGGTCCACCGGGGGCAGCGCGTCGCCCATCTCATCCGGGCCATCTCCACGATCTTCCTTATCGCCGAGCCCGAGCTGGCCAAACGCGTTGTAACCCCAGCACTTGACGGAGCCGTCATCGAGGAGCGCGCAGGTGTGACCAGAACCCGCTGCGAGCGCCTTCGCGGTCCGCCCCGCGCCGAGGTCCACCGTCGGCAACGCATCACCCATCTCCCCCGGGCCATCTCCGCGGCTCCTCATATCGCCGAGCCCGAGATTGCCATATTGATTGTCACCCCAGCACTTGACCGTGTCATCGTCGAGGATGGCACACGTGTAATCACTGCCGTTGGCGGCGAGCGCCTTCGCGGTCCGCCCGGTGCCGAGGTCCACCGGCGGCAGCGCATCATCCATCTCTCCGGGAGCATCGCCTCGGCGCTCCGTATCCCCGAGCCCGAGCATGCCAGCGACGTTCCACCCCCAGCACTTGACCGCGCCACGCTCGAGGAGCGCACAGGTGTAGTAGGCACCGAGGTGAAGCGACGTCACCTTCTGACCCGCGCCAAGGCGCACGAACGGGAGCAAACCGCCCATCTCACCTGGGCCGTCCCCACGGCTGGCCTCATCCTCGAGCCCGAGCTGACCATATTCGTTGAAGCCCCAGCACTTGACGCGTCCGTCCTGGAAGACCGCGCAGGTGTGCAGCGGCCCGGCGACCACCGAGTTCGGAACATCGTCACGGACGCGCACGGCGACCGAGCCGGTCGTGGTCGCGCCGTGAATGTCGGACACCTGGTACTCGAAGCTGGCTGCGCCCGCGAACCCGGGCGTCGGTGTGAACTTCACCTCATCGCCGACGAGCTCGAGCGTGCCGTGGTGCGCGTTCGCGACCTGGCTCACCGTCAGCCCATCACCCTCCACATCGCTGTCATTGGCGAGGAGCTTCGCCACCGGGAGGGTCAGCCCGCCATTCATTCGGGTGACGGCCGAATCGGCGCTGGCAACGGGAGCGTCATTCACGGATTGGACGGTGACGGTCACCGTCGAAGTGCTGGTGTTCGTCCCATCGCTGACCGTGTAATTGAACGTCGCCATCCCGAAGAAGTTCGACTCCGGGGTGAAGGCGACATTGCCGCCCGCCAGCGTCACGGTGCCCTGGGTCGCATTGCCAACGGCGGTGACAGCGAGTGAGTCGCCGTCCGCGTCGGTGTCGTTGGCGACGAGCGTGGTCGCCGGGATGACCACGGCGGTGTCCTCGTCGGTCCTCACCCTGTCCGCCACCGCGACCGGGGCCTTGTTTGCCGGAGGAGTCGGCGGTGGCTTCTCCCCTCCTCCTCCTCCACACGCGGCGAGGACCCAGGAGCCAAGAAGGATGGCGCACCGGATGTCAGGGAAGAATCCCGGGGGGCAGGCGAACCGGAACAGCCACCGCGCGGAAGAACGACTCAGAGACAGACGACCCAGCTGATGTTTCACCAGTTCCCCTCATGGAAAGACGCACCACCCCTCGCGAAGAACCCCAACGGGATGCTGCCCCCCCATAACGGGGCCTGGAGACGCAGGTCGCAGAGCCAGACGCTCAATTCAACGGGATGGCCCCTCATCCGAGGAGTCACCAGGTCCCGGAGGGAGGGAACGTCGGACCGTGCGCGCGGGACGCATCAGAACACGCCCGCGAGCCCCAGCGCGGCACCCTCCGGGCCCAGCGCGGCCACGGGCAGGGACTGCGTGTCGGGCCACAGGAGCAGCAACGCGCCGCTCAGCACCGCGAGTCCTCCCGCGCCATAGAGCAGGCCGCTGGTGGCGTTGAGGTCGTGGATGCGGCCGTTGCGCCGGGCGACCTCCTGCTGCGGCAGGCCCGAGGTGATGCCGTCGCGCTGGCTCTTCGCCTCCAGCGTGGCCCATGCGCCAGCGCCCAGGGAGAGTGTCCCGAGCGAGAGCGCACCCCACCCCAGCGGCTTCCTCCAGCTCCACGGGCCACCCCCGTCCGACTCCACCAGCGTGAGCGGGGGCGGCCGTGGCTCGAAGCCCGCCACGAAGTCGCGTCCGAATGGCAGGGTGAAGATGTGCTGGAAGGCCGCGTGCGCCGCGCCGCGCGAGGCCACGCGGGGCGCCTCCGCGGACAGGGCCTCCAGGTGGACGACGTCCTGGGTGGTGGGCAGCAGGTACTCGGCTTCGTCCTCCACGCGCCTCAGGAAGAGGGGGCCGCGCGGGGGCGGGCGCAAGAGGCGCAGGGGCTGACCGGCGGCATTGTGGAACTCCGCCAGCCGCACACCATTGGCGTCCACATCACCACCACGTGGGTGCGTCCCGCGATTCGCACCCGTCCCGGGAAGGTCGGAGCCAACACGCGAGCCACGGCCTGCCCGACCTGTCCGTAGCCCCCCACGATGACGATGGAGCCCTTGTGCGCGGCCATGTCACGGCACCTCCGCCACATCGCGGTTCGACCGCCCGGGGGCGCTCGCCCATCGCTCACGGAAAGCGCGAACGAGCGCCAGGAGCGCGAGCCCCGCTGGGACCGGCTGGAGCACACCGGTCAGCTCGAAGAGAACGTCGTTCGGCAGCTCGTAGGTGGGTGGTGGGAAGAGCTGAGACAACAGGGCCGTGGGCGCGCCACCGAAGTAGAGGACATCCTTCAGGACGTGGTTGTAGAGCCCCTCGAACGCACCAATCATCCCGACCGGCACCGCGAGCGTCGTCAGCGTGAGCACGGCGAAGGCCAGCTCGCCGCGCCATCCCCCTCGACTCGGGCGCAGCACCCTCAGCGAGGCGAGGAGGATTCCGGTGGTGACGGCGGCGACCCCCACCATGTGCAGTCGCCATGGCGTTCCGTAGAGGAGGCCACCGTAGACGTGGTGAGCGCTCGTCAGCAGCAACACCGCGAGCGAGGCCTTCACCGAGCGGCCCATGCACCCCTGGAACATCGACTGCGACCCCGTCATGACGCACTCCTCTCGCGACTCGAGCCCGCTTCCGTGGGCCCACATGAACCACGCGGAGAGATGTGCCGTGTGCGCTGGTAGAGTGCGAGTGAGCCTCGAACACATCATCCATGCGGCCCACGCATCAATCCGTCCCCGTATGTCACTGCCCTCGCTCTCCAACATCGACGCCTTCGTCCGTGCCGTGGAGGACGGAAACTTCACGCAAGCGGCGCGCAGGCTGCACATCACCGCCTCCGCCGTCAGCCGCCGCATCGCCCGCTTGGAGGAAGAGCTGGGGGTGCGCCTCTTCCAGCGGACGACGCGAGCGCTCAGGCTCACGGATGACGGGCGTGACTTCTACGCGCGCTGCCAGCACATCCTGGCGGAGTTGGGTGAAGCCAAGGAGTCGCTCGCCCGCTCCCGCAACCGCCCCACGGGGCGCTTGCGCGTGGAGGTGCCGCAGGTCATCGGGCAGCTCGTGCTCACCCCAGCCCTGCCCCGCTTCCTTCAGGCCTATCCAGGCGTCGAGATTCATCTGACGATGCGGGACGAGGTGGTGGACCCCATCTCCGAGGGCGCCGACGTGCTCATCCGAATGGGACCGCTGACAGATTCGAGGCTGGTGTCGCGCAGCCTGGCGATGACCCGGATGGTGGCCGTGGCAGCGCCGGCCTACCTGAAGCAGCACGGGACACCTGCCATGCCCTCGGACCTGTCGCATCACCAGTGCCTGGGCTTCCTGCGCCAGGGCATCGTTGGTGAGTGGCGCTTCAAGGGCCCAGAGGGCATCACACGCGTCGCGCCGCGCGGTGCATTCCATGTCAGCCAGGGAGCCACGCTGCGCGATGCCGCGGCGATGGGGCTCGGCATCGCGTGGATGATGGACTTCATGGTGACGCGAGAGCTGGCCACGGGCGCGCTCGTCACGGTGCTCGACACCTACGCCCGCGAGGAGCGCCCCATCTACCTGCTGCACCCGCCCGGCCGGCATTTGCCCTCCCGGGTACGGGTGTTCCTCGACTTCGTGAAGACGCTCTTCGCCAACTCCCGGGCGGAGCAGCAGTAGGTACTGCGGCCGGCGACGGACTCAGGGACCGTCACACAGCCCCCCTCGTCCCACAGGGCGATGTCCGTTCCGCGCACCCGTGCGCAGCCTCCGGGAACCGACGCGCGTTCGACGGTGCCGACCTCAAGAGGTCCGGTGCGCTCGATTGAGTGAGTCCCGATGCCTGACAAGACACCCGAGATCTCAGCAGCAGAAGCCATGTCCTTGGACCAGTTTCTCGCGGCGCCCATCGAGCAGGTGCGGCGGATAGCGCCCACCACGCTCATCTGGGTGGTGGAAGGCACACGCCGCAGTGCCGCCCTGGCCGGCATCGACGTGAGTTCCGAGGACTACGCCCACTGGACCATCTCCCAGATGAACGCCTGCGTGGAGCTGTTCTTCCACCACGGTGTGCGCCACGTCATCACCCCCTTGCTCACACCGAGTCAGTTCGCCGAGGTCACCCCCCGCTATCGCGAGCGCCTGTTCGACTGGGTGGCCCTGCTCGTGAAGGAGTTCTCGCGGCGCAGCACCGCCCAGCACCAGGGCTGGCGCCTGCGGTTGCTGGGCGCGGAGAGTCTGCCGGATGAGCTACGGCCTCTTTCCGAAAAGGTCGCCGCGGCCACCCCTCGGGGCGAGCACACGCTTTGGTGTTCGGTGGTGGCGCAGTCGGGGGCCCCCTGGAACGAGTTGCTCCAGGCCGTCGTTCGCACCGGAGCCCGCACCCGCGAGGATGCCATCCGCGCGCTCTACGGCGAGGACATCCCTCTCGCCCGGTTGATGATTGCTTTTGGCAAGCCCATGGTGTCCCCGGAGCAGGTTCCTCCCCTGCTGCAAGGCCCCATGGACTGTTACTTCACCCAGCGGCCCGGCTACCGGCTCACCGAGCGGGAACTGCGAACCGTGCTCTACGACCATGCCTACCTGCGGCGCACCTGGCGCGCCGACAAGACGGGGCGGGCGGAAGAAGCCATCAGCCACCGCTGCGCGTGGGAGGAAGGACCCATGGTGGGGCTGGGTATCCGCCTGGGCCCATTCTGGTACCCCGCCCCCACCATGGCTCCTCTCTTGGAGGACACATTGAGGTGACCTGCTCCTGGACCGCGCCTGCTTCATCAGATGAACGCGATGTTCACTTCGAGGAGGAAACGTCCATGGCGGACCTGTCTCACATTGAGCGGATTGGTGAAGGGGGACCCGCCGCCCTCCACCTGTGGAACCCACGGAGAAAGGACAACCCAGCACGGCGTGTGCTGCGCGGCGCCTGTGCACATCTGGCCCAAGCCCAGTCATCCGATGGTGCGTGGCGGGTCCATCCCGCGCCACGGTTCCTTGAGAATGCCCTGGCGTGTCTGGTCGCGGATGTCTTCGTGCCCGAATTGCGACCCCACCTGAGCGCGACGCGGCGCTGGGTCCAGGCCGCACCGGTCCAGAACCATCACGAAGTGCCTCGTCGGATAGAGAGCTGGCTCCAAGCATCGGTGGGCGGCGCGGCCCCCACCGCCAGCCTTGACGTGTCCCATCCCCTCTTCTCCGAGCCGGTCTTCCGCGACCGCCGGAACTTCTTCCTCGCGCTCGCGCTCGCGGTGGGCGCACCCGTGCGCGGAGGGCCGTCTCGCGAGGAACTCCAGGCCCAGGTGCTGGAGCGGATCCTCGCCCGTCAGACCGTGCGGCTCAAGCGTTGGTCGGGAGCGGAGCTGGCCGCGCTGTTCCTCTTGCTGGCCGATGAAGCGCCGTCAGCGGACACCGTGGAGGCGCTGAAGGCGCTGCGCGAGGCCCAATCGGCTTCGGGCTCCTTCGGTGGGCAGATGGGGGCGACCCTCGTGGCGCTCGCGGCACTGCGGCGGTGGGACCCCACCTCGGAGTCCTTCGCCCGCGCGTTCGACTTCTTTCTGCGCGAGCGCACGACAGCGGGGGTGTGGTGCTTCAGCCCCGCGGAGGTATGGGACACGGCGCTGCTCTGCCGAGCACTGGAGGGTTGTGAAGACCTGGACCCCGCGATGTTCGAGCGTGCCTGGGCCTTCCTCCTGCGCTCTCAGAATGAGGACGGAGGCTGGCCCTACCGGGAAGGGGTCGAATCGGATACCGACACCACCGCGATGGTGATGCTTGCCCTGCCTCACACGGACGCCGGTACGTCCGCGTCGGGCCTGGGGCGAGCGTACCTGGAGCGGATGCGGACCCCAGCGGGGTTGTGGCTGACGTGGCAGTCCCGGGACGACCCGCCCGCCGAGGACGTGGTCGCACATGCCATCATGGCGTTGCGCAAATGGGGCACGCTTCCTGCGTTCTGGGCCCCCGCGGGGGAGTGGCTCGCACTGCGCGCGCGGCAGGAAGGCGGCTGTCGTGCGCACTGGTACAACATCGACTCCTATGCCGCTCACGAGGTGGGGCTGGCGCTTGGACCTTCCCATGACTCGGCACGGCGGCTCGCACGGGAGTTCGTTGAGCGGCAGAACCCGGATGGGGGTTGGTCCCCCACGCAAGGGGCGGCGAGCTCGGCGGCCTCCACGGGTATGGCGCTAGCGTTGCTGACCTTCTACCTGCCCAGTGAGCACCTGAGCGTGACTCGCGCCATCGACTATCTGGCGGACCTCCAAGAGCCGGGGGGCTCCTGGCCTGGGCCGCTGTGGATGTACGCTCCCAGGCCCTTCGCCATTGATTACCCCATGCAGATCCACGCCCTCGCCGTGCATGGACTGGCCGCTGTGGCGCGGGCCTCCCGGACCCCGCCGCCGCCACTCACTGAAATCTGAGCTTGCCCGACAGAAGCAGGTGAAGCTCACAGCCCCTCCGGCAGCCTGCTCGCGCTCACGACGAAGCTCGGCGAGGCAGTCGGACGGTGACCGTCGTGCCATTCTCCCTGCTTGAACGCACCTGGATGGTGCCTTCATGAGCACGCACGACCTGCTTGGCGATGAAAAGGCCCAGCCCAATGCCTCCCTGGGGCTTGCCCGTCACGCTGGGCCCTCGCGTCAGCCGTTCGAACAGGTACGGGAGCTCACCCGGAGGAATCGGCTCGCCCCAGTACCGCGGTGCTCCATCTGCAGTTCTCTTCCGGGATTGCCCAGGCGAACCTCTTCCACCACCTGCAGGGCGCGCCCCTGGAGGTCGGTGGGCCTTCGATGGATGGCCAGGCCATCGCCGAGGCGCACCTGGGTGAAGTCGAGCAGGTCGTGAATCAACCGCGCCGCTCGCTCCGCCGAGGAGACGACTCTGACGAGGCCCTGTGCCTGGAGGGCGTCCATCCCTTGACGACGCAGGAGTTGGGTGGAGGAGAGCAGGATCGCGTTGAGGGGATTGCGCAGGTCGTGGCTCACGATGCCAATGAGTTCCTTCACCCTCGCCCATGTAGACGCCTCGCTCGAGCGCCACGCGCATCTCGCGCGCGGGTGGCCCGCTCTGGATGTCCTCGGGCTTGAAGAGGATGCTGAAGGGCTGGCCGACAATCTCCTGCGGACTCTCCCTGCGTGACTTGCGCGGCCATCTTGCCCTGTGTCATCCCCCACCCCATCCTCCGGACCTGCGTCGCACCTTCCTCACGTCCAGTCGGTGGCGAGGAACGTAGGACGCCAGTGACAGCGATGACTTCTTCGTGCCAGGGGATGGGCCGAATGTGGCGAGCAGTGCACGGCCAATCGCATCCTTCACCCAACGAACCGCGGGGGAATGTGCACTGGGAGGATTGAACTCTCCAGGTCGGAATGGCGCCAGGCCCCACAACCGCCCCGCTCATTGGCCCTGGGGTGTGGCGAAAGCACCGCCATACTCGGGGAGTTCGAACGCATTGGCCGCATGGGTGACGAGCTTTCGAACACGCGCTCGAGCGGCTTCGAGGTGAGCATCCGGTAGAACTGGTTGCGCAGGAACAGCCCGGGCCGCGTGCGGGGGGCGAAGAAACCGCCCACGCGCTTCGCGCCGTCCTGTGCCGGTGTCGCATAGGGTCTCAGCCGGGCATCGAAGCACGGCTCGCGAGGCGGTAGGGCTCGGCCAACGTGCGCCAGCGGTGCCATGGCCGCACACAGTCACGTGGCGGTTCATCCTGGCCGAGCAGCTCGACCGTGCGGCCTCAAGCCGCGGGGCGGGGCTTCGCGAGGAACTCAGTGAGCAATGGGGCCACGGCGGCGGGACGTTCATAGTGGGGCAGGTGCCCGGCGTCGTCGATGATGTGGAACTCCGCGTGAGGCAGGGCCGCGTGGACCTCTTCGGCGATGTGGAGGGGCGTGATTCGGTCGTCGCGGCCCCACAGCAGCAGCGTGGGTATGTGGCGCCTGGCCACACGGTGGAAGACAGGCGCGGCGGTGTGGATGGCCATGTGTCGCAGGGTCGAGAGCAGCGCATGTCCGAATCCCGCGATGCGCGTGGAAGGAAGGAAGCGAGCCTCCAGCTCCGGAATCAGCTCGGGGCGGCGTGAATAGCCCGGCAGCCGTGCTCGCAGCTGCCGCTCGCCCATCACCGCGAAGAGGGCCTCACCCAACACGGGCACGTGCATGAGCCGGACCCCAAGCGACAGCTTCGTTCCGAAGCCATCCGGTTCGATGAGGCACAGGCTCCGGACGCGCTCGGGATTCCGGTCCACGTACTGCACCGCCAGCAGCCCGCCGAAGGCGAGTCCCACCAGATGCACCGGCGCGTGGAGCCCCAGCGCGGCCAGCAGCTCCGTGAGCTGCCGTTCATACAGCTCCGGGCCGTACCTCACCTTCGGTCGGTCCGAATACCCTCGGCCGAACAAGTCGTAGCGCAGCACCCGGTGACCCGCGCGCACGAGCGGCTCGACAAGGGGCTCCCAGATGAACAGCGGCAGTGTGGCACCGGGAATCAACACCACGGCGGAGCCGCCTTCGGGGCCGTCCAGCAGGTAGTGTGTTTGCCCATCGCTCAGGGCGATGAATCGGCCCGGGGCCTCCGCCCGGAGCCGCGCGTCGAGGGGAACTGACGGAGGGGTTCGCATGGCCAGTGAGTAGCGCCGGGCCCCGTGGCTCGGAAGGGACCGCTGGCGACGAAGAGGGGACCACTCGTGCCACCTCGCTCGCTTGAGCCTGCTCCGTGTTGTGCGTAGCGTCCGGAAGACGAGGGCATCGCCATGGCCACCCCCAGTGTCTCCACGAGATTGCCCCGGCTCATCCTGGACACAGTCGCGGCGAAGGGCGCGAACGCCGACGCCGTGGCTCGCCGTGCCGGAGTGGACCGGACACGGTTGACGGACGCGCACACGCGAATCGCCCTGCACCGTGGCGACCTGCTCTGGGAGAATGCCGCCGCGGCTGTCGGCGACCCGCACTTCGGGCTCCATCTGGCCACGACCTTCGAGCCCGGCCAGTTCGACCTCTTCGACTATCTGTGCCGGACCGCCGCGACCCTGGGGGCGGGGCTCCACCTCGCGAGCCGTCACTTGCGGTTGCTGCATGATGGCGCCGAACTCAATCTCACGTTGTCGGAGAGCCGCGCGACGCTGCGCTACCGCTGCCCGAACCGCCCCGCCGGGCCTGGACGGCAGGAGGCCGAGTTCACGCTCGCGCGGCTCCTGACCTTCGCGCGCGAGGCCACTGGCCAGCCGTTGATTCCCTTCCAGGTAGGCTTCACCCAGGCGGCCCCACGTGGGCGGAACGTCCTCGCCGAGGCCTTCGGCACGACGCGACTGGCCTTCCGTCAGGAGTCCTGCACGCTCACGCTGCCCCGGGACATGCTCTCCCTCCCCCTGCGACAGGCGGATGGCGGATTGCACGCCCTGCTCCTTCGCCACGTGGACCTGCTGGCCCGCGAGGCGACGCGCCCCGTGGGCTGGCGTGAGCGGCTCCAGGCCCAGGTGGAAGAGGAAGTGGAGCGAGGAGAACCGTCACTCGCCAGTGTGTGCGCGCGCCTGGGGATGAGCCCGCGCGGCCTCCAGCGCCGACTCAAGGCCGAGGGGCGGACATTCCGCGAAGTGACCGAGGGCGTCCGCCTGGAGAAGGCCCGCCGGCTGCTTGCCGACGACTCGCTCAACGTCGCGGGTATCGCGGAGCGCGTGGGCTATTCGGATGCACGAGCCCTGCGACGCGCCTTCCTGCGCTGGACGGGGATGAGCCCTGGACGCTACCGCCGGAGTACGTCCGCCGCGTGAGCCGTGGCGCGGACCGGTTCCCGTTCGTTCCATGCCCGGAACGGGTGCGTTGCACACCATGCGTTCGCGCCCGAGGAGAGGGCAATTGTTGGGGGAAGCAGCCTCGGGCTAGAAGTCTCCGACGAAGAAGGAGGAGTGAATGTCGAGTCGAACCGTCTCCCGGAGGACGTTGCTCCAAGGTGCGTTGGTGGCCGTGGCATTCAATCCCCTGAGCCGAAGCTGGGCCTCCACGCTGGAGGCGGGCTCGGCCCCGCTGCCGCCACTCGATGGCGAGTTGCTGATGGACACGGCGTCGCGGACCGCGGCCTCGGAGGACTTCGGCCACATCCTCCACCGCACGCCGTGGGCGGTGCTCGTTCCGGGCTCGGTGAAGGACATCGTGGCCATGGTCCGCTTCGCGCGGCGCCAGGGCCTGAAAATAGCCGCCGCTCGGGGCCTCGGTGAGAGTCACAGCACCTTCGGCCAATCCCAGGTGGCGGCGGGCATCGTCATCGACATGTCCACGCTGTCGACCATCCACGAGATTGACGAGGACAGCGCCTGGGTGGATGCGGGCGTCCGGTGGCACGAGCTGCTCCAGGCCTCGCTTCCGTGCGGCAAGAGTCCGCCGGTGCTGACCGACTACATCGAGCTGAGCATCGGTGGGACGCTGTCGGCGGGGGGCATCGGCGGACAGGCGTTTCGCTGGGGCCTCCAGGTGGACAACGTCCTGGAAATGGACGTCGTCACGGGCCGGGGAGAGCTCGTGCGGTGCTCGCGCTGGCGTGAGCGGCCCCTGTTCGACGCCGTGCGCTCGGGACTGGGCCAGTTCGGCATCATCGTGCGCGCGAAGGTGCGGCTCGTCGAAGTGCCGCCCCGCGCCCGGACGTACACCGCGCTGTACAGCGACCTCCACCGCTTCATGGAGGACCAGCGGCGGCTCATCGAGGACGGTCGCTTCGACTACGTCGAGGGCTCCGCCGTCACCTCCAACGGGGGCCGGGCGTATCAGCTCGAGGTGGTGAAGTACTTCACCCCGGGCTCGGAGCCGCACGATGCGAGACTGCTCGCGGGCCTGGGCTTCCAGCCGGGAACGCTCCAGGTGAGCGATGGCAGCTACTTCGACTTCGCCAACCGGCTCGCGCCGTTGGTCGAGCTGCTCAAGCAACTCGGCGTCTGGGGTTTCCCCCATCCGTGGCTGGACATGTTCGTCCCCGCCCGGTCCGCCGAGGCCTTCGTCCAGGAGGTCCTCTCGCAGACCACCGAGGCCGACATGGGACAGGGGCCCATCCTGCTCTACCCCTTCCGCGCCTCGGAGCTGACCGCGCCCTTCCTGCGCACGCCCAACGACAGACACGTCTTCCTCTTCTCGCTGCTGCGCACCGCCATTCCACCGACGCCGGAGAACGTCGACTCCCTCGTGCGGAAGAACCGCGCCATCTTCGACCGGCTCACGGCCATCGGCGGGAAGATCTATCCCGTGGATGCCGTGCCCATGAGTTCCGGCGACTGGCGCCGCCACTTCCACCCCGCCTGGGAGCGGTTCGAGCACGCGAAGGGGCGCTACGACCCGGACCGCATCCTCACGCCGGGACAGGGCATCTTCTGATCGACGCCCCCAGGGGCCTCCTCGTGCTCGGGGCCACGCCCCATTGGCGAGGAGGCCCTCTCCGCATCACCGCGCGCGGCACCAGACTTGAGGATTCAGGCAGCCGCGCCCACCCGGCATGCCAATCTTGCCGCCGTCATAAAAGAACCAATACTTATGAACCCACCCGCCGCCCGGGCAATTGTCTCCGGGCGATTGGGTCCCCCGATAATAGGCAAACCCGCCCCAATACTGGTCGACGGTTGGGTTATCGGCATTCACGAAAAATGGCGACACATTGTAGACGCGCGCCCCATGGTTCCAATAACTGCACATGACCCGGATAGGCTCGTCCGTGAGATCAACAATCGCGTACTCATACTGAGCGGGCGGATAACCCGGGAGCGTGCATTTGTCGGTCTCGAACTGACTCAGCGTGCCGCAGACCACCCACCCCGCCGCATATGCTGGAGCCGCGGCAAGAAGCAAGATTGCCCCAATGAATCCAAAAGACACCCATCGTCGCTGCATCATAGCGGCGCGCTCCTCTCAAGAACCCACAAACACGAATACCACGCTAAACATGCGGGGCAAGTTTGTGTTCACTGACACACCACCCAAGCCAAGAGTGGAGGCTCAGGAGCTGCTCAAGGTGCGCTCAATGCCTGAACGACCAGCACATCCAGCTCGATGACCTCGCCAAGGACGCCCTCGGCGCCAGTCACTGCCACGGACATCCGTTCCGTTCCCGCTGGAGCCGTCAGCTCGCGCGCGGTCCGGACCCACTTGGAGGAAAGCACCGGGCTGGAGAGCAGGTCCGACTGCAGCTCCCGGCCGCTTGCATCCCGCCAGCTGACCCGCATCTCGGCGACCGGGGAGCGCTCCGACGTCCCGCGCACCCAGAACGAAGCGCGGTGCGCCCCCGGGGATGCGGCGAACCCGGGCCAGTTGTCGAGGTGCACGCCCCAGCCATACGGCTCGGTCACCTCCACGCGCAGGACTGCTTCACCTTCTCTCGCGTCGGTGGACGCTCTCGAAGCGGTGACGCCGTACCACGCAATCCAGGCGCCAGGCCCCGTCTCCAGGGAAGCCGACTCGGCATCGAGCAGATTGGACGTCGCCGAATGGTCGATGATGGCGGGCTCGCACGCGGTCAGCGCCGCTGCCAGCCACAGCAGGCTCCAGCCTCCCCGTTTCATCGCGCGCTCTCGCGGTCTCGGCCCTCGCAGGCCAGCGTCCCACGGGCACGCTGGACCGCCTCCGCGTAGTGCCCGCGCTGGAACTGCTGTTCGTGCCGAGCCCAGTGGGAGCAGGCACGCCGCGCGTCCTTGAGCTGGTACGTCAGCAACGAGCCCAGCTCGAAGCTCAGGCGCTCCCGCGTCGCCACCGGCTGCTTGCGCATCGCCTCCTCGAGGTACCTCGCCGCTTGCTCGAACTCGCGCCGACCGCGAAGGACCTCCAGCTCTCGCAAGACGTCCTCCGCGCTCGGAGCACGAACCGGTGTGGAGGGAACGCGCGTGGGAGCAAGCTTCGGGCTGGGCGCCGCCAGCGGTGCGGGCCTTCCCGACTCGGGAGGCGCAGGCTCCGGAAGGGCTGGCTCGGAGGGCACGGCCACCGGCCACGCCAACGTCTGCCCCACCCCCACGGGAACCACCGCGCCACTGAGCCCACGAAAGGCAATGGCACCTTCGTGCAGGGTAACGGTGCCTTCCCCTCCCCGCTCCTCCACCGTGAAGCGCGTGCCCATCACCTCGATGGCGCCGCCCGACACGAGCACGACGGCAGGAGGCACGCCTGGCTGGCGGTGATTCACCGAGAACTCCGCGCGACCGTGGACCAGTCGCACGCCGGAGGGTTCACGACGAACGACGAGCGGCCCCTGGTTCCTGAGGGTGATGCCTCGGGCCACGTCCATCAGGGCGGCCTCGCCCCCTTCAATCATCACACCCGCGGCATCTTCCCGCGCCATGAGGTCCACACTGGCCCGCGCGACCTCGAGTCCCCCGAGAGAGCGTGCGGAGGGGGCCCGCATGAAGAACACCGCGAAGGCCAGCGCCACCGCCGACGCGGCGAGTCCCCAGAACACGGGACGCCTGTGCCATGCGGACTTCGGCGCGCGTGAGTCCCGCAGCCGCGACCACAGTCGGGCCCGGACGGCGGGTGGCATCCCTTGCTCGCGGCGGAGCGGGTCTTCACGCCGGAGCTCTGCACGGAAGTCACGGGGAGCCATCATCCACCTTCCATCCCCAGGCCGTCAGACGGCCCTGGGCGCGGCTGATCAACTTCGACACGTAGCCTTCTGACAGCGAGAGGAGCTGGGCAATCTCGCGCTGGCTCAGGTCGTCCAGAAGCTTCAAGGTCATCACCACCCGCTCCTGCCCCGGCAAGCGGTCCAACGTCGCCGTGGCGCTGCGCAACGCCTCGCGCCGCACGAGGGCCGCCTCCGGCGTGGACTCCGTCTCCGCGGGGTGCACAGGAAACAAGAGCTCGGCGATGCGCTGTCGGAACGTCTTCTCGCGCCGCAGGGCGGAGAACGCCACGTTCTGCGTGACTCGAAAAAGCCAGCCCCTCACATCCTCCTCGCGCAGCCAGGCCTGGTGCTCCCACGCCTTGAGGAAGACGTCATGTGCGACGTCTTCAGCCCAGCCCGACCGACCCGCCGCATACCGCATGGCCCAGACGTAGACGTCCTCGGCGTGCTCCTCGTAGAGCGTGTCGAATGACACAGGCCGGGCAGGCAGGGCGAGCGGGGCCTTTGAGTGCGGAGCACGCGACATCCATCACCTGCGAACCTACGATTGAAGCGGGAGAAACTTTCCTCGGAGGCTACTGCCCCCAAGAAAGCTGGGCGCCGGTTTCGAGCCTCACCCCTCCCCGAGACCACAGTGTCTCGCCCTCGCGCACATGCGTCACGGGCCGCAGCACCCCCAGGGCCACGCGCAACTCCGCCGCCAGACGCTCGGTGAACCGCCACCGGAGCTTCATCCGGGCCCAGCCCGCGGGAGACACCTGGGTACCGGTCCGGCCCGACGCCCAGGCGTCCTCGAGTCGGAAGGCGTGGAGGACGAGGCCCGCGCCCACACCCGGTTCGAGCTGCAGGCGCTCCGCCACGGGGAGCCGATAACTGAAGAAGGCGCCACCTTGCGCCTCGAACACGGTCAGCGCCGCATCGCGGGACACCCCGAGCCCCGCCTCCGCCTCCAGGCCGAAGGCCCCCAGGCCCCGCCTGACGGAGAGCAGGAGGTGTGGATCGACTCCAGGTCCGTGCCAGAGCGTCCCCAGCCCCAGGCCCAGGTCCAACTCGGGGCGCTCTGGGGCGGCAGCCACCTCCACGGGAGGCTGGAGCACGAACTCGGGCAGAGGCGGCTCCGGTTCGGGCGGCTCCGGCTCGGGCTGCACCGCCCGCGTCATCTCGGAGAGCTTCTGTGCGACCTCCAGATGAAGCTCCGCGATGGAACCCCGTCCCACTCGGACGCCCTGTTCCACCCGTTGCAGCGGCCCGACGGCCTCGAGCAACAGCCCTTCGGGAGTGCGGCTCGCACGCAGTCGAAGCTGGGCCGGACTCTGTGGGGAGACGACCGCGAAGCCCTCCTGAATCAGCCGCAGGGCCACCTTGCGCTCCAACTCCACCGCGTCCCACCGCCGATAGTCCTGCTCGGGAAGCGCGCGCAGGTCGAACGACACCGACACCACCGGGGACTGGGTCAGGGCGACGAGGGAGAACGCGCAGAGCAGAGCAAGCATGCGGTGATGGCGAGAGTACCGTCGCCGGTGGCCCACCGGGCAGGAAAGTATTTTCGGCCCCGCGCGTAGCCAGGGACATGACGCTTCCTCGCTCCGTGGGCATCCTGCTTCTTTGCGCTGGCGTGGTCGCCTGTGAGGGCTCCGCCCAGCACACCCATCACCCCGGCGGAAACGACCCGGATCCGCCTCCGCCGGCCACGTCCGATTCCGTCCGTCCGGCGCCAGCGAAGTTCTCCTGTGACGCGAGCGCCGTCCCCTCGGACCTTCCGTTTCCACGGCTGTCCCGGACGCAGGTGATGAACTCGCTTCGCTTCTCCATTGCCCGTGCGCTGCCGAACGAGGCCGACGCCCTCTGGGCGAACCTCGCCCCCCTCCTTGCCCGCTACCCCACGGACCAGCGCACTCCCGCGCCTGGTGACTTGAAGGGTGGCTTCAGCCGGCTGGACCAGTCCATCCAGCAGACCCAGATCGACGTCATGTATGACCTGGGCAGCGCCGTGGCCCAGGAACTCACCAGCACCGACGCGCGCCGCAACGCGCTCCTGGGAAGCTGCGCGAGCGACAGCCAGACCGCCAACGACCGGGCCTGCCTGGAGACCTTCATCCGGGGATGGGGCTCCCGCGTCCTGCGCTACCCGCTGCCGACGGCGGAGGTCACCGCCTTCGCGGACATCGCCGGGGCCACGCCGGTGAACAGGGCGGCGGTGGCGGACGTCATCACCACCGTCCTGAACTCGCCCTGGTTCCTCTACCGCGTCGAGCACGGCACCGCCGCCGGCCAGCCGGTGAGCCCCCTCTCCGCGTTCGAGCTGGCCGCGAAGCTGTCCTACCAGCTCTGGCAGGCGCCTCCGGACGACGCGCTCTGGGCCGCGGCGACCGATGGCTCGCTCCTGACCGAGAGCGGCTTCAGCGCCCAGCTCGACCGGATGATGAAGAGCCCCCAACTGCGAGGCTCCCTGGACGAGTTCGTCAGCGAGTGGCTGCGGCTCGAGGAGCTGCCGTCGCTGGAGGCGCTCCGCAACGACCCGGTCTACCGGTCCTTCGTCGGAGCGCAGATGCCCTTGGACGCCACGCGCACCGCGATGTTCGAGGACGTCCAACTCTCCGCCTGGAACACCGTCGTGTCCGGTGGCACGGTGAGCGACTTCCTTCATGACAAGAGGTCCTACACGGCGGACCCCTTCCTGGCCGGCATCTACGGTGTCCCCGTCTGGAGTGGCTCCGGTCCGGCGCCGGTCATGCCGTCCCAGAACCGCGGCGGACTGCTGACCCGCGCGGCGTTGCTGGCCACGGGGACCCCGTCGACGCGGCCCATCCACAGGGGCTACCTGGTGCGAAACGCCCTGCTCTGCCAGCAAGTCGGGGCCCCTCCGCCCAACGCCAGCACCAGGCCGCCCGCGCCGACGGAGCGCATGACGACGCGACAGGTGGTGAGCCAGCTCACCTCCGGAGGCAGTTGTGGGGGATGTCATAACAACACCATCAATCCACCGGGCTTCGTGCTGGAAGGGTTCGACGCGCTCGGACGGGAGCGCGACGTGGAGCGGCTGTTCAACCCTCAGGGCCACGAGACGGCAACCCCCTCCGTGGACACCTCGGCGGACGTGTTGCTCTACGACTCCGAGCAACGCGTCATCTCCAGCGCCTCGGAGCTGTCGCGGATGATTGACGACAGCCAGCTCTTCGAGTCCTGCGTCGCGCAACACTACTTCCGCTTCGCGCACGCTCGCGTGGAGTCCACTTCCCGCGATGGGTGCCTTCTTTCAGAGATGGAGACGGTCGCGCGCAGCGGCGCACCGATGGCCGACCTGCTGAAGACCGTCGTCCAGCATCCCACGTTCAAGCAGAGGAGCTTCCAATGAGCAACACACCTGTCTTCCGATGGGACCGCCGCATGTTCCTGCGCGGCGCGGGCGGAGCCGTGCTGGCGTTGCCGCTGCTCCCATCGCTCTTGAGCCCGCGCGAAGCGAAGGCCCAGGCCGCCGGGCGCCCGAAGTCCTTCGTGCATTTCCGCACCCCCCACGGCGCCATCTTTGGCGCGAGCATGTGGCCGGGGGACCCGGCGCTGACGCAGTCCCTGTTCTACGCGGACCACGACGTCCGGCGGGGAGACCTGGCCGCGACGGCCCAGGCGAACGGAGATGCGGTCATCAGCCGGGTGCTGACCGCGAAGTCGTCCGTGCTCACGCCCACGCTCATCTCGAAGATGAACATCCTGCGGGGACTCGATTTCCCCCTGTACATGGGTCACAACTTCGGCGCCCCGCTGGGCTACTACGACTTCGACAAGCAGAGGCCCGGCTCACCTCGAGCGACCATCGACCAGGTGATGGCCTACTCACCGGCCTTCTACCCGAGCGTCGCCTCCGTCCGGAAGCGAAGCGTCGCCATCGCCGGCGCAAGCACCTCGACCGGCAGTTGGGGATACAACACCCCCGGGGTTCGCTCCTCCGGAGTCGCCTCCAGCTCCATCGGCGGCACCGAGAGCTCGCTCGCCCTCTTCGACACCTTGCTGGCCGGTAGCAGCAGTCCCGGCACCGCCCGGACTCCCGTGGTGGACAAGGTCCTCGAAAGCTACCGGCGGCTGCGCAACGGCAACGGTCGGCTCTCGGCCGAGGACAGGGGGCGACTGGACCAGCACATCGACGCGGTCGCGGAACTGCAGCGCCGGCTGGAGACCACCGGCACCGGCTGCCAGGTGCCGGCCCGTCCCACCACCGACAACCTGTCGCTGCGAAACTCCAGCTCCTTCGCGGGAGACCCCGCGAAGAACGTCGAGTACTTCCGGCTCATCAACGAAGTGCTCGCCGTGGCGATGAACTGCGGCGTCTGTCGCGTCGCCACCATCAGCATCGACGAGCACAACCAGAACCTGACCTTCACCCCTCGCGCGCCCCAAGGCGAGGACTGGCACAACAACGTCGTTCATCCCTCGACCGTGCCCGGGGCGAACCAGGACCTGGTGGTCCAGTTCAACCAGGTCTTCTTCTCGCAAGTGTTCCTCGACCTCGTCTCCCGCTTCGAGCGGTTCTCGAACGGCGCGGGCGGGACCCTGCTGGATGACTCGCTGCTCGCGTGGGGGCAGGAGAACGGCAACACACCCCACTTCTCCTTCTCCGTCCCGGTGGTGACGGCCGGGAGCGCGGGGGGCGCCCTCAAGACGGGCAACTACTGCGACTACCGGAACATCACGCGCAAGGTGAGCGGCGACTCGAGCACGGGCAGCGAGGGCAGCTTCCTGTGGTCGGGCCTCCTCTACAACCAGTGGCTCGGCACGGCGCTCCAGGCGATGGGCATCCCGCAGGCGGAGTGGAACGAAACCGACCACTCCGGCTACGGCTGGAAGGCGTCGTACCAGTCCACCTACGAGTACCTCTTCACGAACAAGGGCTTCAGCTCGGCGCAGGCCTATCCAGCGGTGATGTGGCAGAAGGCTGGAGAGCTGCTGCCGTTCCTCGCGCCCTGACAGACGTGAGTCCCGGCATCCAGACTGTCATTTCGAACCCGGCTCCAGCTTCCGCAATTCTCGCTCCGCGTGCTTGCGTTGAGCCGCGGTGCCCTTGCGCTGCAGGAAGGACCGATAGGCCTTGATGGCCTCAGGTCCCTTCCCCATGTCCCGAAACAAATCGCCCCGATTCAGGTGGAGCACGTTGCGCTCGTGGCCCGTCTCGGTGAGCAGCGCCAGGCATTCGTCGAGGACGGCCTCGGCCTGTGACCACTCCTTCTGGGACCACAGCGCGAAGCCGAGGTTGTTGAGGATCTCCGCCCGGAGGTCGATGGTCGCATTCAACTGCTGGTTCATCTGCTTCCTCAGGCTGGCGTCCTCCACGGTGATCGCGGCCAGGGTGCCCTCAATGGTGAGCCGGCCGCTCTCGAGCCATGTCCGGTACAGTGTGGTCCACGCTGCGAGCGCCGCCTTCTGCTGCCCCGCTCTCCACTGAGTGAGTGCCTCCTCGTTAGCGGCGAGCAGGCCCTGGTGGGTGCGACGGAAATCCTCCAACTCATTCAGGTTCTCGTCCTCCCACTTCTTCGTCAGCCTTCCGTCCTCTGCCATCTCCTCGAACTCCGGGAGGGAGTATTCGCGCCCCATGTACGCCGAGCACTTGACGCCAGCCTCGCCCGTCTGCGCGAACGTGCAATCACAGGTCGGAAGCGCGGTGCCTCCGCCCGTCCAGCTCATGGAGTACACCGTCTGGGGGAGTTCGAACTCCGTTTCTCCGAAGGAGATGGTCTCATCGAGACACCCGCAGAGCTCCCGGGTCATCGCCTCGCTGGCGGTGGCGTTCACCTCGGAGGTGAGGCTGTCGACGACCCACAGGCCGCACTCCTTCTGGGACGCGGCGAGCAGCCAGCGGGAGTTGGGAAGGTAGGACCAATTGAGCTTATGAGCCCCTCCGTCCCGGGGACCCAGCACCTTCTCCAGGGCGGCAGCCGCCGCTGGGAAGGTCTCCACGGGGGAGCGGGCCTCATCCGGGAAGAGGGAGACGACCCAGGCCTCCTTCACGCGCCGTAGCCGGAGCAGACACCGCTGAGCACCATTGCCAAAACGGACCGCGGCGGAGGTCGCGCTCTCGGGCTCGGGGGTAAGCCGAGAGACCTTGCCCATCTCCGGACAGCCATTGAGGGGCTGACTCGTTCGTACCACGGCCGGGGCAACGGGCTGCCCCGTGCGTGGGTCCACCACGAAGAAGGCGTCATGGAACGGAGGAGTATCCGAGGACTCGCGGGTCCGTGGGCTGGGGACGACGAAGTAGCCCACGCGAAGTCCGGCCTCCGGGAGTTCGACCCAGAGTTCCTCCAAGAGGAAGCGTCCGCCGCGCCAGTCCTGGAAGGCGGGGGTCTTCTTGAGGTTCGCCGACGAAATCTCCGGGGAGGTCGCGGGCGCGATGGCGACAAGGAGTGGCAGGAGGAATGAAAGCATGGGCCGTCTGTGACTGTAGTTCTCGCACTGCCTTCGCGCGAAGTCCGGAACGCAGCGGTTCGTGTCGCTGAGGTTGAGCCACGGCGTCTCGGGCGACCAGGTGGTCACCGCGATGGAGAAGCTCAAGCAAGAGGGCAAGTACGGCTACAGCGACCTGCGCGCCGTCCTGGACGACAAGGGCGAGGGATTATTCAAGACGCAGAAGGAAGTGGGCGCAGGAGCCGGAGGACGACCAGAACCGTCCCGTCAACGACCCCAGGCCCGGGTTCATCGACGCGCTTCGACTGGCGCTGCAGCCCTGACCCGGCGCGGGCCCGTGCCGTCACGCGGTCCGCGGGGCGGCGTTGAACACCGCTCGTTGCGCGGCGAACGCACGCTTGTAGGCGGGCCGCGCTTCGGCGCGGGCGATATAGGCGGCGAGGTTCGGATACGCCTCGAGAATGCCCGACGTCTGCAGTCTGCGCAGGACCGTCACCATGAGGATGTCGGCCGCGCTGAAGGCGCCGCCTAGCCAGTCCGCGTCGCCGAGAAACGCGGAGAGATCATCCAGCCGTTTCCGGATGAGGGTGTCCAGCGCGCGCAGGCGATGCTCGTACCAGGGCTGGTCGCGCTCGAGAATCATCACCAGACTGCGGTCGAAGATGGGCGGCTCGACCGTATTGAGCGCCGCGAACATCCACGCAATCACGCCCGCCCGGCCATTCGCGTCTTCCGGCAGCAGGCCGGCATGGCGCTCCGCGATGTGGAAGACAATCGCGCCGGACTCGAACAAAGCGAGATCGCCCTCCTCATAGGTCGGAATCTGACCGAACGGATGCAGCGACTTGTGCGCGGGCTCCTTCATCGCCTCGAACGACAGCAGACGGACGTCGTAGGGCTGGCCCACCTCTTCCAGCGCCCAGCGCACCCGCATGTCCCGCGCCAATCCGTTGCCGCGATCAGGTGAGCGTTCAAAGGCGGTGATGGTGATGGTCATGTCCTGCTCCTTGCCCTCACCAATATCACTCCCGTCAGAGTGACTGGATGAACTTGAGCAGGGCCGCCCTCTGGGAGCCGCCCAGGGTGCGGAAGGCCTCCTTGGAGGACTCAGCTTCGCCACCGTGCCACAGGATGGCCTCGGAGAGGCTGCGCGCACGGCCGTCATGCAGATAGGCCTCCCCGCCGCTGACGCCAGCCGTCAAGCCAATGCCCCAAAGAGGTGGCGTGCGCCACTCCGCTCCCGTGGCCCCCTCCTCGGGGAGGTTGTCCGCCAGCCCCGGTCCCATGTCATGCAACAGCATGTCGGTGTAGGGACGAATCACCTGGCTGCGCAGCTCGGTGTGGGGGTGATACGGGCTGGTCGCCAACGTCGCGACGTGGCACCGGGCACAGCCCACGCTGCCGAAGAGGCCCTCCCCTTGAAGCGCCACAGCGTCATTGAGATTGCGGCGCGCGGGGACCCCGAGCAGGGCGACGTAGCGAACCATCCTATCCAGGTCCGCGTCAGCCAACTCGGTGCTTGCTCCGGCACAGGTCTGTCCCGAGCCGCAATCCGGAACCGGGAAGACAGACGTGGTGACGCCAAGATCGACATTGAGCGCGCTCGCGATCTGATGCCTGAGCCTCGCTTTGCCCGCCTTCCAACCGAAGCGCCCCATGCGCGGCTGGCCCGTCTGTGGATCAACCACGGTCTGCATGCGACCCGAGATGCCGTCGGCATTGGCGTCGTTGGGGTCGGCGAGGCTGGCAATCATGGTCTCATCGAGCGCCTCCAAGAGTCCCATCCCGACCAGGGGCGGAGTGATTCGGGCCGAATGGTACGTGGGAACGGGCCCCGTGAAGCTGTAGAGGGGGCGCCGCAACTGATAGCCCGTGCCATCACCGAACGTGCCGCCCGTCACCGCCCAGCCCGAGATGCTCACGTTGCCCTCGGGGCTCCCGTTGGTGCTCTGCGGTTGCAGGACCCACCCCAGTGCAGGATGCGCCGTCACGGTGGTGCCGACCGCTCCCACTCTGACGGTATAGAGGAGAGGAGGCGCGAGGACGACGTGGCCAGGATTCCCTCCACTGGCACCACCGCCGTTCACCGTGAAGCTCACCGGGGACGTCGTGCTCAGCCCCCCCGAGGTGTTGCCGATGGTGAAGTGGTACTGGACGGCCGTGCCCGCCGGGATGTTCTTGAGGAGATGGGTGTTCGCGTTGGAGCTGTCATGCGCCATCCGGAAGCTCTGCTGGGCGCCTCCGTTGAGCTTGTAGTGAAGGTCCGCCCAGGGCGCGTCATTCACATAGAACCGCAAGGTATACACGGACGTCGCCGGGTCGGGAGGAAGCCCGCGGCCATTGTTGGTGTGGCAGGCCACGCAGCTGCGACCGATATAGGAGGGCCCGAGCTTGTTCTGCTGCGCGGTGAGGCTTGGGTTGCCAACCTCCGAGTGGGAGCCATCGCTGAAGTCGGTGTGATGCAGGCGCCGCCCCTCGACGAATGGCTGGGCGTTCCCTGGCGCCGTGTTCGTCGCCATCTGCTTGAACAGGTGCGCCGGCTCGTTCGAGTAGCTGTAGCCAAGCGTCGTGCGCCCCCCCAGCCAGGCTGTCTCCGGCAGGGGAAACGAGTCCAGGTTCGAGCCCCTTCCTTCCCAGGGCACCATGCCGCCCTGGCCCACGATGTAGAGGAACGCCGTCCCGTAATAGTTGGCGCGTCCCACGACGGGAGGGAGCAGGAACGGGCTGATTTCAATCTCCATGCGGTCGCCCACCTGGATCCGCCGGTTCTCCTTCGCATTGTAATTGATGGTGGCCGTGTAGCGCAGTGGATCCACCTGCGTCATGTCCACGTTGAACCAATACTGAGAGAGCACCGCCTGCCCCTGGTAGAACGCGCGGAAGTCCGGCGTGTCCAAGGGCCAGAGCGTGGTGATGTTGACGGTGATGTCGCCGCCCCCCTTGGCGACCCTGTCGATGATCTCAATGCCGTGGGTGCGGTATTCGAAGTACAGCGGCAGGTAGTGCTCGTAGCTTTGGAACTGCGCTTCACGGGCGTGGCGATCACGCGACCGGTCCGCGAGGCGGGTGATGAGCGCCGTCGGCGTATCCACCACGACCGCGGGCTCCAGCGGGGTGCTGGAGTCGAAGAGCGGGACCACCGAGAGCATGGACGCCGGCATCGAGGAAGGCGCGGGCTGCGCTTCATCGCGCTCGGCCTGGGGCGCGTTCCCGCAGGCGCCGATGAACACCCCCATGATGGCCAGACTCCAAGCCGCCGCTCGCGTGCTGGAAGGTTCTCTCATGCCCTGAAGTCTATCGCATCAAAAGCTGGAATAGACTGATTTCGAGCTTAACTCGCCATGTGTATGGCGTCTGTGTGGAATGAGATAATCGAGCGGCTTGCTCGGGCGCGCCCTGGCGTCATCCGTCTGGATGACGCACATCGCCCATACACCAGCGCTACAGGAACTCGTCCCCTCCCCCAGCCTCCGGCTCCTGCGCGGAGAGCAGAACATTCCCGGGCCGCTGCTCCACGCGGAGGCCCAGGCCCAGGGCCGTCAACTCCTCGAGCGCGGCGAGGGCCTCCATGACGGGCTGGACATCCGCGACCCGGGCAGGCACGGCGATGCGTTCCAGACGCGAGCCCACCCGCTCCAGCAGCACGTGCGGAGGGAGTGCTTCGATGTATCGGCCATAGAGATAGGCGGGCGCGCTCAGCTGGGCGACCTCGGAGGGTGAGAGGGTCGCGACACTCGTATCGAAGCGCGCCCTCACCTCCTCCACCGAAGTGTCCTGACGCCACAGTCCGAGCAGGGAGCGCAGGAAGTCCATCAACGGTTGCGCCCGGGACGAGCCCAACTTCGCCGAGGCGACCTCCAGCGCCCGCTCGGCGCGTGCGGTGTCCGGCTCGACGAAGAACAGCGGCAGCACCTCTTCAATGCCTGGGGTGTAGAGGGGCTCGGCGAGTTGCTCCGGCGCACCCGCGAACGCGCGCAGCGTCTCGGGTTCGAGCGGCTCACCCGCGAGCCACCGGCACCACAGCGCCTCCAGCGAGCCCGCGGCGAGCGACGCGCGGCGCAGCAGATGGGGTCGTGCCTGCTCCACGCCTCCGAACAACACGACGGTCACCAGGTCCGCGGTGCAAGGCCCCTCGGGGAACTCGAGCGCATCCACCCCCGTCCAGCGCGCGTACCGTTTGCGCTTCAGGTCGCGCTGGACCTCGCTCGCCACCTCGCTCCACGCGGACCAGGGCACACCCAGCGCCGCGTAGTCCTTCCGGAGTCCCTCATCCGCGGGGGCAGAGACCTCATTGGGGCGCTTCTTGAAGTCGGTCCGCACGCGCTTGAGTTCCTTCGCGAGCGCGGGCAGCTCTTCCGCCGGACAGCCGCCAGTCAGGAGCCGGAGGCGGGAGATGGGGACGCCGGGCAACTTGAGCAGCCAGGATTTGAACGCCGACCAGGCGGGTGCGGAGAGGTCTCGGGATTCCACGGTCTGTCCTCGTTCAGGCGCCAGGCCCGCGCCCCCGCGATGAGTCGCGGGGCCATGTGGCCTGCCTGGTCCATCATGAAAGTTTGCTCCGCTGGTGGCTACGCCCTGGGCCTGTCCCCTCGGGGCGTCCAGTCCTTGTCGGCACATGTGGTCGGTCGAGCGCCGGCGTGGGCCCGGAGGGCGTGGTGTGCCCCCAATTTCTGTCAGCCCCTCTCAGCCGAACGATATGCTGAACTCATGGAGACGCGGACTAACTGGCTCTTGATTCTTCTACCCTTCGCGGGATTGGTCTCGCTCTGGCTCGTCACGAACGCACGCGAAAAGCAAGTCGCCAAGAAAGTATACCAGGCCGTGGACGAAGGCCGGCTGAGTGACGTCAAGTCCATGCTCTCAAAGCATGCCTTTCCAAACCAGCGCACAGTCGTCGTCGCGACCTCCATCGTCAGAGCCGTTCAATCAAGACAACCTGCGATCCTCGACTTTCTTCTCAGCAAAGAGCTGAAACCCATATCACTCACTCAGAAGCTTGATTCATTTCTTCACGAGCAGTCGCTGAGAGGTGGCTGGAGGGGCGTTGTTCTCTGGCAGTCGCGAACCTCGCACATGTTCGAGCCTTGGAGAGACCTGAGCAAAAGCGATAAACTCAAGCTGAGAAGCAGGGCCTCTCGCGGCGACACGGTAGAAACGGCAAAGGCCCATCTTCGTGGCGAACGTGGACGATGGACCGTCCCATGAAGAGGGAGAAGCTCGGCCACCCTGCATGAGTGCGTCAAAACGCGCATCACGACGGTGATCGATGCTCACGGCGAGCCGCCTTCCCCCCACTGAAGGAGCGCGAGTCAGCGCCGGGCGGAAGGGAGGCTCACCTCCGTCTTGCCGGGGGATGCGACGCCCTCACTCCTCGCGAACGCGCTCGGCATCAACCTCCCCGGCTCCAACCCGGATGGCGGCACCGCGGCGCGCTGAACCGCCCCTGCCGCTCCGTCTTCCGCCGTTCGGAGGCTGGGTGTACGCTCGGTGTCGCAGCGGTAGATGTCCTCCCCCTCATCGGATTTCCCTGATGCGCGACGGTGATGCCCTCAGTGAGGTCTGCCGCAGACTGGGACCGGCCATCTACCGCCGGTGTCTGAAGATCCTGCGCAATTCGGATGAGGCCGCGGACGCCTGTCAGAAGGTCTACATGCAGTTGGTGCGTCATCGCTCCCGGCTTCCTCCGGAGCCCGAACAGCTGCGCTGGGTCTACGTCGTCGCGACACGGGTGTGTTTCGCCCAACTGCGCGACGATGCCTGGGAGACGGCGAGCGGGGCGGAGCTGAACCACGACGCGCCCGCGCCCACGGACAGCTTCGCGGAGGTGGCCGACCGGCAGATGGCGCTCAAGGCGCTCTCCTGCGCCACGGAGCACGAGCGCATGGTCGCGTGGCTCGTGCTCGTCGATGGCCACTCCCAGGAGGAGGCCGCCGAGCTTCTCAGCCTCTCGCGCAAGACGGTCGGCAAGCGCATCCAGCTCTTCCTGGCGAACGCCCGCCGAGGGGTCTTCGAATGAACGCGGCACGGACGGCGCAGTGCCCGAGCGACCTCGCGCTCGAGGAGCACCTGCTCCACGCGAATCCCGCCACTGCCCGGCACATCGCCGGGTGTGCCCATTGCCAGACCTGGGAGCGGTCCGCCGAGGAGGCCTCGCGCGCGTTCGCCCGCGAGAACCCTCGCTGGATGGCGAAGACCCAGGCCAGGTCCCGGCCTCTGCCGCGATGGGCGCCACTGCTGCCGGCGGCCGCCCTCGCCGCGGCCGCCCTGTTCTTCCTCCGCTCCCCTCCCCCGGAGTCCCCGCGCTATGCGACCAAGGGCGAGGAGCTCACCGTCTACATCGGAGGGCAGGGAGCGCCGCGAGCCGCGACCCAGGGCGAGCGGGTGCGACCAGGAGAGGCGCTCCGCTTCCAGGTCGCGCCGGGCTCGGCGGCATTTGTCTGGATTGCCTCCGTCGACTCGACGGGCGCCGTCTCCCGCCTCGTGCCCGCGGAAGGGACGACACCACTCGCGGTGGACGGGACACAGCTGCTTCCGGGCAGCGCGGTGCTCGATGCGGCTGAAGGCCCGGAGCGAATCTGGGCGGTGATGTCGCGGGAGCCCCTGAGCTGGGCCGTCGTGGAGCAGGCTCTCCAGGGGAGCCCGGTGCGGGACTCCACGACAGTTCAAATCCCCGGCGCTCGGACCGCCACGGTGTTGCTCGAGCGCGGCGCTCCATGAGCCGGCTTGCGTTGCTCCTCGTGTTCTTCTTCGCGGCTTCCGCGAAGGCCCAGTTGCCCGAACGGCGCTTTGCTCTCGCGGTCGGCGGCAACGTGGGCGCACCGGGCCACGCGCGGCTCCGCTTCGCGGAGGCGGATGCCTCGCGCTTCGCGGACACGCTGAAGGAGCTCGGGGGCTTTCACGGCGAGGACGTGCGCGTGCTTCATCAGCCCACTCGCGCGCGGCTGCTCGCGGAGGTGCGAGCGCTCGAACAGCGCATCGCCGAAGCGGCCCGCCACTCCTCGCGGCGAAACCTGCTGCTCCTCTACTGGTCCGGGCATGCCACGGAGCAGGGCCTGGAGCTGGGAAGCGAGAGCCTCTCCTTCGCCGAGCTGAGGAAGCTGCTCGGGGCCTCGCGTGCGCACGTGCGACTGGCTTTCGTGGATGCGTGCAGGTCCGGAGGGCTCATCACCCCGAAGGGGGCGAAGGCCCTTCCCGGTGGCTTCGCGCTCGACGTCACGAGCGACGAGTCCCCGGATGGGACCGCGATTCTCGCGTCCTCGGGTCCAGGGGAGAACGCGCTCGAGAGCGCGGAGCTGCGCGGGAGCTTCTTCACGCACCACCTGACGGCCGGGCTTCGCGGCGCCGCGGACGCCGATGGAGACAGTCGCATCACGCTCCAGGAAGCCTATCGCTATGCCTATGCGAAGACCGTCTCCCACACGGCCGAGGTCTCCGGAGTCGCGCAGCGCCCGACGTATGCCCTGGACCTGAAGGGAAAGGGAGAACTCGTGCTCACCGAGCTGCGCCACGCGGACGCGCGTCTCGTCTTCGCTCCGGGGACGGAGCCCGACAGACGCTGGCTCGTCGTGCGCGACGAGGGGCTCGGCGAGGTGCTGGAGCTCCGAGAGGACCCGGTGAAGCCACGGCAGCTCGCGCTGCGTGCCGGAAGCTACCGGCTGATTCGCACGACCGCGGACGATGTCCGGACCGGCGCCTTCGCGCTCAGGCGCGGGGAGGAACGGACGGCCACGACCGTCACGCTGACGCAGCGGCCTTTCGCCGAGCGCGGAGAGAAGGGAGGCGAGGCCGTCGCACGGGAGCTGGAGTTGCTCGCCGCGGTCGGTCTCAACACGCCGCCACTTCGGGGCATGGGGCTTGCGCCCGCGCTGGTGCTGGGAGGGGACGTCGCGATGGGGACATCCCAGACGCTGCGGCTCCGCGCGAGATACCAGGACGGCCGGGGCCAGGATGCCGGGCTGCCCTATGCGCTCCGGAGCCTGGGAGGGGATGTCGCGTGGCTCTGGCGGCTTCCTGTCCGGGGGCTCGAAGCCGGTGGCCGGCTGGGTGCGGATGCGGTCCGGCAGTCGGTGGCGAGCACGTCGGAAGGGACGGCGTTCCGCGGACGCGTGGGGGCGGTGCTCTCCCATGCGCTGCCCCTCGGGGGCCGGGTCTCCTGGTTCTCGGAGGTGGAGGCACAGCTCGCCTCGTTCAGGCTGAATGACCGCGTGGTCCTTCGGCCCGCGGTCGAAGCCGTCACCGGCCTGGGCTTCCGACTCTGATGCGTGACGTCCTCCTCGTCGCGGCCCTGGGCCTCTTCGCGTGCGCGTGTGGTGAAGGCCTCTTCGATGCACGCGGGCGGCCCGACGTGCGTGTCATCGGGCGCGAAGGCGGCACCGTCACCTCCCGCGATGGTCGCCTCCGGGTGACCCTTCCGCCGGGAGCACTCGAGAGCGAGGAGACCGTCTCACTCCGGGAGCTGGGGGTGCGGAGCTGGTCGGTGGGGGTGGCTTATGCCCTGGAGCCTTCCATGCGGACGCTCGCCGTCCCCGCGCGGGTGGAGATGCGCGCCGAGTCGGCCCCGGGCCACCGTGGCCCCGCCTCCCTCGTCCGGATGACCCGGGATGGCCTCCCGGCCCCGATGGCCGGTTCCTGGAGCGAAGGGACGCGGAGCTTCGGCCAGCTCTCCGCGCTCGAGGACCTCGGGCTCGCGCAGCCCCTGTGCTCCGAACCCATCGAATGCGCGGATGGCTTCCGGTGCGAGGACGGCGCGTGCAAGTCCTGTCCCGCCAACGTCTCCTGCCGGGCCAACCCGGGCCTTCCCGGCCCGCGGAATACCGGCGTCCCCCCGGGCGCGACCCTGGTCCGGCATGAGGGAGACGTCGTGCTGGACACGCCGGGGGCCGTGCTCGAGGACCGGGACATCCACGGTCGACTCATCATCCGCGCGAACGACGTCACCGTACGCCGGTGTGTCGTGCACGCGCCGGTACCCCGCGAGATTGACGGCATTATCAACGTCTCAGGGGCGACGGGCGTCCTGCTGGAGGACATCGAGGTCTTCGCCGAGGAGTCCTCGACGCTCCAGTGGGGCGTGGTGGGAGGAGGCTTCACCGCGCGCCGGCTCGACGTGCATGGGGTGGTGGTGGGGATGGGCCTGCGGTCCGGCGCTCGGGTGGAGTCCTCGTGGATCCACGCACTGGACCCGGTGGGCGCCCAGTACGGCATCAGCATCTTCGAGGGGCGAGACATCGGCATCTACGACAGCAACGTGCATGGCCCGGGGGAAGACATCGGCGCGGCGGTCTTCGTGAACCAGCAAGTGGGGCCCACGCGCGACGTGAGGGTAGAACGCAACCGGCTCGACCGCGGCAGTTGCATCGTGAACCTGGGACATGCGGGCGGCACAAGCCTTCAAGGCATGGTGGTGCGCAACAACGTCTTCGGCGCCCGGACGGTCTACGACTGTGCCGTGCTCGTGAGCACCCAGACGCAGCTGTCCGCCGAGGGCAACGTCTGGGAGGCCACGGGCGTGGAGGTCCCCATCGAGCGACACGATTGAGACCTCCGGGATGCCGCCCTGACGCTGCTCGCTAGTTCGACGGAGGAAGGACCGTTCCGTCCTCCCAGGTGTTGTTGGACCAGACGTTCCCCGGCTCCGAGGTGTCGAAGCTGGTGATGGCCCCGTACCAGCCGCAGCGCCCGCTCTGACCGCGACCGAAGACATTGCCGATGAAGCGGATGTTGTTCGACGCGCCCGAGTACGGCTTGCCCTGGGACGACCCGCCATAGGCGCAGAAGCCGCCCGTCGTGCCGGGGAAGAAGTTGTTCTCCACCAGGTTGTTCTCCACCGGAGCGAAGTCGCCATAGCCGGTGAGCGCCGCCGAACAGCCCGCGTCGGGCGGCACGTCCGGCGCGTCGCAGATGATGGTGTTGTGCCGGAGCGTGACATTCCGGCCCATCCGGATGCCGGACTCGTGCGCGGTGCCCGTCTCGTCCGTCATCTGGCCATGGACGTAGGAGTCGCGAATCTCGCAGTCGTGCCAGCAGTGGATGGAGCGATTGCCACCCTGCACGTGCACGCGAACGGCGGTGAAGTTCACGGCGCCTACTCCCGTGACGATGCGGTCACCCGCGTCGACGTGGGAGTCGGTGAGCGTGAAGGAGAACCCGGTGGAGTTCTCGTCGGTGGAGACACTCCCGTTGATCTTCGAGTTGCGGATGATGACGCCCGCCGCGCGGATGGTGAGGTCGCAGTTCACCGTCTTGGAGTCGATGAGCGTGTTGGCCACGGAGATGGAGCACGGTCCGGTGTAGGGCGTGAGCTGCGTTCCCGCCGGCACGCCTGTATTGCTCGCATTCGGAAAGCCGCCGGCCGGAGGGCTGGAGCCGGTCGTCGCCGTGACGGCGTTCGAGTCGGCGCTGAGATTGCCCGCGGCATCACGCGCCTTCACCAGGTAGCTGTAGACCGTGGCCGCCGTGAGTCCCGTGTCCGTGTAGGCGCGGCTCGACGTGGAGGCGATCTTCACGCCATCGCGGAAGAGGTCGTAGGCCGCGACGCCGACATTGTCCGTGGAGGCATTCCAGCCCAGGTTGATGGCGCTCGCGGACGCCGCGGACACGACGAGTCCCGAGGGGGCGGTCGGCGCCTGGGTATCCGGCGAGGGCTCGGTGCTGTCCGGAAGGAAGACCACATCCACGGCGTAGTCGGTGTTCTGGTAGCCCTGCGTCGGAAAGCCGCCGCCATAGCGATAGACGCCGTTGACCCCGTCCACGCCCGATGCGAGTCCCCGGATGGGGCCGCGTGACTTCTCCGTGTTGAAGCCACCCACGGTGGCGCCATACCGTCCGGCCGCCGCGTAGTACGACACGACATAGGTGGTCCCCACGATGACGGTGATGGGGGAAGCAAAGCGCACCGTCTGCCAACCCGTCGTCGTCTCGCTCGTGGAGGTCGCCTCCGCGAGCTTCGCGCCCGCCCGGTTCCACAGACTCACGCGGTGCGGACCGGCATTCTGGGCCCCTCCCTTGAAGAAGCGCACGCCACGGACCGTGCCCGGAACGGACACGCGGAACTTCATCCCCAGCTCCACCGCACCGGTATCGCTGTCCATCGCGATGGTGGGGCGCGCCGAGTCGAGGAAGAGCGAAACCTCGCCCGCCTCGAGGGCCTGGTGCTCACCGGCGAGCGACTCCTGGCGCGGGGAATCGTCCACGGTGCCGGCGGAACAGGCGGACAACACGATGAAAAGGACCGCTGCAAGACTCCGAACTCTCATGGGCACTGCCTCCGAAGGATTTCTTTTCGGGCGGCTAATGCGCGAGCCGCGATTCATGGGAACCCGAAGCGCACGAAAAAGCCCTGGCACCTTTCTGTCGGTGAAAGTCCCTGAAGCTGCCCCGCGAAAAACCAGGCAGCTCCAGGCACCTGATAGAACGCGACGCTATTTCTTGCAGGTCGTCGCCGCATCGACCTTGGCCACGTCGGCGCCCCACAGGCAGACGATGCGGTCCAAAGCCACGCCGCTGCGGGAGTTGCTGAAGAAGACGATGCCGTCGCCGGATTGCGGACGCATCAAGAAGTAGGCGCGGAAGCCGGCCTGGTTGCGTCCATCATGACCAACGGCGGTGCTGCCATCACCGAGGCGTTCGATGAAGTGGCCCAG
Source organism: Myxococcus sp. CA056 (assembly GCF_013336715.1). Classification (NCBI taxonomy): domain Bacteria; kingdom Pseudomonadati; phylum Myxococcota; class Myxococcia; order Myxococcales; family Myxococcaceae; genus Myxococcus; species Myxococcus sp. CA056. Next base: position 77,594 of record NZ_JABUMT010000021.1, read on the forward strand.
GCCGTAGGCCGGCGCATCGGGCGCGCGCGGCGTGCTCAGTTCCGCGGGGGTATACAGCTGGGCCAGTTGCGCCTGGCTCAGTGGATGCGCGCCGGCGGTGTTCGTCATGCCGGCAATCATCCAGCGGGCGAAGTCGCGGACGTTGGTGGTCAAGGTCGACGGCGCCTGCTCGACGTAGTAGCGCATCGGCACCGGCGCACCATCGTCGCCGTGTCCCTGCGCCGCGACGGCCAGCACCTCCGGCGTCATCGCGACGCTGCTGTGTTTCATGCCCAGCGGCCGGAACACCAGCTCACGCGCCAGGTCTGAATACTTGCGCTTCGTGGTCCGCTCGATGGCCAGTTGCATCAGGGTGTAGCCGCCGCCGGAGTACTGGAGTTTCGCACCGACCGGTGCGAACAGCTCCACCGCGCCGCGTCCATTCGTCTTGCCGGCCAGCGACTCCTCCAGGCTCGGCAGCTCCTTGAAGTCGAGCCACCCCTGATACCCACCCAAGGTCGTGCCCGCGGTGTGCGACAGCAGGCGACGGATTGTGATGAGTCGATGGTCGAACTGGCTCTGCGCCAGCGGCCACGGCGACAGCATATCGGCCACGGGCTTATCCAACTGCACGCGGCCCTGCTCGGCCAGACGCATCGCCACCCAGCTGGCGACCGGCTTCGACAGGGAGGCGGCGCTGAACACCGTGTCGGGGGTCACCGGCACCTTGCCCGCGTGGTCCGCGAAGCCGAAGCCCTTGGCGTAGACCAGCTTGCCTCCGGCAATCAGCCCCACCGCCGCGCCTGGGATACGGGCTTCTTTCATGAGGGCCGGCACTTCGCGCTCGATGACCTGGGCGAACGGCGGCGCCGCGACGGCCGGCACGGCGAGGGGGCCTGGCCTGGCCTGGAGGCCCTGGGCCTGGGCGAGGGACAGCGGAAGGATGAGGGTCAGCAGGAGCACGGCACGCATGAGCGTTCCTCCGAAGGGGGGTCCGGAGAAGAGGATGCGGTAGCCGGCGCGGAGCGTGGGGTGCCCGTCGCCCAACGTCTCACAGCGTCGCCGGAGTGCACGTGGGGCGGCGCCGCGCGGAGGCAGGCAAATGCATGTCATGGACATTGTGTCCATCGTCCTCGAGCGCTTGTCGGCTGGTGGTCTGAGGACGCCGGCCATCAAGGTGTTGCGCGCAGAGCCGTTGCGGGCAAGGAGAGGTGTCGTTCATTCCATGGGGGGGACGGTCCATTCCGGGCTCCATCCTGCTCCTCGGGGGAAGACACTCGATGCGAAGCCGTCCTGGTATGCCGTGGTCGTGGGGGCTGGGCCTTGCGCTGGCCTTGTCGCTGGGGGCGTGTGGCGTGGAGCCGTTGGAGGAGAAGGTTCGTCTTCCGGAGGATGGGGCGCTGACGAGTGAGCGTCTGGACGCCTTGTTGGCGTGGGACCCGTATGCGGATGCGGTGGCGTCCGGCACCACGGCGACGGTGCTCAACGCGAGCGCGGCGCTGGGCGCTCCGGACGGGCAGGCGGCGACACTGCTGGGCTTGCTCAACTCGGCGCTGGTCCTGGACCTGGGTCAGGGAGAGGAAGGCAACGGCGACCTGCGCGTCTACTACCAGGGCCTGTCATTGGCGCTGGTGGCCCAGGTGGACTTCCTGAAGGCGGATGGGACGTTCATTGGCTCCAGCTCGTTGCACCTGGTGGAGCTGGGCCTGGGGACGCATGTCGCGGTGGCGACGTACCCGGGGAACCAGCCCTATCGCTACGTGCGACTGAGGGGCGCGGTGCTCGCGCTCTACCTGGTGGACGCGGTGGAGACGTCGCTGCGACCCATCTGTGGCGATGGGGTGATTGGTGGGGTCGAAATCTGTGACGACGGCAATCAGCTCTCTGGAGACGGCTGCAACAGCGTCTGCAAGGTGGAGCCGGGCTACACCTGCACGGGACAGCCGAGCATCTGCGACAACAACTCAGCGCCCACGGTCGAGGACGTCCACGCGACCACCCCCGAGGACACCTCGGTGAACATCACCATCCCCGCGGCGGACCCGGATGGCGACGCGCTGGTGTTCTCCTACACCTCGCCGAGCAACGGCACGCTCACAGGCACGGGCGCGACGGTGACGTACACCCCGAACGCGAACTTCGCCGGAGAGGACACCTTCCAGGTCACGGTCTCCGACGGCGAGGAGCAGGCAACGGCCACCGTCTCGGTGACGGTGACGCCAGTCAATGACGCGCCCGTGGCTGCCTCCGCCTCGGTGACGGTGAGCTACAACACGTCGACGCCCATCACGTTGGCGGCCACGGACGTGGACGGGGACGCGATCACGTACACCGTGACCGCTCCTCCCGCGCACGGAACCCTGTCTGGGACGGGCGCCCAGTTGCTCTACACGCCGGCCGTGGACTTCCATGGGGAGGACTCGTTCACCTTCACGGCCAGCGACGGCGCACTGACCTCCAATACCGCCACGGTCAACATCACCGTCAGGCCTCCGCCCTTCTGCGGCGACGGCAACACCGATTCAGGTGAGGTGTGTGACGACGGCAACCGCGTCGCGGGGGATGGCTGCCGGGCGGACTGCCAGGGCGTGGAGGTGTGCGGCGACGGCCTGGTCGACAGCGCCACGGGAGAGCAGTGCGATGATGGCGGCACGACCCCAGGGGATGGCTGCGACGCCACGTGCCAACTGGATGCCTTCTCGAATGTGCCCCCCACGCTCATCAGCGGGACGCTGAACTGCACCACGGCCAACTCGAACACGGGGCGCAAGGCGGCGGTGGATGCACTGGGGCGCTTCTACGTCGTCATGCGGTGTGGTGGCGAGGTCCATGTCAGCGTGAGCGTGGACCGTGGCCTCACCTGGGTGGGGCCCACTCCCCTGGGAATCACCAACGCGGCGGAGGTCGCGATTGAAGGCGGCCCCACGGGAGTCGCGTACGTCGCGGCGACGGCGAGCCCAGGCGTTCTGCTGTTCACCCGGACCGTCGACGCGGGAGCGAGCTGGGAGGCGCCGCGGTCCCTCAGCGCGGCCGCCAACGCCACCGTCAGTCTGGATTCCAGGGGCGACGCCCTCTACATCTCCGTCTCGCGAGGCGGCGTAGGGGTGCGCATCCTCCGGAACTTCGCGCGAGGCGCGAACGACTTCAGCGCGACAGACGTGGACCAGGCCAATGCCTTCTTCGACGTCCTCGTGGACAAGATCAGCGGAGATGTCTTCTCGGTGAGTGACTCCCCTGCCTTCCGCATCAGCCGCAGTAGCGACCAGGGGACCAGCTTCGGCCCGCTGAGTTCCCCGCCGGGGCAGGCTTTCTTCTCGGACTGGACGGGCTCCAACGGCTTCATCTACGCCACGGGCTCCAACGGGGACAACAACGTGGACGTCATCCCCATGTCCGCGCCGGGGACGAGCACCCAGGTGCCGGGCCTCCCCACGGACGTCAGTCCCGCCCCCATCCGGACGATTGACTCGGACGCGCTCGGCAACGGCTACATCGCCACCCAGCGGGGGACGGGCGACATCCAGTTGGACCGGATGCTCGTGGGAGCCACCCTGATTCTGGCCACGGATGCCAGGACGGTGGGGCCGGGCACCGTGCCAGCGGTCGCGGCGCTCCCGTCGAACGGCGGCGCCCTGGTGGCCTATACGAACGGCACCAGTGTCTACGCCTCGGTAGTGGTCTACTGAAGCTGAAGCCACCGAGTCACGGATGCGCGCCTCCCAGGGACTTCGGGAGGCGCGCATCCAGTTCGCCGTGAGTGGGACCACGCCTTCGAGCGGCGTTCAGGAGGGACGAAACCGCGTCCCACGAGGACGCAATCGCTCCACCACGCAGCGCCTCACCGGGCGAACACAGCCTTGCGCCATGTTGGACTGTGCATTGCACTGCATTCCTGCCCACTCCGGAGGAACAGCCGCGTGCATGAACTCAACAAGAGATTCAAGGCAGACCCGCTCGCTTTCATGAATCGGCTCATCATGGTCACGCTGCCGGCCCAGCCCTGCCCGACCTGCCATTGCGTGATGGACCTGGGTCAGGGGGGCTGGGCGGTCGACAACGTCTATGCCCGCCCGGAGCCGATGGTGCTCACGTTTGACTTCGTCGCGGGAGCCTTTGGCGGCAACATTCCCGCGGGACAGACCTTTGGACAGGCACTGGGAGCAGCGGCACCGGCAGGCCTGGCCTTCACCAACGCGGCTGCCAATTACGCGGCGCTGCAGGTGATGAAGGTCGGGCTCGCCCGCGTCGCGAATCCCGTGGGGCGGTGGACCCGCCAATACACCGCATACTGGTTACCCTGGGCGACGCAGGGCGCGAACGAACTGCATCTGAATGACCCGCACGTCAGGTTCTTCTTCACCGCCATGTTCAGCGGCTGCACGTTCTGCGTCGCCACGCCCGCGGGCGGCGCGGGGCCGGCCAACGTCTGGGTGACACACATTGCCTGGGATCCTGGGGTCAACGCACCCGCGGCCTGGGGCGGGGCAGCGCTCGCTGGCGGCGTCAACGTCGATGCCCGGAGGCTCAGCGCGGAGCGCGCCTTCTACACGGCCCGAATGGGCGCGGGCACGAATGTGCGGTCGGTGGCCCTGCGCCCCGATGCGCTGCCCGGTTTCGCCGGCGTGCCGCCGGTGGCCGCCGTCCCCATCACGGCGCTCGGCGGCCCACTCCCCGCGATGCATGGCCGGTACTGCTACGGCGACAACCCCGCGCTCGTCCCCAATCCAGGCATCGCCTTCATCGCGGGATGGAGGGACGACAATGACCACTGGCACTTCGCGGTTCAAAAGCACCCCGGTGGCTTCACCGCGCTAGGAGCACCGATGCAGCGCGCCGTACACACCATCGTGCCGCAGGGCGTGCAACAGTTCTTATGAAGCGCGTCAAGGCGGGTGAGCACGGCATCCGGACAACGGGGCTCGGAGGGACCAGCGCGGTCACCGTCAGGAGACATCATTCAGGAGCAGGGACCAGGGCGGCCCGGGCGAACACAGCGCCCACCCGGGCTCCTATGCGGCCTTCGTATTGGTCCCGGATGGAAACAACATCGAGGTCGTGAACCACGGACCGACACGGCGCACGGCCGCGTCGGTCATCCTCACCCTGGCGGGGTGACGCCTCGACCGCTCAAACGACCGAGAAGTTCGAGAACATGACGCGGACGTCCGCCTGGGAGGGGTCCCCCTTCCGGAGGAGGTCCGCGAGTTCCTTGCCTCCCTTCACTTTTGTCCCGTCCAGCTTCTTGAGCAGGTCGTCGCGGAACTTCTGCCCCAGGTCCTTCCAGTCCTGCTGGTTGTACCAGTCCTTGCCGTCGCTCATCCGCGGGAACTCAAGGGAGGTATCGTTCATCGTGTTCGTCACGATCATCGTGAGCGGGTCCTGGGGGTTGCCCTGGGCCTGCTTGATGAGCTGCGTGAGCGCCTGAGGGTCCTTGAGTCCGAACGCCTGGGCGGCCTTCGCGTATGCGGCCGTGGCGGTGGAATTGAGGTCCACCTTGGGGTCGGTCGACCCCGCCAGGTTCTGGATGTCCTTCGGCGTCAGTCCCGCGTTGATCAACCGCTCGTGGTCCTCGCTGCCCGCCTCGACGATGTTCTTCGCGGCGCTCTCATCGATCTGGGCGGCCTTCTGGACCAGCGCGGTCCGCTCCTCCTTCAGTTCCTTCTTCGAGTCATCCCCGGAGAAGAGCCCGCTGACCATGCCACCGAGGAGGTGGATTCCCGCGCCAACGCCACTGATGACGGCTCCCGCCGCGGTGCCCAGCACGGGGACGAACTGGAGGGCATTGCCCGCCAGCGAGATTCCCGTTCCCATCACCTGCATCCACGCGCCAGGGTCGCCCTTGTTGTCCTTGAGCTTCTCCACGTCCTTGCTCATCTGGAGACCATTGAGCGCGAGCCCCACACCCGGCGCCATGCGCGCCGCGAACTTGGCCGCGTTCTTGGCGAAGGGGCTGGCGCTGTTCATGGTGTGCAGGACGCCCGCCGTCAGCTCCAGGCCGCCATTGGCGAACGCGGCGGACTTGATGATGGCGGCCGGATACTTCCCATCCTGGAAGGCGTTCACGGCGCCGAAGCCCGACTGCACCACTCCCGCGACTCCCAGCGCCTTCATGAAGCGGTTCTGGCCCTCCCAGTCGGTGAGGAATTTGTTGGCCAGCGTGTCGTAGTTGCGGTCGATGACGGCCGTGCCCAACGCGGCCTGGAAGTCCTTGACCGCGCCGGGAATCTTGGCGAGCCCCTTCACATCCACCAGAGAGACGAGGAGGGTGTTCAGCTCCTCCGACGCGGCCTTGCTGTCCGCCTCGAGGGCGGCGGGGTCGTCGTCCTTCGTCCCCGGCGCGGTGGGGCGATCCTTGCCCAGGATTTCAGCCTGGGCGTTGGGGAGGGCGGGAGCGAGGATGTCATCTTGGAGCTTGGTCTCGAAGTCCTTGCCCTTCGCGGACTCAAGCGTCCTCAGGACGGGGTTCTGGTCCAGGGGGAGCTGGCTGATGCTGCCCACCCAGCGGATGGCGTCATCCGCGTGCTGGCTGCTCTTCGCCAATGACTGGTAGCCGTCATACAGCTCCTTGATGGCCTTCTCGTCTCCGGCGACGGCGAGCGTCTCCAACGAGCCCCGGGACGACTCCAACGTCGAGGCGAGCTTGTCGGCCGCCTGCGTCTCCGCGTCGTAGACGTCCTTGTGCTTCGCGCGGTACTCGTTCTTGTAGGCCTCCAGTTGCTCGGGCGCCAGCGCCGCGCCGAACCGGGCGAGGTCCTCGTTCAGCCTCGCCTCCGCCTGGGTCTTCTTCTCGAGTGCCTTGTCGTAATCCCCCCGGGCCTGGGAGACCCCGTCCTTGGCCTGCTGGGTCAGCTCGCTCAACCCCTCGACCGCCTTGGGCTTGATGGGCGCGAGCGCCTGGACCAGACCATCGGTGAGCACCCTGCACTGGCAATCCTCCGCGAGTGACTTCAGGGTGTCGTCGAACTGGCCCAGGTCCTTCTCGTTCGGCAGCCCCTCAGCGAGGCGCTGGGAGATGACCTTCACTCCATCTGGCCCCGCGGCATCCGCCACACGGCCCAGCGCCGACAGGCTGTCGCGCACGGTGGCCTTGGACTTGTCGTCCTTCTTCTCCTTGTCGGCGATGTACCCCAGGTCCCCTCCGATTTTCTGGAGCGTCGCGTCCGACGCCTTGAGGAGCGCGTCCGCGTAGGCCTTGTCCCCCGGGCGGCTCGCCACCAGGGACTCCAGCTTCTTCGCGGCCTCGCCCGCGTTACTGGACCGGTAGACGTCCGCGACTGAAGCGGCATCCTGCTGCGCCTGCGCTTCGACGGGAGGCGGCGGAGGAGGAGGCGGTGCCACGTGCGTCGTGTCTTGCGCCGGCGGCGTGAACTCGTCCTTGAAGGGGGTCCCCACGGTCGCGCCGGCCGGAGGGGTGGCCTGATTGACAGGCGCCGCTTCCGGAGGGGGCGCAGCCGGGGCTGGCGCAGGGGCAGGTGGCGGCGGGGGACTGCGAAACAGCTTGTCGATAAAGGCCATGGCGAGACGCTCCGGGTGGGGACTGGTCAGGAAGAGCGCGCCCACGCCACTCCGGGGCCACGCCGCCACGCGGCGGACGAGGGTGACCCGGCGTGGAACCCGCGGGGAATGGGGGATGAGGGAAGCGGGTGGGCATGGGGGCGCTCCACCAGGGGAGTCCCCACGGAATTGGGCGGCGCATTTCCACCGAATTTCCACAACGCCGCGTACGTCCGTGACGGACCGGGGCAATGGATTGCCAGCGGCCCGGGGTACGCGCAGGAAACGCTTCTGCTCGAAGGGCGGATGGGGGACGCTCCGAAGCCACCCACGAACGGAGCGTGTGATGGCGTACATGTTGTTGATTCTGGAAGAGAGCACCCGCAAGCGGAGCCGGACACCCGAGGAGGGAGGGCGCGAGATGGAGCGGATGGTGGGCTTCGTCGAGGACCTCAAGGCCCGAGGGGTATGGAAGGCGAGCGACTCGCTCCGCTCCGTTTCGGAAGGGGTGCGGGTCGAGGTCCGAGGCGGTCAGCACACCCTGCGCGATGGCCCGTTCGCCGAATCCAAGGAGATTGTCGGGGGCTACGTCCTCTTCGACTGCCCTACCCGTGCGGAGGCGCTCGAGATCGCCCGCAAGTGTCCCGCGGCCGAGTGGTCGACGGTCGAGCTGCGTGAAGTCGGCGTCTGCTACGAGGGAGACTGACTGCGGACATGCCCCATTGCAGGGGGAACGCCGAGCTCCGGGTCCACGTCATCCAAGGGAGGCGCCGGGCTCGGGGTCACGTCTCCAGCCGGGGCCCCGCGCCCGCGTTGCCTGTCTGCTTGGGTCAAGTAAGCTTCCGCCATGCGCCTCAGGAGAGCCGAAGCCGCCGATGCCACGGCCATCGCGGCCATCATCATCCCCACCATCCGCGAAGGCACGACGTACGCGCTCGACGCGAACATGAGCGAAGCGGACGCGCTGGCGTACTGGATGGGTCCGGACAAGGAAACGTTCGTCGCGGAGGAGGACGGTGTCATTCTCGGCACCTACTTCATCCGACCAAACCAGGCAGGCGGCGGACGACACGTCTGTAATTGCGGCTACATGACGAGCGCAGCCGCGACGGGCCGAGGCATCGCGCGGCGCATGTGCGCGCACTCGATGGAGTACGCACGCTCGCGTGGGTACCGCGCCATGCAGTTCAACTTCGTCGTCAGCACGAACGAACGGGCCGTGAAGCTCTGGCAGGCACTCGGGTTCGAAATCGTCGGGCGTCTCCCCCTCGCGTTCCAGCACCCCACCGCGGGCGAAGTCGATGCGTTCGTGATGCACCAGCCGCTCTGACGCACGCTCTCTCGGAGAAAGGAACCGAACTCATGCCGCAACGACTCTGGTTGATGCTCTTGGGAGTATTGGTGTCCTGTGCCTCGACTCCCAGCCCCCACGGCGCTCCCCTTGCCCCACTGGACCCAGGACCAGCTCCCCGTGGCCGCGGAGGTACAGGACCGGTCAACGTACGAGGATGGGATACTGGGCCAGGTCTGGTTCGCGGGGCGCGTCTGGACCTTTGATTATCCCGACAAGAAGCTGTGGCTGCGTGCTTCGGGAGATCTCCCGGCGGTGGAGCCTCGGCACCGGGTCCTGCTGGGATTCTCCTCGGACTCAAGCTGTCTTCGAACGCGCTTCCGAGTAGGCGGAGCATCCGTGACGGATGGCGACGAGGGCCCTGCCCGAGGGCCCTGCCCGGGGGACCTGCCCTGGCCTTCATCGGAAACACGGCGTCCCGGCTCTCCCCTCTTTCCTCAAGACGCGGCGTGACGAAAAACATCGGGGCGCGGAAATGGATGCCGCACGTCGGGCGATGTCCCCTAGCATCCAGCGCCTCCCCCCGCTGAGAGCCGACTCCGCTGAACGCCACCGAACCGCGCCACCTCGCCGGCCTGGACCTGCTCCGGTGCCTGGCCATCCTCATCGTCGTCCTCTTCCACTACCCGCGCCCCGACGGCCACGAGACCTACCAGGTGCTCGCCAACTTCGGATGGACGGGCGTGGAGCTGTTCTTCGTGCTGAGCGGCTTCCTCATCGGCTCACAGCTCCTGGAGCCGGTGTCCCGGGGCGAGACACCGTCCCTGAAGCGCTTCTACCTGCGGCGCTCGCTGCGCATCCTGCCGCCCTATCTCATCGTCGTGGCCCTGTACCTCTTCATTCCCGCGTGGAGTGAACGCCCCGTGGAGACGCCCGCGTGGCGCTTCCTCACCTTCACGCAGAACTTCGGACTGCGCCGGAACGGATTCTCCCACGCGTGGTCGCTGTGCGTGGAGGAGCACTTCTACCTGGTGCTGCCCCTCACCGTGCTCGCGCTGCGCGGACGCGTCCGGGCGCCGCACCTCCTCGCGGGCGCGGCAGGGTTGTTGGTGGCCGGAATGCTCTTGCGCGGCGGCCTGTGGCAACGCCACTTCTCGATGCTCGGGCCGGGTGAAGCCGGGTGGCGCGGTTACGACACGCTCCTGTACTACCCGACGTACGCGCGGCTCGACGGGCTGGCGTGCGGCGTGTTGCTCGCGGCGCTGCGCGTCTTCCGACCCGCGGCATGGGAGCGCTGGACACGAGGGGCCCGCGCGGCAGGCCTGGCGTTCGTGGGGCTCGCGTGCCTGGGCGTCGTGCTTTGGCTGAACGAGGAACACTTCCGGTATCTCGCCCACACGATGCTCGCGTTCCCCCTGACCTCGGTGGGCTACGCGGCGCTGCTCGTGGCCCTGGCGGGCCCCACCGCCTCGCGCGTTTGCGCCCGCATCCCCGGCGCGAGGACCTTCGCGGTTTTGAGCTTCACCGTCTACCTCACCCACAAGGCCGTGCAGCACGCAGTCCGTGTCGCGCTGGAGCCCCATGGCATGGACGCCTTCCACCCCATCACACTGCTGGGAGGCGCCGTGGCGGTGCTGCTCGCGTCGCTCGCGCTGCACCACGGCGTGGAACGGCCCGCGCTCAAGTGGCGTTCGCGGCTGGAGACACGGCTCGTCGGTGAGCCTTCGCCTCAACCCGCCGCCCGCTAGCCCAACAACCTGGCAAGAGGGCGCCCATTACACGTGGACTCCGGGAGCCTCTCCTGGAGTGCCGAGCCTCGGGCGTCAGCGGTGGAGTGCTCTGGCATTGCGCGCCGAGTCACGAGTTTGTCGGGGATTCAAGAGACAGATGTATTGATGGATGACGTGGCTGCAACCCCTCACGGAGGGCGCATGCGCACGTTCCTGATTGGCGGTCTGTTGGCGATGGCGGTGGGCTGTGGCGGTCCCATGGAGCAGGAGCAAGAGGAGGAGTCGACCCTGGCCTCGGAGGAGTCGCCGCTCCCGAACTGCACCAACCTCCCAACCAGCGTCACCCGCTACTACAACGCCTCCCTCACGGCGGTCATCGGTGAGCGCGGGTGCTCCTGCGGCAGCTATGTCAACTGGGGGCGGACGTCGAAGTACTACAATGTCCGCGACAACTGCTAGCAAGCCGCTGAAGCAGCCTGCGTTGGAGCGCTGACAGGCGCTGCTTCATGAGGCGGCGCCCACCGGCCGGTCCGAGCGCCCGGAGCACGCTCGTGACTCACCACCGTCGGCGAACGGTCGCCTTGGGGCCGGTCACCAGGCTCGCCGCGGGCACGTCGTCGACGACGACCGCCCCGGCCGCGACCACCGCGTCGCGCCCGATACGGACCCCGGGCATGATGGTCGCGCCCGCGCCAATCCACACGTTCTCCGCGACGTCGATGGGTGCGCCCGTGAGGTACAGCCGCCGCTCGCCCGGGTCGACCGGATGGCTGACGGTGATGAACGTGGCCTTCGGGCCGACCATCACACCTTCGCCCAGTCGGATGCCGGCGTAGTCGAGGAACGTGCAGCCCTGATTGATGAACACGCGCTCGGCAAGCTCCAGACGCAGGCCGTGGTCCGTGTAGAAGGGCGGATAGATTGTCACCCTCCCCGGGAGCGGCCGGCCCAGGATCTGCTCGAACAGCGCGGCCTTGCCCGCCTCGTCCTCGAAAGGCAGGACGTTGAGGCGCGACGTCAGCTCGGTGACCCGTCGCACCCGCTCGCTCATCGCCGTGAACTCAGGTCCGAGAGCCCTCTCCCCCTTCGCCAGGGACTCAGGGCAGTGGATGCGCATGAGACGGTCAATGGGCATCCCAAGAGCTTCTCTCGACCCCACACCCAAATCCAGCGCTGAAACATTCCTTGGGAGTGCGTCAAGAAGGCGCGGGCACCTGCCTGGCGATATCGATGATCGCGGCGCGCACGAAGGCGCACGCCTCGTCCTCATCCAGCGCCGCGGGCCACAGCAGGTCCATGCCACCAGCGGGGTGCGCGAAGGGGAAGCGCGCGCTGCGAAGGTGCGGCCGCTGCCGCAGGACATGCGCCGCGAAGACATCGGGCAGGGTCGCTACCAACGGGCTGCCGTCAACGATGGCGCCTATCGCGCTGAAGCTCGCGACCGAGCAGCGGACGCGTCGCTCCACGCCGAACCGGTCCTCGACCGTGCCGCGCAGGTCGCCGTTGAAGGAGACGATGACGTGCTCCTGCGCGAGATACGCGCGCTTGCCAGGTCGCGCGCCGAGGTTCACGTGGCGCGGGTCGAACAGGCAGACGAAATGGCCGCGGATGAGCGGCGTGCGCAGAATGGCTTGCGGCAGCTTGTCGATGACCGTGGCCGAGAGGTCGACGCGACGGGTCGCCAGCGCCTCGACCACCGTGCGGAACTGGACCGGCGTGCAGACGAGCCGCATGTTGGGCGCGTCGCGACCGAGCCGGCGCAGCAGCGGCGGCAACAGCCATTCGTCCGCGTAATCGGCGAGTCCGACGCGGATGATCCTCTCGCTCTTGCGTGGGTCAAAGCGCGCCGGTGCGAGCGAGGCCTGGAGCATCGCCTCGAGCAGAGGACGGACCTCGGTCACGAGACGTGCGGCACGGCTGGTCAGAATCGCGCCGCGACCGTGGCGCACGAGCATCGGCGTTTCCAGCGACTCGCTGAGCCGGGAGAGCGCCGCGCTCACCGCCGACTGCGTGAGGTAGAGCCGCGCGGCCGCCTTCGTAACGGAGCCCGCGTCGGCGACGGCGACGAGCACGCGCAGCAGGTTGAGGTCGAGATTCCTGGCACGAACAACGTTCATGATTGGCATGCATGCTATTTGCTAGTGTGAATCGGGGCCAGCGTTAGATTTACGCCCATGACGAACACAGACAGACTCGGCGGTCGATTCACGTTCCCCGGCACATCGCTCACGGTGCACCGCATGGGCTACGGCGCCATGCAGCTCGCGGGCCCGCACGTCTGGGGACCGCCGAGCCATCCCGAAGCGGCCGCGGCGGTACTCCGCGAGGCGATTGCGCTCGGCATTGACCACATCGACACGAGCGACGCCTACGGGCCCCACGTCACGAATCAGCTCATTCACGCCACGTTGCATCCGTATCCCAAGAACGTCGTGCTCGTGTCGAAGGTGGGTGGGCGGCGTGGCGCGGACAGGTCGTGGCTCCCGGCGCTATCGCCCGCGGAGCTCCGCTCGGGCCTCCAGGACAACCTGCGCAACCTCGGGCTCGACGCAATCGACGTCGTGAACCTGCGCATGATGAGCATGACGCCCACGGAGGGCCCTCTCGACAAGGAACTCGCCGTCCTCATCGAGCTCAAGCGAGAGGGGCTCGTTCGACACATCGGCCTCAGCAACGTGACGGCGCGCCAGGTCGAGCAGGCGCAAGCGCTCACCGAAATCGTGTGCGTGCAGAACCACTACAACCTGGCGCATCGAGGAGACGACGCGCTCATCGACGCGCTGGCGAAGCAGGGCATCGCCTACGTGCCGTTCTTCCCGCTCGGCGGCTTCACGCCGCTCCAGTCCTCGACGCTGTCGGAAGTGTCGAACGAACTGGGCGCGACGCCGATGCAGGTCGCACTCGCGTGGCTGCTGCACCGCGCGCCGAACATCCTGCTCATCCCGGGCACGTCGTCGGTCGCGCATCTGCGCGAGAACGTGGCCGCCGCATCACTCGTGCTGCCGGAGAAGAGCATCACCGCGCTCGACGGAATCGCGCGTTGACAGTGACCTGCGCCGGCTCCGGCCACCCCCGGGGGCAGGCCGTGAAGAAGCGTCGGCTCAGCGTCGACCCGGCGGAAGCGCGTCTCCGGGAGGGGGTCCACCTGCCCTCCGGGAGAGGTCGCAGTCCTCGGGACAGTCGCAGCGGGTCTCCCGCGCGTCACATACGCCGTCGCCACAGCGGCGACAGACGGGCTGGGCCGCTGTGCCGAGCCGCGAGTCACACGTCCCCTCCTTCGACACGACACCGCAGCGAGGGAGCAACCCGGGACAGCAGGCCAGGGGGCCCGCGATGGCTCCTTCTCCGGCACACGCCTCCTCGCCGCTCCACGCAGAGCAGAAGCGGGTGCCATCACAGTAGGCCGCCTCCCGGCAGTGCTGGGGAAACTCCCCGCATCGCTCCACGGGCAATCCCTCACACCACACATCCGGGCGCGACTCCCAAGGCAGCCACTCCGTCAGCTCAGCCGGCACACCGCCCCAGAGCACCACGGCGCCAACGGCGCTCCACACGAGCATCATGAGCACGACCACGAGGAGGTGGTGCCCGGGAAGCTGCGCGGTTCGCCCCGAACGAGCAGAGACGTGAGCGCCGCCGCGTCCCTGGAGGAGACGGCCTTCATCACCGCCGATTCCTCGACCTCATCGCCGGGGACCGGCTCCGGCGCCCGGGCACATCCCTGAGCGAGCAGCACCCCCGCGGTGATGGCCAGCAGGCCCAGGACTCCACGGAGCCCCACGCCCCACGTCTGACATTCAGGAGCCATGACTCCCATTCAACCCAGAGCCCCCCTGGATGGGAAGCCGGCGCCACCCCAAGGCTTCCGAGAGACAGCGCTCACGGAAGCCCGGGATGTGGGGCCGCTACCGGAAGTTGGGCAGCACCCACAGGTTGTAGCTGTTGGCGGTGAGGGTGAGGCTGACGAAGTACGTCCCCGGGGCGGGGTCGATGATGGTGCAGGTCGAGTTCGGACTCGGGAAGGGATATGCGCAGTCCCGCTCCGTCGCCGTCGGCGGTGCATCCTTGCGCACCGCGAGGCTCAGGTTCCCGTAGTAGGAGCCCGACTCGCCCGTGGTCCGATAGCCTGTCGTCACCGTGAAGTAGTCGACGCCCTCGGGAACGACAATCTTGTAGGTGCGCACCACGCCCTCGGAGCCGCCGACTCCGTAGAAGTAGTCCTGGTTGAGCAGCAGCGGGGCCTGGTCCAGACGGGGGCCATGGAAGGCCCCGACACGGACGTGGCTGAAGGACGTGGTGGCGCTCAGCACGCGGGCATACCAGGGACCCTCGGCGGGATTCTCGAGGGTGCAGCGCACGGAGCCCTTGGCCAGGTAGGCGCAGCGCGGGCTCGCGGCGGTGGGCAGGGTGCCACGCTCGACGCGGACATCGAAATGCTCATACGTCGATGTCGTGTCGTAGCGCAGCTCGAACGAATACATGGCCGCGTTGGCGGGCACGTCCAGGTGGAAGTATTGCGTCTTGCCCGCGTCGAACTGGAGGTTGGTCGCGGGGATGCCATTGGCGAGCGGCGTCACCGTGTCCGCCTGGAAGTAGCCGCCCGTGAGGGTGACGAACTCGTACGCCTCCGTCCCCGTCAACGTGACGAACCACGTCCCCGGCTGCGGGTTGGCGAACGTGCACTGCTTCAGGTTGCCCGGGCCCGTCGTCGCGCAGTCCAGCGTGGCGCCGTCCACGGCGCGGCCACCCCGCTTCACCTTCAGGTTCACGCTCCCCGTCCCATTCTCGGTGGCGAACCACAGCGTGCCCTGGCCGGGAGGCACCTCCAGCTTCCACTGCTTCTGCGAATACTTCGGCCCCTTCTGCCCCGACAGGGAGACATGGGAGGTCAGCGCGGGAAGATGCTCGCCCGGCGTCATCGCGTAGGAAGCGCGCAGGACGGGCACCGACGCGCCCACCTGGTCCCGCACGGCCACGTACCAGGTGCCGGGCTGGGGGTTGGTGATGGCGCAGGTCTCCTCGTTGCCAGGACTGTTCGTGGAGGCGCAGTCGTAGGCACTCGGGTCGGCCAACGAGCCGTGTTTCACATACAGGTCCGCGTTGCCGGTGCCCGAGTAGGGAGCGCCCGACAACTGGAAGAGCAGGTCCGTCGCGCCCACGGGCACTTCGAGTCGCCAGTGCCTCGTCGCGCCCTTCGCGCCGTTGAACGGCCACTCCTGGATGTCATTGGCCAGGGGCCGCACGTCTCGTCCCGTCGTCGTGAAGCGGACCGCGCCTTCGAAGCCCTCCGTCGTCGGGCCGGTGGAGCCGTAGATGCCGCCCTGAACGGTGAGGTACCAGGTGCCGGGGGCGGGGTTGGGGATGTCGCAGACGGAGGCGGGCCCGCAGTCGAAGAAGACGCTGGCCGGGGAGGCCTCGTGCCGCAGCCACTGATAGGCATACGCCGACTTGGGCGTGCGGCGGGCATTGAGCAGCTCCGTGAGCAGGTAGGCCTGGCCCTCTGGCACCTGGATGCGGAACGTCTGGAAGGACCTGGACGCGCCGGCGACGGGCACGGGGACGCCATCCACGAGGTCGGAGGTGGGCCCCCGCTCCAGGTGCTGCCAGTAGAACGACTCGGTCGTCTGGGGGTAGTCCGACGGGAACTCCAGCAGGGCGAACCAGTCCCCGGGCTGGGGCGAGGGAATGCTGCATTCCTGCCGGACATGGCCCGGCTTCACGGATGCGCAGTCGTAGTCAGAGGACGTCGGCAGGCGGCCCTGGCGCACGTACAGCTTCGCCTCGGAGTTGCCACCCGTGTAGGCGTTGAGGCCCGTGCTTCCGACGGGGACCTCCAGCTTGAAGTAGCGCCGGGGCGGCCAGTTGTTGACGGTGGCGCCGTAGCCCAGGTCCTGCGTCGTCTCGGGCGCGGTGTAGTCCGCGGTCAGCGTGGCGTCCGAGTACGTCGAGCTTCCCTCCAGCCGGATGTACCAGGTGCCGCCCTCCGGACGCTCGATGTCGCAGTAGCCCGAGCAGTCGTAGCTGGTGGACGTGGGCGCGGAGCCCCGCTTCGCGTGGAGCCACGTCTTGCCCGTGCCGACCGTGGTCGAGACCCTGAGCCGCGTCTGGTTGGGCGGAACCTGGAACACGAACATCCGGTCCTCGGTGGGGCGGCCCGCGATGCCCGTCCGGGGCTCGCCCTTGCGCAGTTCCTCGGGCGGAGGTGGCTCGGCCGCGGTGTACTCGGCGGTGAACGAGACGCCCTGGTAGTAGGAGCCGGACTCGGGCCAGAAGAACCACGTGCCCGGCTGCGGGTTCTCGATGATGCAGGGCCAGTTGAACAAGCTCGCGCACTCGGCGGTCGTGGTCGTCGGGATGCCGCCCAGCCTCGCGTAGGCGTGGGGGAAGCCCGTGCCGCCGGTGCCCCAGAAGGCCAGGCGCTTCTGCCCCGGGGGGACTTCCAGCGAGTAGTAGACGTAGTCCCGGGCTCCCGCGGTGACGGGGCCTGTCGGCTGGCCGTTCTGCAGGGCCGTGGTCTCGATGCGACCGCCGTAGGTGCCCACGAGGTCCAGCCCCGTGAAGGAGGAGTCAGGGATGATGTGGACGTACCACGGGCCCGCCTGGGGCTTGTCGAACTGGCATTGCTCCGGGCCCGTGCCGAACTCGGAGCAGTCGTACACACCGCCCGCGGGCTCACTGCCATGGCGGACATACATCCAGTACCGGCCGCTGAAGATGTAGGAGACCTCGATGGTGAGGCTGCCCGTGTCGGGGGGCACGTCGAGGCGGTAGACGAACGGACCGCCATCGCGGCTGTTGAGCTCGACGGGCACGGCATTGGTGAGCGGCAGCCCGATGGGGCCACCTCCCGTCGTGGTCACCAGCAGCGTCGCGCCGCTGAACGCCGAATAGCCGTAGAGGAGGATGTGGTAGGTGCCGGCCTGCGGGTTCGTCACCGAGCAGCTCTCCGTGTTCGTGCCCCCCCGGGAGACGCAGGCGTAGGTCGCGGTCGACGGGGCGCTCGCGCGCTTCAGGTAGAGGTCCGCGTCCCCCGTGCCGCCCGCGAGGTCGACCTTGAGGAGGCTCTGTCCGGTGGGGACCTTCACCGTGAAGTAGAGCGAGCCCCCCTTGGCCCCGGTGATGTTGGCCTGGGGCTGGCCGACGGAAATCAGCGTGGGGACCGCGACGGCCGCGCCCAGCAGGCTCACGTTGCTGAAGGTCGCGGCGCCGCGAACCAGGAGGTACCACGTGCCCACCTTGGGGTAGCTCACCGAGCAGCCCTCCGTGGTGCCGACGACGCGGGAGCGGCAGTCGTAGGTGGCCAGCGTCGGCGCGCTGCCGTGGCGCAGGTAGAGGTCCACGTCGCCCGTGCCGCCAGAGGTGGTCACCTCCAGGGAGGACTGCTGGGCGGGGACCTCCATCGTGTAGAGGAGCCAGTCGCCCACGCCCCCTGCGACCGTCACCACCTGATTGTCCGCGAGCACCTTGGCGACGCCGGTGCCCGTGCCAAGGGGAGAATAGGTTCCGGTGAGGCTCAGCCCGGAGAAGGCGCTGGTGGCCTTGAGGAGGACGTACCACGTGCCCGAAGACAGCCGGCTGGCCACGGTGCAGCTTCCCGTGCTGCCCGAGGTCGTCGAGCTGCATTGGGCATTGGCGGGCGTGGGGGTGCTCCCAAAGTAGACGTACATGTCCGCGTTGCCGCTCGCTCCGGACATGGTGAACGTCACCCCGTTCTGGTTGGCCGGGACGTCCAGCGTGTAGAGGAGCTCCGCGCCGGTGGCGGCGGAGAGGCCGGTGACGGGCTGGCCGTTGACCAGCGTGCCGTTGACCAGGGCCTGGGCCGCACGCTCGGTGGGGGAAGGGATATCCGCGGTCGGTGCGTCGACCGGTTCGGGCGCACAGGCGCCCAGCAGGAGCAGCGCTCCCGCGAGCAAGGAGAAGAGATGGCGACGATGCACGGAATCCTCGTGTCGTGAATGAAGGGCTCGCCGCGACGCCGGCCTGTCGCTCGATGCCAACCTTCAAACGCAACCCTGTGTCATTTGTCGCATCGAGTGCGCATGGCGCTCCGCGACGCACGCGACGCAAGACGTAGGGTGGCATGCCCGGGCGCGACGGCTGTGCCTGCCAAACGCCGACGTGGACTCCGGCGAGCCCGCTCAGCAGGAGCGCTCCGAGGTAGACCTCCTCCGAGTGCCTGTTCGGGCCTCCTGGCCGCGTCAATCGCTGAAAACGATGGGGGCGCGCAGGACCTGTTCCTCCGCCCCACGTTCTCTTGTTCCTACTTGCTCACCGCGATGGACTTCCGGAAGAGCGACAGGCTGTAGACGAAGAAGCCGATGCCCACCCCGGCCACCATCAGGAACTGGCGCCAGACGGCATCCAGCCCTCCGCCGCGGTAGATGATGACCTGCGAGAAGCTGACGAAGTGCCGGGCCGGCAGGAGGTACGTGATGTACTGGAGCCACTTCGGCTGGCTCTCGACGGGCGTGCTTCCGCCCGACAGCAGCATCAGCACGAGGACCACGAGGATGATCAGCAGCGCGAACTGCGCCATGGACCGTGAGATGGTCCCCAGGAAGATGCCGAGCGCGGTGGCGAAGAAGAGGTAGAGCACGACACCGCAGAACCAGAGCGTCACCGAACCGGCGAACGGCACCTTCAGCACCAGGTGCACCACGAAGAGGAGCGAGGCCGCCGTCGCCACGAGAATCACGAGGCCGTTCGCCCAGATCTTCGCCATGGCGATTTCGAACGCGGTCAGCGGCATCACCAGCAGGTGCTCCAGCGTCCCGTGCTCGCGCTCGCGGATGACCGCGGCACCCGTGAGCACGACGGTCAGCAGGGTGATTTGATTGATGATGGCCACCACGCTCTTGAACCAGGACGACACCCCGTTGGGGTTGAAGAGCTTTCGGATGACCAGGTTGATGGGCTTGGGCCCCGTCTCCTCCGTGCGCTGGAGGAAGGAGTGGATGCGGTCCGTGAGGATGTTCTGGATGTAGCCGGCGCCGATGCCCGCCTGCTGCATGGCGGTCGCGTCGATGTTCACCTGGATGTCCGGGGTGCGGCCCGCGCGCAGGTCGTGCTCGAAGCGCGGCGGAATCACGACGACGAACAGGAACCGGCCCCGGTCCATGGCCGGCTGGATGTCGTCGGCGGAGATGAGCTCGGGCAACATGAAGCGGGGGGGATAGAAGGCGTTGAAAAGCTCCTTGGACAGCAATGAGCCGTCTTCATCCACGAAGGCAATCGAGGCGTTGTTCACCTCGCTCGAGGTGCCCGTCGCCTGGACATAGATGGCCAGGGTGAATGCATAGATGACGAAGATGACCATCACCGCGTCGCTCAGCAGGCTGCGAATCTCCTTGAGCCCGAGCCACAGGATGTTGAGCAGCGAGTTCATCCCTATTTCTCCTGCTTCCGCAGGCCGATGAAGCTGATGGCCAGGAGGACGGGGATGCAGGCGGCCAGGAAGAGGACGTCGCGCAGCATGAGGCCGGCTCCCAGTCCCTTCGTGTAGGCGCCCAGGCTGGCGTGCATGTAATAGGTCGCCGGCCAGATGGACCCGATGACGCCCGCGCCGCCCTGCAGCGTGGAGACGGGCTGCAGCAGGCCGGAGAACTGGATGGTCGGAACAATGGTCAGGATGGCCGTGACGAAGACGGCCGCGACCTGGCTGTTGGTGAACGTCGAGGTCACCATCCCGAGGCCTGTCGTCGCCATGACGTAGAACAGCGTGCAGAGCATCAGCATCAGGAAGCTGCCCTTGATGGGCACGCGGAAGACCACCAGTGTCAGGGCGGTGAGGATGAGGAAGTTGGCCATGCCGATGACGACGTAGGGCAACTGCTTGCCGAGCAGGTACTCCAGCCGCCCGGTGGGCGTGACGTAGAAGTTGATGATCGACCCCAGCTCCTTCTCGCGCACGATGCTGACCGTCATGAGGATGGCGGGTATCAGCAGCAGCAGCAGCGCCGGGACGCTCGGAACGATGGAGTAGATGCTCTTGAACGTCGGGTTGTACATGAAGCGCTCTTCGATGTTGGCCGTGTACTTCGGGGGCCCCGCGGGATTGAGACCGCTCGCGGGGTCCACCAGCAGCCGGTTGTGCACTCCCTGGACGTATTGCTGGACGGTGTCGCCGCGGAAGGTCATGGCGCCATCCACCTGGGCCAGGACCTCGGGCCCGGAGCCCCGGCGGAGGTCCCGGCTGAAGTCGGGCGGTATCTCCAGCAACACCGAGATGTCATCCGATTGCAGCCGCCGCAGGGCCTCGTCCGCGGATTCGGCGGGCGGAGTCGGCGTGAAATAGGGCTTCGCCCCCGAGAACTGCTCCAGGTACGCACGGCTTTCAGTCGACTGGTCGAGGTCCAGCGCGGCGAAGCGGATGTTCTCGACGTCGGTGGTGATGCCGAAGCCGAAGACGAGCATCAACAGCGCCGAGCCGATGAAGGCAAAGGCCAGGCGGATACGGTCGCGGCGAATCTGCACCGCCTCGTTGTGGGCGTACGCAAGCAGCCGGCCGAGTCCCAGTTGGAAGGCGCTCTGCTTGGATGGGGCCGGAGGGGGCGCGGGCGCGGGCGCCTCGGGAGCGGGGGCCGCGGCCGCGCCCTTGCCTTCGGCGCGGGCCGCGTCGGCGATGGCGTCCTCCATGTAGGCGATGAAGGCCGTCTCCAGGCTGTCGGCCTTCTGGGCCTCGATGAGCTTCTGGGGCGTGTCACACGCCAGCACCCTCCCCGCGTTCATGAGCGAGATGCGGTCGCAGCGCATCCCCTCGTTCATGAAGTGCGTCGTCACGAAGATGGTGACGCCCTGCTTCCGCGAGAGGTCGATGAGCAGCTCCCAGAAGCTGTCCCGGGCGACCGGGTCCACACCCGACGTGGGCTCGTCCAGGATGAGGATCTGCGGCCCGTGCAGGACGGCGACCGCCAGCGAGAGCCGCTGGCGCAACCCCATCGGCAGCGCCTCGGCCAGCGAATCCACGTGCGCGCCGAGGTCGAAGCGCTCGACGAGTTCCTGGATGCGCGCCTTCGCCTGCTCTGGTGGCAGGTGATAGAGGCGGGCATGCAGGACCAGGTTCTGCTGCACGGTCAGCTCGCCATAGAGCGAGAAGGCCTGCGTCATGTAGCCAAGACGCTTGCGCACCTCCATGCTCCCGGCCTCGACGGAGCCGCCGAAGAGCTTCGCCGTCCCTTCCGTGGGAGGCAGCAGCCCGGTCAGCATCTTCATGGTGGTGGACTTGCCGCAGCCGTTGGAGCCCAGGAAGCCGAAAATCTCTCCGCGCTCAATCGACAACGTGACGTGGTCGACGGCGGTGAAGGTGCCGAAGCGCCGCGTGAGCCCGTGCGCCTCGATGGCCAGCTCCGCGTTGCCCGGAGGCCGGGGCGGGATGGTGAGCACCACGTGGCCCTTGCGCTTCTCCTCGGGCAGCAGCGCGATGAAGCACTGCTCGAGGTTGCTCGTGCCCGAGCGCTCCATCAGCTCCGCGGGCGTCCCGGTCGCCAGCACGCGGCCCTCGTCCATGGCGACGAGCCAGTCCCACTGCTGTGCCTCGTCCATGTAGGCCGTGGAGATGATGACGCTCATCCCCGAGCGCCCGGCGCGAATCTCGTCGATGAGCTTCCAGAACTGCCGTCGGGAGAGCGGGTCGACGCCGGTGGTGGGCTCGTCGAGGATGAGCAGGTCCGGGTCATGCACCAGCGCGCCGCAGAGCCCCACCTTCTGCTTCATGCCGCCGGAGAGCTTGCCGGCCGGGCGCGCCGCGAACTTTCCCAGCCCCGTCGCCGCCAGGAGCTGCGGGACACGGACCTTGCGCTCCTCCGGTGACAGGCCGAAGAGCCGGGCCATGAAGTCGACGTTGTCGTAGACGCTGAGCTCCAGGTAGAGGTTCTTGCCCAGCCCCTGAGGCATGTAGGCGATGCGCGGCCCCACCTCGCGGCGGTGCCGGGCGTCGGCGATGTCGCCGCCCAGCACCGTCACCCTCCCCTCCTGCAGCTTCTTGGAGCCGGCGACCAGGGCCATCAGCGTCGACTTGCCCACGCCATCGGGCCCGATGATGCCCACCATGATGCCGGAGGGAAAGTCGAGCGAGATGCCGTCGAGCGCGACGACCTTGCCGTAGCGGTGTGTCACGTCCTGGAGCGAGACGACGGGGCCGCTCGAGAGCCCGCCCGGCGAATCTGGCGACGCGGATGAGTTCATGGCGGAGCCCTCACCGGTCGCCTGGCTAGGGAATGACGGCGCCTGCCCCGATGACCTTCTGCAGTGGGGCCGGCCACGATGCGGAAGGAGTCAGCTTGACGTAACCGACGCCGCGAATTCCCGTCTTGATGCGCTCGACATAGCGGGCGGCCAGCTCCTTGGGGATTTGAATCTTCACCCGGAACATCAGCTTCTCCCGCTCGCTCTTCGTCTCCACCTGCTTGGGCGTGAACTGCGCCTCCGGGGACACGAAGCTGACATACCCGGCGACGGCACGTTCGGGCTCGGTGTCGACCTGGATGCGCGCCTCGGAGCCGATCTTCACGCGGGCGGCCTCGTTGGCGGGGAGGAAGATCTCCATATAGACGTCTTCCAGGTTGACCAGGGTCAGCGCCGGTCCTCCGGGCGCGAGCACCTCGCCCGGCTCGGCGAGGCGATAGAGGACTCTTCCCGTCACCGGAGACGTGAGCGTCGCGTCGGTGATGCGCGTCTGAATCGTCGCCGCGTTGGCGCGCGCGACTTCAATCTCATCCATGGAGGTCTTCAGCATGGCCTCCGCTTCCAACAAACCAGCCCGGGTCGTCTCCAGCTTGCTCTCGCGGACGTCCAGGTCCCGCTGCGAGCCAGCGCCATCCTTCACCAGCCGCCTCGCGCGCTCGACCTCGATGGTGGCGAGCTCGATTTCACTCCGCTGCTTGACGATGCCCGCCTTGGCCACCGCCAGGTGTTCTTCCGTGGCGGCGATGTTCGCGTTGGCCTCCGCGAGGTTGGCCTCCAGCGTGGAGGTGTCCAACTGCACCAGCACCTGGCCCGGCCTGACGAGGTCACCCTCGTTCACGCGGATCTGCCCCACCCGAAGGGGCTCCTTGGCGGCGACGTCGACGAGCTTCGCCTCGATGCGTCCGTTGCCCGAGACAATCCCTTCCGGCAGCTCGGATTTCTTTCCCTTCCAATATCGGAAGCCAATGAATGCGGCGATCGCAATGGCGACCAGCCCGATGATCCACTTGGCCTTTCCCTTCGGGACAGTCTTGGACATGGCGGGCTTTCTATTGCTTCCCCTGGGGAGGGTTCTCCGAGACCTCGGGCTTCCGGGGCGTGGACACCACGTTGCCCCAGTCGGTCCGCTTCTCCATTTCGCTCCGGACGCGCTCGGGGACCACCGGCACCCCCTGTCGCACCTCCCAGCCTCCGCCCAGCGCCTTGTAGAGGGAGACCAGATTCGTGGCGATGGCGGAGCTCGCCTGGGCCCGGTTGTTCTGCTGCACGAGGAGCGAGCGTTGCGCGTCCAGCACGCGCTGGAAGTCCACGGCGCCTTCCCGGTACTGCACCATGGAGAGCTCCACCGACCGCTGGGCCGCCTTCACGGCGGCCTCCTCGAATGCCAGGGCTTTATGAGACTGAACGAAGCCCACCAGGGCGTCCGTGACCTCCTGGGCCGCCTTGAGCACCGTGTTCTGATAGTTGATGAGCAGTTGCTGGAACCGCGCATCCTGGACACGCACCCCGTTCTTCAGGCGGCCATAGTTGAGGAAGGGCCAGACGATGCGCGGGCCGAAGCTGTAGGCCAGGCTGTGGATGGAGGCGAGGTTGCCGAAGGTGCCGCCGGCGCTGCTCGCCTCGAGCCCGACGGAGCCCACGAGCGTGAAGCTCGGATAGAGTTCCGCCTTGGCGATGCCGATGCGGGAGCACTGCGCGGCGGCGGACAGCTCCGCGCTGCGGACGTCCGGACGCCGCCGCAGAATCTCCGCCGGCATGCCGACAGCCACCGTCGCGGGCGCCACCGGAATCTGCTTGGGCCCCGCCAGCAACGCCTCCAGGGCCCCCGGGGGCCGGCCCAGGAGCGCGCTCAAGGCATTGAAGGACTGTTCCAACCCAATCTCCAGCTGAGGGAGGGAGGCCCGGGTGCTCTCCAACAGCGTCGCCGCCTGGACCACGTCCAGCTCCGAGGTCGCGCCGTTGCTGAAGCGCGACTGGGCGATGTTCAGCCCTTCCTCCTGAATCCTGATGTTCTGCTCGGCCTGAGCCATGAGCACCTCGAAGGTGCGAATCGAGACATACGTCCGCGCGACCTCCGCGGTGAGCGCGACGATGGCGGATTGGTAGTCCGCGGCCGATGCGAGCAGGCCCGCGGTTCCCGACTCCACGCCCCGCCGGTACTTTCCCCAGAAATCCAGCTCCCAGAGGGCGTCGAAACCCACGGCATAGTTCAGGAAGTCGCGGTCGAACCCGAGCCTGGAGAGATTGGCCGCGTTCTCGCTGAGCCCCACCCCGGTGACGTTGCCGGTGGCCACCTGCACCTGTGGATACTGCTGGCCCGTGAGGATGCCCAACTGGGCGCGGGCTTCCACGATGCGCAGCCCCGCGACCTGCAGCGGCAAGTTCTGCTGGTAGGCCTGCTCGACCAGGCGATCGAGTGTCGGATCGCCGAACGCCTTCCACCACTCGGCGTCAACCACGGGCTGCGTCGTGATTCGCGGTTCGCCTTGGGTGTTCCACTCTTGAGGAACCGCGGCGACAGGCCTCGTGAATTCGGGGCCCACCGAGCAGCCGGAGAGCGCCGAAAGGACGCAGAGCAGCGGTAACGCGCTGCCCATGGGTGAAAGCCCTCGGGGTACCTCCTGTCTGGTACTGCCCAATTCCCGCATTCCGAGCACCCCGTGACGAGGAAGAGTCGCCATGGTCCAGGGCAAGCGTGAGCGGGACTTGAGCGCGATGTGGGTGTCGTTGTCGCGACACCGGTCCATCTTCGGCGCGGCGGGAATGGTTGACCCGGTGTCCTCAGACGCCCGCGGTCGGTTTCCCAGGTGGCGTGCCGTCGGAGCCGTCTTGCTCGAGGAGGGCGGCTGGGTCCGTCACGACGATGTCCGCGCCGCAGCGGCGAAGCTCGGCGGCCCGCCCCCGGCGGTCGACGCCTACGACATAGCCGAAATGGCCCGCACGCGCCGCTGAGACGCCCGCGGGTGCGTCCGCGAAGACAACCACTTCCCCGGAGCCGACACCGAGGGCCTGGACCGCCGTGAGATAGACATCGCCGGGCGGCGTGCCCTCGACCCGCGCATCGAAGAGGTCCGCGAGGCCGGAGGACTGGAGCACCTCGGTGGAGTGCCCGAGTTCGGAGACGACCGCGAGCCGCAGGCGGTCAGCGCGCGCCGCCTGGACGTAGCGGACCGCGCCCTCATACGGTTCCACGTGCTCGTGCTGGAGCATCTCGACCAGGAGCTCGCCATGACGGTCGGTCAGCGCGCGCACCGTATTCTCCGGCAGCTCGATGTCACGAGCGGCGAGAAACGCGCGGATGCCATCCAGGGGCAACATGCCGTCGAAGTGACGGCTGTAGTCGCGGATCAGGTCGAAGGGGATGAAGGGTTGCCCCGACGCTCGCGCCCGTCTCCGCAGGTAGTAGTCACACAGGTTCTTCCAGGCCCTCGCCTGGAGGCTCGCGGTCTGGGTGAGGACATCATCGAGGCCGAAGAGGCAGGCGCGCGCGCGGGGAGGCAGCCCCAGCCGCGTCCGTGCGAGGGGCGGCTGGCCCAGGATGAAGGTCTCGACCGCATGGGCGAAGCCCTCCTCGTCGTTGGTGCGAGTCACGTGGCGTGCGGAGCGTCGGACGTCGTCGCTGGCGTTGCCCATGGCGATGCCAAGCCCGGCGACCTTCAGCATGGGGAGGTCATTGGGCATGTCGCCGATGGCCGCGATCTGGTCCAGGGGAAGCTGGAGAATGCGTGCGGCCTCGCGTACGACCATGCCCTTGTTCGCTTCGGGGTGCGTGACGTCGAGGTAATAGGGCGTCGAGCGCATGGCGGACGCCTCGGTGCCCAGTCGACCGGCGAGCTCCGCCTCGCAGCGCTCGACGCGTGCCCGGTCCTCACTCACTCCGACGATCTTGATGGGCTCGTCGAGCACGGCGGACAGGTCCTGGACGACGGTCGGGTCGAACCCGAGGTTGTTCCTCTCGCGCGCCACGCGGAACGCCTCGGCATCGCGGAGGAACCAATCGGCGCCTTGATACACCCAGACATCGAGGCCCGCTCGCAACAGGTGGTCGATGGCCTGCCTGGCGACGGCGAGGGGAAGCGTTCGCTGCGCCAACGTGGTCGTCAGGTCGGGCTGGACGTACACACCGCCGTTGAAGGCAGCCAGGGGGGCGGTGAGCTTCAGTGCCGCGACCACCCCCGCCATCCCACGCGGCGGCCGTCCGCTCGTGACGGTGAACTGGATGCCCCTGGAACGCAGTCGGGCGACAGCCTCGCGGGTCCGCTCGGTGAGGACCTTGTCCTGTGTCACCATCGTTCCGTCGATGTCCGCGATGAGCAACCTGATCGCCATGGCCGTCTCCCGTGCTCGACCCGCTCCCCGACGCAACCGCGGGCAGGGGGGGCCACCAGAAGAAGGTAGCCCCGCGGCACATCCGCTGCCTCGCGGGTAGCTCTCCGGCTCTCCCCTCCTCGGTGGCTCTGCGGGCCGGCCCATTGCCGACCGGTGACCCGCCGATTGCTGGTGCCTCGGGGCGCGCTCAGGCTACTTCGGACGGAGGGGAGTTCTCGAAGTGACGTCAAGGGCGAAGCGGGCACCGCCCGGACAGCGGTGCCGCCAGCCGACATCAAGGCAAACCAGACCTGAGATCAGATTCTGCATTTCTGCATTGAGGAGTGACGTGTCATGGCACATCCAGTGACGACCAAGGGGGCGGGGACGCAGATGCCGTTGTCCGCCAGGGGAGCAGCCGCCAGGGAGCAGTCCAGGGATGGCCCACTCGCCGCCAGCGAGGTGGAGTTGATGAACGCGTACTGGCGTGCGTGCAACTACCTCTCGGTGGGGATGATCTACCTCCAGGACAACCCGCTGCTGCGGAGGCCCCTGGTGCCGGAGGACGTGAAACATCGACTCCTCGGCCATTGGGGAGCAAGCCCCGCGCTCTCGTTCGCATGGGTCCATCTGAACCGGCTCATCGTCAAACACGACCTGGACGTGCTCTTCGTGGCCGGGCCGGGCCATGGCGCCCCTGGCGTGCTCGGGCCGACGTATCTCGAGGGGACCTACTCCGAGGTGTATCCGGACAAGAGCATGAACGAGGAGGGGATGCGGAGGTTCTTCAAGCAATTCTCCTTCCCGGGTGCCATCGGCAGCCACGTCACTCCGGAGACGCCAGGGTCCATCCATGAAGGCGGCGAGCTTGGCTACAGCCTCTCTCACGCATACGGCATGGCCTTCGACAATCCCGACCTCGTCGTCGCCTGCGTCGTGGGTGACGGTGAAGCAGAGACGGGCCCCCTCGCGACGGCCTGGCACTCGAACAAGTTCCTCAATCCCGTGCGCGACGGCGCCGTGCTGCCGATCCTGAACCTCAACGGGTACAAGATCGCCAACCCGACCATCCTCGCCCGCATCAGCCGGGAAGAGCTCGAGGCCCTGTTCGTGGGCTACGGCTACAAGCCCTATTTCGTCGAAGGCAGCGACCCGACCCGGATGCACCAGAAGATGGCGGAGACCCTGGAGCACGCCGTCGAGGAGATTCGAGACGCTCAAAGAGCGGCACGGCGGTCGAACACCCCGACACGTCCACGCTGGCCCATGATCATCCTGCGCGCGCCCAAGGGATGGACCGGCCCGAAGGAGCTCGGCGGGCACAAGCTGGAAGGGTCCTGGCGCTCACACCAGGTCCCATTCTCCGACGCGCGGCAGAACCCGGCGCACTTGAAGGTCCTCGAGGATTGGATGCGCAGCTACCGGCCCGAGGAGCTGTTTGATGCGCGCGGAACCCTGATTCCAGAGCTCCAGGCACTCTCACCCAAGGGGCCCCGGCGAATGGGCGCGAACCCACACGCCAATGGCGGTGTGCTTCGCAAGGACCTCAAGCTCCCCGACTTCCGTGACTATGCGGTGAAGGTGGAGTCGCGGGGCACGTCGTTGCATGAGAACACGAAGCCCCTGGGCGAGTTCCTGCGCGACGTGATGCGAGGCAACCCGACGAACTTCCGCGTCTTCGGTCCGGACGAGACGGCGTCGAACCGGCTCCAGGCCCTCTACGAGGCGAGCAAGAAGACCTGGATGGCGGACCTGTTGCCAGAGGACGCCGACGGCGGCGAGCTCGCGCGTGACGGCCGTGTCATGGAGATGCTGTCGGAGCACACGTTGCTCGGCTGGCTCGAGGGGTATCTGCTCACGGGACGCCACGGCCTCTTCCACACGTACGAGGCGTTCGCCCACGTCATCGATTCCATGTTCAACCAGCACGCCAAGTGGTTGGACGTCAGCAAGAACCACGTGAGGTGGAGGGCGCCCGTCGCCTCGGAGAACATCCTGCTGTCTTCGACTGTATGGCGCCAGGACCACAACGGGTTCTCACATCAGGACCCGGGGTTCATCGACCTGGTGACCAACAAGTCCGCATCAGTCACACGCATCTATCTGCCTCCGGACGCCAACACGTTGCTGGTGGTGGCGGACCAGTGTCTGCGCAGCACCGACTGCATCAACGTCATCGTCGCCGACAAGCAGAAGCACCTGCAGTTCACCACCATGGAGGAGGCCATCGCCCATTGCGCCAAGGGCCTGGGCATCTGGCGGAGGGCCAGCACGGACGCCGACGTGGAGCCGGACGTCGTCATGGCTAGCTGCGGCGACGTCGCCACGCAGGAGGCGCTGGCCGCCACCGCCATCCTGCGCCAGCGCGTGCCGGACTTGAAGCTGCGGTTCATCAACGTCGTCGACCTGTTCAAGCTCCAGTCGGCGGCGGACCATCCGCACGGGTCGACCGAGCGAGAACTCGAGGGACTCTTCACACCGGACAAGCCCATCATCTTCAGCTTCCACGGGTATGCGTCCCTCATTCACAAGCTCGCCTATCGCTTCAAGAATCAGGAGAACCTTCACGTTCACGGCTACAAGGAGAGAGGCAACATCAACACGCCGTTCGAACTGGCGATGCTGAACGAGACATCTCGTTTCCATCTGGTCATCGACGTCATCGACCGCGTGCCGAAGCTGAGCGCGAAGGCGGGGCACCTGAAGGAGGAGATGAGGACCGCGATCGTCGACAATACGGCCTACGCGCACGAGCATGGCAGGGATCGTCCTGAGATCGCCAATTGGACCTGGCAGGACTGAGGTTCCCGGATGGAGCGACGAGCCTTTGAAGCAGGAGACGCGGAGGGTGCACTGCTGGTGCTCAACGCCGGCTCGTCGAGCCTGAAGTTCTCGCTCTTCCTCGATGAGGACCCGCCCCGCCTCCTGCTGCGGGGGGCGTTCGAGGCATTGTCGACGCAGCCTCGGTTCCTCGCGCGCGCGGGCGGCTCCATCATCGGCGAGGAGGACTGGGCCCCAGGAACGCAGCTCGGCTACGAGGGCGCCCTCGACCATCTGTTCGCCTGGGGGCGAGGGGGTGTACTCGGGGGGCGTCACGTCACGGCCGTGGGCCATCGTGTGGTTCATGGCGGTTCGCATTTCTTCGGGCCTGCGCTCATTGACGCCGCGACGCTGGCAGCCCTGGAAACGCTCATTCCGCTCGCGCCGTTGCACCAGCCCCACTGCGTGGAGGCAATCAAGGCCGTCACGGGGACGGCGCCATCGGTGGCGCAGGTCGCATGCTTCGATACCGCGTTTCACCGGACCCAGCCTCCAGTGGCCCAGGCCTTTGCCCTGCCCCGCCGTCATACCGAAGAGGGAGTTCGCCGATACGGGTTTCATGGGCTCTCCTACGAATACATCGCCTCCACGCTCCCGAGCGTGGCTCCCCAGGCCGCGGCCGGGCGCACGGTCGTCGCGCACCTCGGCAATGGCGCGAGCATGTGCGCCCTGCTCGGAGGGCGAAGCGTGGCGACGACCATGAGCCTCACCCCACTGGATGGCCTCATGATGGGCACCCGCTGCGGCGCGATTGATCCCGGAGTCCTGCTCTACCTGATGAAGCAGCACGGCATGGACGCGAGCGCCCTGGAGCGGCTTCTCTACGAGCAATCCGGCTTGCTGGGCGTCTCCGGCGAGTCCAGCGACATGCGAGACCTGCTCGGCCGCTCCAGTGCCAGCGCGGCGGAGGCGCTGGAGCTGTTCGTCTACCGTATCAATCGCGAGCTCGGGTCGCTCGCGGCGGCACTGCACGGGCTCGACGCCATGGTCTTCACGGGCGGCATTGGCGAGAATGCCGCGCCGATTCGCGCACGGGCCTGTCGCGATGCGCGCTGGCTCGGCCTGGAGCTCGATGATGAGGCGAATGCTCGCGGTGGGCCCTGCATCACCAGGCCAGGGAGCCGTGTATCCGCCTGGGTCATTCCCACGAATGAGGAGGCGATGATCGCCCTCCACACCCGGCGGGTGCTGGGCTCGGCACGTCGGTAGCCGCGTTGACGAGGGTGGAATGGTGAAGCCGCGGCCTTGGCGGCGCACGGCTGGCTGCCCCGCCCGCGAATGACTGCCATTGCACGCGTCGCACGGACTCACAATCATGATGTCATGGCACATACGACTCGAATGGAGCCCATGAAGCGCAAGGCCTATGAGAAGGAGCTGCAAAAGCTCCAGACCCGGCTCTGCCTGCTTCAGGATTGGGTCAAACAGGAGGGGCTGCGCGTCGTCGTGGTCTTCGAGGGGCGGGATGCCGCGGGCAAGGGTGGCACGATTCGCGCCATCACCGAGCGGGTGAGTCCCCGCGTCTTCCGGGTGGTGGCCCTCCCCACGCCCTCGAGCCGGGAGAAGACGCAGATGTACCTCCAGCGGTATGTGTCTCATTTCCCCGCGGCAGGGGAGATCATCATCTTCGATCGCAGTTGGTACAATCGGGCCGGAGTCGAGTTCGTGATGGGCTTCTGCACCACCGAGGAGCACGAGCGCTTCCTTGAGGGGTGCCCCGTCTTCGAGAAGTACATGGTCGACAGCGGAATCGTCCTGGTGAAGATCTGGCTCGAGGTCGGCATGGAGGAACAGCAGCGGCGCTTCGAGGCGCGGATCGAAGACCCGCTCCGACAGTGGAAGCTGAGCCCCATGGACCTCAAGTCGTGGAAACGCTGGTACGACTACTCCCATGCGCGCGACAAGATGTTCGAGGTCACGGACCTCTCGTATGCGCCGTGGCACATCCTACGGTCTGACGACAAGAAGAAGGCACGGCTCAACTGCATCCGCTTCCTGCTGGAGCAGATTCCTCACAAGAGGGTGAAGCGCCCCAAGGTGAGATTGCCCAAGCGCACCCTTCAAGGGAGCTATGACGACGAGGCTACGCTCCAGGGCAGGAACTTCATCCCGGAACACTTCTGAGCAAGACCCAGATGTACCGCACCCGATGGGCGATGACCCGCTGCTGATGCCGACCCCGGCCATCGGGCAGTCGTCGTAGGTCATTCCGCGTCGGTCATGACCTGCTCTATGTCCTAGCGGGTCGAGCAGCGCTTCAACGTCGAGACCCGAGGCAGGCCGTGACCGCCGCGGCCAGGTTCGACGCTCGCGGTTCGCCAATCCGGAATGACCAGTGGTTCATGACGTAGCCGAAGCCGACACCCGCATCGGGGTCGGCGAAGCCCACCGAGCCACCGGAGCCGGGGTGACCGAACGACCCGGGCCCGACAAGGGGCATCGGCGGGCAGGCCCGCCAGAACCCGAGTGACATGTAGAAGGAGCGGTTGGCCGGGACGTCCAGTCCTGGCGGCAGCCCGTTCATCTTCGTCTTGTCGGTGTGGACGACGGTCATCTTCTCGACCGTCGCCGGAGTCAGCAGCCGCACGCCGTCGACCTCGCTCACCGTGGCCGCATACATCCGCGCCAGCGAGTGAGCGTCCGAGAACATGTTCCCGAACGGGAACTCAGCAGCGCGGAAGGCACGCGTGTTCATGTAGCCGCTGGTGTGGTCGAAAGCGCCGCCGAGCTGCCCAGCCCGTTCTTGCACGGAGCCCGGCCCCCACACTGCGCTCATCCAGGCGATGACCGTGTCCCTATCGAGGCCAGTGGTCTCGATCATCCCGGCGGTCAACTCCTCCATCGTGAACGGAGCGGCGTACTCGACCCGCGCCACCCTTCCCTCTTGCGCCTCGGGCAGCCCAATCCACGCGCTCAGCCCGAGCGGGGCGGCGACCTCGTCCGCGAAGAAGGTGCCGAGCGACTTGCCGGTGATCCTCCGCACGACCTCCCCGACCAGGAACCCGAAGGTCATGCCGTGGTAGACGTGCTCGGTGCCCGGAGGCCACTCCGGCTTCTGCGCCTCGAGCGCCCGGATGACCGGATGCCAGGCGCAGGCGTCCTCGAACGTCAGCGGACCATCGACGACCGGCAGACCGGCCTGGTGTGAGAGCAGCCAGCGCACCGGGATATGCTCCTTGCCGGCGGCGCCGAACTCCGGCCAGTACTTGACCACCGGAGCGTCCAGATCGAGCTCGCCGCGCTGTGCCAGCAGATGGGCGCAGATCGCCGTAGCCCCCTTGGTCGTGGATGCGACCAACGAGATGGTGTCCCTGTTCCACGGACGCTTCGCCTCGCGCTCGGCGAGGCCGCCCCACAGGTCGACGACGGGACGGCCGTCCACGTAGACGCAGCATGCCGCGCCGACCTCGCCAGGGGACCCCTCGAAGTTCGCCCGGAAGACATCAGCCACTTTCCCCCAGCCATCCTCGACGTGCCCCTGCACTACGGTTCCGCTTGTCGTGTCCAACATGACGCACTTCCTTTCGAGAGGGTCTGAAACGCATTGCTTGCGCAGCGCCGCGACACGACGCATGGAGTCGTGCTTCGCGAGCTGACGTCGCAAATCCGTTGCTGCTTGTGTTTCGAGCGCGCGGTGAGTCGTGATGACGCCAATGCCTGTCCGAGCACGGGCTCGACGGCCTTCTCGCTCGGCGCGGGTGCGCTGGCAGCGGCGAGGAAATCGTTACAAACGCAGCACGTGGATGACGTGCTGTATTGCCATCAAGCGCCCTTCGCCTCTTCTTCCGCGGCGCGCGCGATGGCGTCGGTCAGCCGTTCCCGCTCCCGGACAATCCACTGTCCCCTTGGATAGTTCAGGACGAAGGTCTCGATGAACTCCACGGGGTCTTCCCCGACAATCTGGCGGACGGGAGTCCGGTTCGCCGCGCTCTGTTCAAACAGGTCGACGAGGTCCACATAGATCGCGGTCCCGTCACCCCCCGTTCCAAAGTACATCAGGTAGCGCTCCAGGGCTTCGACCGCCGTGCGATAGCTCGGGGGAAGTTGTTTCGCGCGCGCCTTGTACTGTCGCCATTGCCTTTTGTCGCCGATCACCTTCGAGATAAGCATTGAGATGAACATGTCATCCGCCTCCTTTATGGAGTTGTTCGAGCCGTTCGGTGAGGAAGCTCCACGTCCGCCAGAACTCCTCGAGGTAGGCCTGTCCCTGCGCGTTGAGCGAATACACCTTGCGCGGCGGCCCCTTCTCGGACGGGACCTTTTCCACGCCCACCAGGCCGCGCAGCTCGAACCTGACGAGCAGCGCATAGACGGTGCCCTCGGCGATGTCGGAGAAGCCCATCTCCCGCAACCGCACCGTGATTTCGTACCCGTACGCCGCCCGCGCGGACAGGATTGCCAGGACGATGCCCTCCAGCGTGCCCTTGAGCATCTCCGTCATCTGCTTGCCCACGAACCGCTCCTCGAACTACTCAGTGGTACTGACTACCAGTACTTAGTACCACAGAATAGCGGGAATGCAAGCCCACCTTCCTGACCGGTCGCCCCACGCCTTCATGCGAGGGCCCGCTCATGACGCTCAAGCTTCGGCTGTATGGCCTTGCCAGTTTCGACCTGTTGCGCCGTCGCCCGCTGCGCACCGTCTGAACAGGGGTCACTTCACGAAGGCACGAGCTCGCTCGCCTGGTGCCGTCTGCGCGAGATGAGGTAGGCCACGCCGAGGTTGGGGACCCAGCAGAGCCAGGCGACGGTTCTGTAGGCCGACATGAAGTCACCCAGGGTGGGAATCAGGATGGGCATCCAGAGCCTCAGCGTGACCGCCCCGAAGCAGGCGGCATAGCTGTAGGTCATCATGAGCCGGTGTTCCTCGATGCGCCGGCTCTTGATGAGTCGATAGGCGGAGACCGTCGTATAGAGCCAGACGAGGCCCAGGCTGACGAAGCCCGACGCGGCGATGACGCCACCCGTGGCGAAGAAGCCGACGTAGACCCCGGAGAGCCCGCTCAGGAGGACCGCTCCGACGTAGAGTTTTCCAAGGAGCCGGTGTGCGCCTGGGCGATTGAGTCGCAGTCTTTCGACGAACTGGGTCCAGCCGATGGCCAGCGCGAGTCCTCCCAGGGCGATGTGCGTGTAGAAGGCCGCGTTCCAGACGGGGTCGGCCAGGAGCGCGCTGCTCTTCAAGCCACGGATTCCGAAGTTCGAGGCCGCGAGGAAGTAGCTGCCGGGATAGAGGCCCACGGCCAGACAGAGGGCGGCGAAGAGGACCCAGCATGCCTTGCTTGCCATCATGGAGGCTCGGGGTTCGGAGTGGGGAGACACGGCGCGGGAGATGAAACACCAGAACCCCCGTGCCGTGCTCCTCGGACCGGCTCCTCCGGTTCGAATCCCGTCGGGGCAACCTGGCAAGCCCCGCAACCTCAAGGAGTTGCTGGGCTTTTCCTTGGCCCCCGGTTCCACCTACGCCCTTGGTATGCCCCTCTGGCACCTCTCGCCGGGAGGGGCACGGTCGTTTTCATGCAACGGTGTCGCCCGGCCTGTCTCTTCCCGTCAGGAGGGGGCGCTCATGCCCCCCATGACTCCTCGGGGCGACGACATGAAGGCGACGACGCGGTACCTGGTGCTTCTCTCCATGCTGGTGGTGGGCTGTGGCGGCTCGAACCAAGACGATGGGGACGATGACACCCAGTCATTCCCAGAGACCCTGGAGTGTGGCGACACCCGTTGCAAGCGCGCCACTCAATACTGCGCGACCATCGTCACCGCTGAGACGACCCACATGTGTCTGAACAAGAAAGAGAGCTGCAAGGGCTGCGACTGCGTGAACCTGGACACAGACCTCACCGCCCAGACCGGGCGCCAGGACTGCACCGCGACCGCCCGGCTCGATGTGTACTTCTCCTGTGCCTATTACGATGATGTGGACTACATCAAGACCTCCTGCACCGTACGCGCCCGCTGAAAGCATCAGACCGATACACAGGGAAGAGGCCCGTCCCCGACGACATCTTCTTCGTTGGGGAGCTCGCGTAGACGACCACGAGCCGCGAGGAGGAGAACAACGTGCCGCCACCGATTCAAGTCACCTTGGTTCCCCATGACCCGCGCTGGGCAGAAGCCGCCGCCGCGGAGGCCAGGTCCCTCGCGGACGCGTTAGGCCCCGTCGTTCTGCGGGTCCATCACGTCGGCTCGACGGCCATCCCCGGCATCTCCGCGAAGCCCATCCTCGACCTCATCCCCGTCGTCACTTCGGTGGACGAGCTCGACAAGCACCAGGGCGTGCTCGAAGCGCTCGGCTATGCGGTGTGGGGAGAACTCGGTCTCCCGGGCCGGCGCTACTGCACGAAGGACGACCCGAGGACCCGAGAGCGCCTCGTCCAACTCCACTGCTACGCCGACGGCTCTCGGGAGATCTCTCGGCACCTCGCGTTCCGCGACTACCTGCGTGAACGGCCGAGCGTCGCCCGCGAGTACGACGACGAGAAGGCGCGATGTCAGCGCCTTCATCCAAACGACTCGCACGCCTACAGCGATTGCAAGAATGCCTGGATCAAGCGCATCGAGGCCGAGGCGCTCGCCGTCTACCAGACGCGCTGAACGACGCGGGGCCTCACGAATCACACGACCGTGAGGGTCCTGGTTCGGCGGGGAACGCCTCGGCCTCCTCGCCAAAGGAAGACCCTCTTGGGTTGACCTCCGAGGAGCGTCCCTCTTCCTCCTTCGCTCCTGCTCGCCTTTTACACACGGACAGGAACACGGCCCCGCCGCATGGCCGGCGACAACTACGACGATGTGAACGCGTTCGTCAGGTTGAGCCCATCGGGGCGCAATAGTTGTCATCAAATGGAACGAGCAGTTGCCGCTGAAGCGGTGGTCGTTAAATCATGCGCCAACTCCAGGGGGCCTGCATGGGACGACCACCGGTTTCGAGAAAGTGTTTGTACGTTCTTCTGGGAAGTATCTTCACCCTTGGCGCGGCATGTGCTCCGCCTTCGAGCGAAGAAGCAGGCCTGACCGCAAGCGACCTGCTGATGGAAGCACCCGCTTCGAGCACGGACAGGCTGTTGCTCCTGCCAGCGATGAACACCTCCTACCAGACGGTGTTGTATGACGATGCCGTCACGCCAGGTTGGGATGCCGGCTACAGTTGGGGCAACGTCTCCCATGGTTCGACGACGAGCATCAAGGCCTACGGCGCTTCGTCGATGCAGGTCACCTCCGCCGCCGACAGCGCCCTTGC
Source organism: Myxococcus sp. CA056 (assembly GCF_013336715.1). Classification (NCBI taxonomy): domain Bacteria; kingdom Pseudomonadati; phylum Myxococcota; class Myxococcia; order Myxococcales; family Myxococcaceae; genus Myxococcus; species Myxococcus sp. CA056. The sequence continues at coordinate 114,636 of NZ_JABUMT010000021.1, forward strand.
GTTGGGAGCTGACGGTCAGTCGTTCTCGACAAATACCTACACGGCGGTGAGCTTCGCCATCCATCCAGGTAGCGCGAACCTGCCGGCAATCAAGAACCTCAAGCTCATCGTGAGCCAGGAGGGCGTCGACGGAAACGGGGGCGTCACCATCGGCAACTACGCCAGCCCGAGCTTCGACTCCCTGGGCGCGGGTGAATGGACTCGCGTCACCATCCCGATGAGCGCGCTCAAGGGCTCGCTGACCACCTTCAACAAGCTCACGCTCATGGCGCAGACCGCGGTCAACTACGGCATCGATGGCATCGCCATCGAGATTCCGCGGCTGCCCGCGCTCGACACCTCCACCATGACGGTCCTGTATGACGATGCGGTCGCGTCCGGTTGGAGCTCCGGCTACAGCTGGGGCGGCACCACGCTCGCACCCGACACGGCCAGCAAGGCCTATGGCACCACGTCCATGAAGGTGACGGCACCAGCCAACGGTGCCCTGTCCTTGGGCGCGGTCGGCTCCAGCCTTCCGGTCTCCAACCACGTCGCCGTGAGCTTCGCCATCAACCCAGGCACTTCAAACCTCACGGCCATCCAGGCCCTCAAGGTCATCGTGAGCCAGGAGGGTGTCGACGGGAATGCGGGTGTCGCCATCAGCGCCTACGCGAATCCGAGCCTGGGTTCCCTGCCGCCGGGGCACTGGACACGCGTCAGAATCCCGATGAGCGCGCTCAAGGGAGCGTTGACGACCTTCAACAAGCTCACCATCCAGAGCGCCACGGCGGTGGTCTACGGGGTCGACGGAATCGTGCTGGAGAATGACACCACGAATCCGCCGACCGGCCTGGGGAAGACCTATCCCACCGGCGTGGCCTATCGCGGAATCAACCGCGCCGGGATGGAGTACGGCAACGACTGGGGTGGCTGGACCGGCCAGACCTTTTACGAGATGCCGTCGTCGACCCAGATCACCGCGGAGCTCGCATACTACAAGGGCAAGGGCTTCAACCTGATTCGCCTGCCAATCTCCTGGGAGCGCCTCCAGCACACGCTCCTGGGCCCGCTGAATACGGCGTATTCGAACGGCATGATGACTTACATCAACCTGGCAACGGCCCAGGGCTTCACCCTTGTGCTCGACCTCCATAACTACAATCGTTATGCGACAGGCGCGTTCGATGGCGCGGGGAATCAGACGGGGAACTACGTCCAACGCGTCATCGGAGACGGGACGCTGACCGTGAACCATCTCGCCGACGTCTGGACGAAGCTCGCGAATCTGGTGAAGACGAACCCCAAGGTCATCCTGAACCTCATGAACGAGCCGCATGATCTCCCGATGACGTCGACCACCTGGTTCGCCGGGATTCAGACGGTCATGAACGCCGTGCGCGCGACGGGTTCAACCCAGTTGATCCTGGTTCCCAACACGCGCGCATCGGACGTGGGGCACTGGCACACCTGGGCTCCGGGCGGAGGTCCGCTCGACTCGGTCGCGGCCCTCTCCATCACGGACAGCGCCAACAACTACGCCTTCGACATGCATTCGTATTACCCGGAAGGCTACGGCAGCAACGATGAGTCGTCCTATGGCGCTCAGCTCACGGCGGTCACCCACTGGGCGAGAACCCACGGCAAGAAGCTGTTCCTGTCCGAGATGGGGATAGGAATCCACGAGTCTTTCGCGCAGCCCCAGATTACGAACGCGCTCACGTTCATGAACAACAACAGCGACGTGTGGCTCGGTTGGTCTCCGTGGGATTTGACCCACTGGCAGCTCACCACCAACAACCATACGGCGGACTACACGACCAACGGAATCACGCCCATCAACTGGTACGCCGCCTTCTTGACCGCGAACTTCCTCGCGTTGTGAGCAGCGGCATCGAGACGGCGGGGCCTGTGAATGGTCCCGCCGGACTCGATGCGGAAGCCCGGCGAATCTCCGTCACTGTGCAAGGCGCAGCAGCCGGGCCACGAGGACATCGACTTGTTCCTCCGCGTGGGCGATGGAGCGCTTGAGCCGCTCACCGCCATACTCGTCGTATTCGACCGCCACGGAGTCCATGTCCGTGATGCCGATGTAGCCGAACGCGGTGCGGATGCTCGGCTCGACATGGTTCATGGCCTCGAGTCGTTCGCCGCGTCCATAGCCGAAGTCGCCGCGCGAGCTCAGGATGACGAGCTTCTTGCGCGCTTCGGTCAGCAGGGGCCAGTAGGGCTCACCGGGCCGTGAGCGGTCGAACCCGAAGGTGCGGCCCACTCGGATGATGTTGTCGATGTACGCCTTGAACTGCGCTGGCACGTTGAAGTTGTACATGGGCACGCCCGCGACGATGAGGTCCGCGTCGAGCAGCTCATCCACCAGCGCGTCGCTCTCCGCGAGCACGTCCGTCATCCACGGTTCCCGCTTCGAGGGAGCAGTGAACGCCGCGTGAATCCACCGTCCCGTCACGGGAGTGGGAGGTGCCTGCCCGACGTCCCGGTAGACGACCGTGTCGCCCGGACGGCTTGCCCGCCAGCGCGCGACGAAACGGGAGGACAGCCGGCGCGTATGTGAGCCATGAGGCACCTGCTCGGACCCACCCGGGCGAGCGCTCGAATCGAGATGAAGGATTTTGACCATGGGTTGTCTCCAACGGGGTTCCGGTTGAGTCGCGCTCATCCATGGCGCGGACCGGACACGAAGAGAGATAGAGGCTGGCCACTCCCCTGACAAACGCGTATTCCTCAGGCGATGGCTGAGCCTGATTCATCCATGGGTGCTTCATGAGGGACCTCCCACCGCTGTCGGCGCTTCGGGCCTTCGAGGCGGCCGCACGGCATCTCAGCTTCAAGAACGCCGCGGACGAGCTCGCGGTGACCCCCACGGCCATCAGCCACCAGGTCCGTCAGCTGGAGGAGTGGCTGGGGCTGCGGCTCTTCGAACGGCACATCCGTCGCGTGGTCCTGACGAAAGAGGGGGCGGAGCTCTTCCCGTCGCTGAGGGAGGGCTTTGACACCATGGTCCGTGGGGTCGAAGCGCTCAGGACGCCCTCCGCCCAGGAGCTCCTCACGCTCTCGTCCACGGTCGCCTTCACGTCGAAGTGGTTGGTGCCGCGCGTGCCCGCGTTCCGGGCCGCGTGCCCTGGCCTGGACCTGCGGCTTCATGCCTCCGATGAGACCGTGGACTTGCGGGCGGGAGGAGTGGACCTGGCCATCCGCTACGGCCGGGGGGCGCATGCGGGGCTGCGCTCAGAGTTGCTGTTTCAGGACCGCTTCGCGCCTGTGTGCAGTCCGCGCCTGGGGGTGCGCGGACGGGAGGACCTCGGCCACCATCCACTCATCCACTTCGAGTGGCACCGCGTCGAGGATGCGACTCCGACCTGGAACCGGTGGTTCGCCAGCGCGGGCGGACGGTACCGCGCCCCGAACGGCGAGCTGCGATTCTCCGACGAGTCTCACGCCATCCAGGCGGCTGTCGCGGGGCAGGGCATCGCGCTCGTCAGCCTCGTGCTCGTGGCGGAGGAGCTGGCCAGCGGGGCGCTCGTGCAGCCATTCGGGCCGGAGCTGGAGGGCTTCGCGTATCACCTCGTCTACCTGGACACGCCACGCCACGCCGAGCGGTTGGGCCCCTTGCGTCAGTGGTTGCTCGCCGAAGCGAAGGTGCTCGAGGCGCGGGCGGCCGGCGTTCGGCGCCCGGCACGCACGCGGAAGCCGGGCACCTCCCGCCGGCGCTGAGTCCTCGTCAGACCTTCTCCTGTCGAGGACCGGCTACAGCGAAGCCTCGATGCCGGCGAGGATGAGGTCGATGCCGGCGAGGAACTCGGCGCGGTCGTCGTGCTCGCGCAGTCGCGCGGCGACCTTCACGGTGAACGGATACGCGTGGGCGTCGCGTGTCCACTGGGCCGACACCTTCTCGAGAAAGTCCGCGCGGTCCACGGGCGGCTCGAGCAGGCGGCCGTTCGCGGCATTCTGGACGCTCACGCCGATGATGTAGCTCAACAGCGCCGACGCCGACGTGAACCAGGCGCGCTCTGGCCCCCCCAGCGCCTGGACCTGACGCCCGAGGCGCTCGAAGATCTGCAGCATCGCGGTCTGCCACGGAGCGCGGGACAGCTGCGCGCCCACCCACGGATGCGCATCGATTGCCTCGAACACGCCGGCGGCGATGCCTCGGATTGCCTCCCGCGGACTGGCGGAGGCGAGCACTTCGCCCATCGCGCGGGCGACGACGGCGTCACTGGCGGCGACGAGCAACTCGTTCTTGTTCGCGATGTGCCAGTAGATAGCGCCAGGTCCAGTGGCCAGCCGCGAGGCAAGCGCTCGGAAGGTCAACCCGCCCTCCCCTTCGTCGTCCAGCAGCTCGATTGCCACCTCGACGATTCGCTCGCGTGAGAGCGCCTCCTCACGTCGTTCCGACCCGCGCGTTGCCTTCGCCATGGCCCCATCTTGACAGCTCTGGAACGGCGTTCCAACATGATCAATGGAACGGCGTTCCAGAGACCGGCAGCCGCATCGCGGGGCGGTCTCCCACTCGAAAGGAAGCACGATGACCCCCATCACGATCATTGGCGCCGGCCTCGGCGGGTTGACGCTCGCGCGCGTTCTGCACGTCCACGGCATCGCCTCCACCGTCTACGAGGCCGATGCGTCCGCGGACGCGCGCACGCAGGGCGGGATGCTCGACATCCACGACCACAACGGACAGCTCGCGCTGAAGGAGGCCGGACTGTTCGACGAATTCCGCCGAATCATCCACGAAGGCGGAGAGGCCATGCGGGTGCTCGACCCGCGCGGCGCGGTCCTTTTCGATGAGCCCGACAATGGCGGCGGGCGTCGCCCCGAGGTGCATCGCGGTGAGCTGCGGCGCATCCTGCTCGACTCGCTCCCTGCGGGAACCGTCCAGTGGGGACACAAGGTCACCACAGTCCACGCGCTCGGCGATGGGCGTCATGCGGTGACGTTCGCGAACGGGTCGACTGTCACGACGAGCCTCCTCGTCGGCGCGGACGGCGCGTGGTCGAGGATCCGGCCGCTGCTGTCCGACGCGAGGCCCGAGTACGTCGGCATCTCGTTCATCGAGACCTATCTCTTCAACGCCGACGCTCGCCACCCGGCCAGCGCGAAGGCCGTCGGAGGCGGGGCGATGCTCGCCCTCACGCCCGGCAAGGGCATCCAGGCCCACCGCGAAACCAACGGCGTCCTGCACACCTACGTCGCGCTCACCAGGCCGAGGGAGTGGATGGCCGGCATCGACTTCGCCAACCCGAAGGCGGCGAAGGCTCGAGTCGCGGCGGAGTTCGACGGTTGGGAGCCAGCGCTCACCGCGCTCATCACCGATGGCGAGACAGACCTCGTCCCCCGGACCATCCACGCGCTTCCGCCGGGACATCGGTGGGAGCGCGTGCCTGGGGTGACGCTTCTCGGCGACGCCGCGCATCTGATGCCGCCGTCTGGTGAAGGCGCCAACCTCGCGATGTACGACGGCGCCGAACTCGGCAAGGCCATCGCCGCGCACCGAGGCGACCTCGAAGCCGCGCTCGCCGAGTACGAGGAACCCATGTTCACCCGCAGCGCGAACGAAGCCGCCGATGCGGAGACCCTCCACCGACTCTGCTTCGGCGACAACGCTCCGCACGGGTTGATCGACTTCTTCACCGGCTCGGCATCGACCTCGGCACCGCCCACCGCGGGGGACGCTCGCGGTGGCTCACTCCGGCCCTGAAGGTCGAGGAGTCCTCCGCCCCGGGGCGTCCCGGGGCAAGAGGCAAGCACCCAGGCGGGCCTACTCGAAGACGGCCGAGAGCAGGGTATCGGTGCCCGCGTCCAGGTCCTGGCGAGGCCAGACGACGACGGCGTTGCCGAGAGGGCTGGTTGCCACCTCGATATTCCCGAGGTACCCCTTCACGGTGGCGAAGTCCTTCGGCGTCCGCGGCGCCCTCGCCGGCAATGACGCCGGAGCAGCCCGCGACGGTGAAGATGCGCACGCGCGCCCCGGGCTCGGTCCTGGCCAGGATGTGCGGCACGTTGGCATTGGCGGGAGAGGCGGGCGCGGTCCCGATGAGCATCGGCGCGTCGGGAGGCGAGGTGTCCTACAGAGGCCCTGCGTCCCCGAGGCCCGCATCCGTCGGGCCTGCGTCCTTCTGCTCCGGTGTGCCGGAATCCCGCTCGGTGTGCGTCCCAGAATCCGTCGGCGTCGAACCGTCAGGCAGCCCGTTGCCATTCCCCCCACAGGCAACCAGCAGCCATCCACATACGACAGCGCCCACGAGCCCCTTCGACATCGCCGTCCGTCTCATATGGTCTTTCAACGTGAGGTCCCCCATCGCGACCACGCGCCTGACGGAGCCCCCAGGGCCGCCGCCCGAGGCGGTTCATCCACTCCGGGTGATGCCTACCCAAAATTCGCTCGCTGAGCCATGGGTGCCCAAGCGGTTCCTGGAGAGCCGCGCTCAAGGCTCGTCAGCGTGGGTCGCGCCGCCGCGGCGCGCACAGGCCTTCTCGTAGGCGGCCTGGAGTTCACCGAACACCGAGCGAACTGGGCGGGGCGCCCCCAGATGCAGGTGGCGCAGCTCCTCCATGAACGCATTCCACAGAGGCGGGCCGCCCTTCTCCAGCAGTTCCGCGCGGACCGACAACTCCTTGCTCGGCCGGGTATGCCGGCGGCCCCAGGCCCCCATCTGCGCGAGCAGGGGCACGAGCTGGATGGCCGCTTCCGTGAGGTTGTAGATCCCCTTCTGCCTGTGTTCCGGAGCGCTTCGTCGCGTCAGCAGGCCGGACGCGGTCAGCCGCTTCAGCCGGTCCGCGAGGATGTTCGACGCGATGCCCTCCTCGCTCTGCGCGAGCAGCTCACCGTAGGTGCACCTGTTCCCGAACATCACGTCGCGGATGACGATCAGACTCCAGCGGTCGCCCAGCTGTTCGAGTGTGAGGTTGATCGGACAGCCGGATCGTTTCGTGTGGGGCACAGCGAGTCTCCTGAAGTCACCACTTGCAATCTGCAAGTGCCTCGGGCAGAAATCAACCCATTGCAACATGCAACTGGTTCCTGGAGGCCTCACGATGTCGCTCGCGCTCTATGGTCATTGCTTCTCCTCGTACACGCAGAAAGTGCTCATCTCGCTGTACGAGAACGGTACGCCCTTCGATTTCCGCAGCCTCGGGCCGGATACGCCGCAGCACTCGGCCGAGTGGCTCCAGCGTTGGCCGTTGCGCAAGTTCCCGCTGCTGGTGGACGGCGAGCGCAATGTCGTCGAGACCAGCGTCATCATCGAGTACTTGCAGCTCGTGCATCCCGGGCCGGTGCGCCTGCTCCCCTCGGAGCCGATGGCCGCGTTGGACGTGCGGTTCCTCGACCGATTCTTCGACCTGCACGTCATGACTCCGGTGCAGCGCGCGGTGGACGGCGCGCTGACGGGTGATCCGGTAAAGCGACAGGAAGGCCTGGCCTTTGCCGCGCAAAAGCTAGAGCTCGCCTACGCGTGGCTCGAAGGACGGCTTGGCGGCAGGACCTGGGCCGCCGGTGCGGACTTCACGCTCGCGGACTGCGCGGCCGCGCCCTCGCTCTTCTACGCGGACTGGACGCATCCGATTTCCGAGGCGTTTCCCCAGCTGCGCGCCTACCGCGCCCGGTTGCTTGCCCGCCCGTCCTTCGCCCGGGCAGTGGACGAGGCGCGGTGGTTCAGGCCGAACTTTCCCCTCGGGGCGCCGGATCGAGACTGAAGCCCTGACATGCGCCGCGGTAGCGCACTGCCAGGAAGACCTCTTGACCGTGTACCCAGGCGCGCAACTTCTGCTCGCCATCGCGGCACGCAGCACGTTATCAAACGACTTCAAGCCTGCCGCGTGGCACACCGAAAACCGACCCTTGAGGCGCGGCCTGCGTAGGAGCATCGTATGAGTCTTGTGGTTCTATGTGAGTTCAGAGCACGGACCGACGGGGAGACGGAGTTCCTGCGAGTGGCGCGGGCCTTGGCCTCCGTCGCCGCGACCGAGCCGGGAACGTTGCGCTATCAGTGGTTCACCACGCAGAAGCCCGGTCATTTTTCGATCATCGAGGAGTACGTCGACGCCGACGCGGCCGAAACACATAACAACCATGTGGGTTCGCTGCTCCGCGAACTCTTCGCGGTGGCGGACCTGGTGTCGGTGTCATTCTTCGGGGAACTCAACGCGTACTTGCGCGAGTGGGCTTCCGGCCGCGAGGGAGTTGCCGTCAATATGCCGCTGTGACGGCGCCCGAGCGGCCTCGACACCGAGTCCGCTCGTCACCCACTTCTCGATAGGCAGGCCGTGATTCGGACGGCTCATCGAGCCTCGCGCCCCCCCGTTCGGGCCGCGGTGGACTCACTTCGTGGCGGGCACGGGGCTGACCGGAGTGGCCTGTCGCGGCGCCTGGAGCCCGGGCGGGGACGCGGTCAGCGCGCCCAGGTAGAGCCGGCCGTGGAAGCCGTGGGGCTGCTGGGCGGTGAAGAGCTTCAGGCCCGCGGCCTGCGTGGAGGCCTGCCGTGCCTCGAGCGTCGGGCTGATGCCGAAGACGTTGCACTCCACGTCCTCGTCCCAGACGTCGTAGCGGCAGACGAACTGGGTGCCGCGCTGGAAGCCCACGTCCAGGGCACGCACCGAAGAAGGCAGGGCGCGCGCCACGCGAACGCCCATGGGCTCGAAGTCGCCATCCCAGTTCACCTCCGTGGTGCGAGCATGGACGCTGCCCGCGAGCACCAGCGTCCAGGACTGGGGGCGCTTCGACTGGGCGTTCAGCAGGTGCTGGGCCATCTGCGCCTCGCGTTCATTGCCCTGGGCCCTGTCGGCGTCGATGGCGGCCACGGCCACGTCCTTTCCGGAGACGCGCAAGCGGCGAGCCTGCTCGACGAGCCACAGCATGGCGCGGCTGCTGCGCCCGTCCTGGTAGGCCCGGCGCCAGAAGGCGCTCCCCGAGAGGAGATCCTGAACGGCCGATGAAGCGCCGTCGCTGGCGAGGTAGCGCTCGAGGAGCGGCTGCTCGGAGACGGGAATGGACAGCGCCAGCGTCACCGGCAGCGCCTGGGCCGTGGCCTCGCACAACATCCGCAGCGCCGCGGACGGCACCTCCTGCGTGCCCAGCGGGTCCGCCACGAGCAGGACGCCTCCCGCCGCGAACAAGGACGAGGCGCCCTCCACGGGAGCACCACACGCGGGAGCGATGGCGGCGACGGGGGCCCCACCCTCCTCGCCCGCGCTCTCCATCACCACCGAGCGGAGGGGAACAGGGGGATTGCCATCCACCAGCTCCAGCGCGGGGGCCATCTCCAGCCGCTCCAGGAGCTTCTGCTCGACGCTCATGTCGCGGTAGCCGTGCGCCGGCCGGTAGCCCTCCAGCCCCGGGATGTTGTTGAAGGCCTCCGACATGGCGGGCACGGAGAGCTGATCGCGGGTCCGACCGGAGACCTCCGCGCTGGAGCCGCCCCCCTCCGCCGAATACCTGAGGCGAAAGACTCGAACGAGTGCCTGCCGGGGCCCGAGCCGCTCTCCCTTGATGTAGTAGCGCTCGGGGGGAAAGACCTCCGGAATGAAGGAGGAGAACAGCTCCAGTCCTCCCTCCTTCTCCATCACGTCGTAGTGGTCCTTCTCCAGGAGGTATCGGACGGTCATCAGCGCGTCCTCGACGGGCACCTGATAGACGAGCTCATGCGTGGGCGTCTCGTACCGACCCGTCTCCGGGTTGTACTGGGTGTCGATACCTCGCGTGAGGGTCGCGCATCCCATGCACCCCAGGAGCCCCAGCACCATTCCAAGCCGTCGCATCTCTTCCTCCATGAGCCACAGTTCCTGGAGGTGGGTTACTGGCCTCCTGGCCGCGTCAGTCGCTGAAACGCGTGGGGCGCGGAGGACATACTGACATCGCGCGGCGGACGCCGGAATGAAGATTGGGACATCGACCGTGACGCTCAGCGGGGTCCTCGTGCGTCGAAGACGGTGCCCGAAAGGCCATGGGTGAAGACCTTCGAGGGCGGCAAGCCGAACATCCTGCTGAACAGTCGGGAGAAATGGGCCGAATCACAGAAGCCCGCGGCGTGCGCGACCTCGGTGAGGCTTCGGCCTCTGAGCGCGAGCGCGGTGGCCGCTTGCATCCGGTGCCAGGCGCGAAAGGCACCCAACGGGACGCCGAACTGTTCCCTGAATCGGTGTTCGACGAGGGACGTGGAGACCCCCACCCGCCGCGCCATGGTCATCGCATCGGAGGGTTTGTCAGTGGGTGTGGAAAGAAACGCGGCGATGCGAGCGATGCGAGCGTCGACCGTCAGCGGACAGGGGCCCAGATTCAAGGCGTTCTGGAAGAGCTCGGTCCAGGGTTCGGGCCTTCGCGAGACAAGGGCGGTTTCGACCGCCGCGCGCAACGCGCCTGCGTCCACCTGACGGCTGAGGCCCGCGCCGGGCTCCAGAAACAGCACGGCCGCGCGTCCACCATGAAAGTCGAGCGCATGCCACTGCCACCCGCGCACGAAGGCGGCTTCGTGGTGCTCGACGCGGCCGTCACCGTCGATGAGGTCGAACGCATCATCGAGCCCCACGAGAACGGCGTTGGCGGCGAACCGATGCCTGGGCAGCTCGTGGAAGCGGCCGACGTACAGAGATCTCCCTCCGCCCATCAACAAGTGGCTCTGCATCTGCAGAATCATACAAGCGTGGACGTGGGCGCCGCACCTAGCTTGGTGCGTTGAACCCCACCGCTCTCCTGTCCCCTACCCCGCCCGTCCCGATGACTCTTCGTTCGAACAGAGGTGGCCTCATGGCCCACGAACACCCGTCCCTCTCCCAGATGATTCTCGACCGGGCGCGAACGTCGCCGCAGTGCGTCGCATTCCGTGTACGCCGAGGCGAGGCCTATGTCGACGTCCCCTGGTCGGAGTTGCCAGCGCGCATCGAAGCCATCGCGGCGGGGTTGTTGAGCGCCGGTCAGGTGGATGATGGCGCGTGCATCACCATCGTCGGAAACACCACGATGGAGTCGTGTCTCGTCGACTTCGCCGCCCTGAGCGTCGGTCTCAAGACGGTGCCCGTCTACGCGAGCCTGCTGCCCGAAGAGGTGGGCTACATGCACGTGGACACCGCGGCACAGCTCATCGTCGTGGACGACGGGAGTCAGCTCGACAAGGTGCGAGCCTTTCGCAAGGGCTTCACGTTCTTCGACAGGCGCTACTCGCCGGACGAACTCGGTGCCCGAGCGAAGGTGGTGGTCCTCCATCCGGCCGGGCTTGCTCCCGCGGATGATTGGGAGAGCCTGGAGAGCCTGGAGGCCCGGGGTCGCGCCCGACGCGCGGCGATGGAGGGTGAGATGCGCCGACGAGCGTCGCTGATTCGACGCGAGCACGTCGCGACCTTCACCTATACCTCGGGAACCACCGGAGCCCCGAAGGCGGTGATTCAAACCCACGACAACATGTTGGCGATGCTCGAGGACGTCGCGGACGCGGGGCTGTTGGATGACAACGTGCTCAAGCACGGCTTGTTTCTATTCCTCCCCGCCGCGCACTCCTTCGGACGCATGGTGGAGTTCGCGGGTCCGTTCTTCGGCGCGCCGCTGGTCATGTCGTCGGTGCCCACGCTGGCAGCGGACCTTGTCGCCGCGCGCCCGGGGTTCTTCCCGGCGGCGCCCCGTGTCTTCGAGAAGATGATGGCGAAGGTCACCAGCGCCATCGAGAGCGAGCACGGCCTGCGACGATGGCTTCTGGAATGGGCCCTGCGCGTGGGTCATCAAGTCGCGACCCAGGGCTCCGCCGGCAAGCCGCTGCCGGTGTTGCTCGCGGCTCAGCGGAGATTGGCGGAACGCCTCGTGTTGGCGAAGCTGCGCGCACGGTTGGGGTTGGACAACGCCTCCGTTCTCCTCTCGGGAGCCGCCGCGCTTCGCGTCGATGTGCAGATGTTCTTTCTCTCCCTGGGGCTGACCGTCCTGGAAGCCTACGGACTGACGGAGACGTGCCCTGGGTTGACGGTCAATCGCAAGGAGGACGTGCGTCCAGGGACCGTTGGAAGGCCGTTCAAGCGATGCGAACTCAAGCTGGGGTCGGATGGTGAGCTGCTGGCTCGCGGGCCGAACATCTCCCGGGGGTACTTGAATCGTCCGGATGCAACGGGTGATGCCTTCGATGATGAAGGGTGGTTCCGGACGGGAGATCTCGGCTCCATCGATGCGGAGGGCTTCGTTCGGATTACCGGGCGGAAGAAGGAGCTGATCAAGACGAGCGGTGGCAAGTACGTCGCGCCGCTGAAAATCGAGGCCCAGCTCAAGCGAAACCCGCTCGTCCAGGAGGCCGTCGTCATGGGTGAGGGGCGGAATTACTGCACGGCCTTGTTCGCGCTCGACACGGAGATACTCGCCGTGGTGGCTCGACGCGAGGGCATTCCGGCGGACCCCACGCACCCGCGAATCACCAGCGTCCTGCAGACCCTGGTCGCGGAGACGAACTCGAACCTGGCGTCCTTCGAGCGCATCAAGACGTTCCGCGTGTCGCCCGGTCCGTTCACGGTGGATGGTGACGAGCTCACGGCGTCGCTGAAGGTCAAGCGCCACGCCGTCGCACGGAAATACGCGGCGTTGATTGAGTCGATGTACGAGGCGGGGCCTTCCCAGATTCCGGTCGCTGCATCCTGAGGAGGCCGAGTCCGCGTCAGGGACCGGCACGCGCGGCTTACGCGCAACCGCCTGTAATCACATGGCTTTCGAAAAAATCGTGGGCCATGTCGATCTGCCGCGCGGAGACTCGTCGCCAGGCTGAAGGGCGGGAACACTCCTGCCTTCGAACCAGGAGACGAACATGCGCGTGATGGTGGTCGTGAAGGCGAGCCCGAATTCCGAGAAGGGCATCATGCCGAAGGAAGAGATGCTCGCGGCGATGGGCCAGTACAACGAGGAACTGGTGAAGGCGGGAATCATGCTCGCCGGCGAAGGCCTCCACCCCAGCAGCAAGGGCAAGCGGCTGGTCTTCCAGGACGGCAAGAAGCCAAGCGTCGTCGATGGCCCCTTCACCGAGACCAAGGAGCTGATTGCCGGCTACTGGCTGTGGCAGGTGCGGTCGATGGAGGAGGCGGTCGAGTGGGCGCGCCGCTGCCCGAACCCGATGCCGGGTGAGGAGGGCGTGCTCGAGATTCGTCCGGTGTTCGAGGCGGAGGACTTCGGACAGGAGTTCACGCCCGAGCTGCGCGCGCAGGAGGATCGCCTCCGCGAGGAGCTGGAGCGAAAGCAGCAGGGGAAGTAGCCCCACCCCCTCGGCGAGCAGGAGTCCGTCACCTGCTGGTGGCGCCGCGCGCCCACCACGAGGAGACCGCCACCTGGAGCGTCATCTACAGATGCTCCGTGGCGGAGGTTTCGTGAGGTCCCAGGTGTCATAGCCGGGCGGCTTGGGAAGGGTCGTGAAGGACAGCGGGATGTCGAGCTCCCTCCCAGGCTCGTACTGCACGAACCCGTCGCGGTAGCGGCGGAGGAGGAAGAGCTGGTGGCTCATGAGGAGCGGGCCCGACTCGTCCAGGGGGATGCCATCCACGTCATAGAGCCGGGGCGCGTCCTTGGGACAGCAGATGTCGTGGCGCACTCCATTCCCTGGCCAGGGAGGAACGCGGAGCTCCAGTCCTGGTAGAAGACGGGCGTGCCGCGAGAGAAGAGATGGCTCGGCCATGCGATGGTAGGCCCGCGCTGGCTGGCGTACTGGGGAACCATTGGCCCCACCCAGGAGCATGCGCATCACGCGTTCCAGCTCATCCGCGCCACCGAAGAACCGCTCCCACTCGTGGATGCGCAGGGGTGCCGCACGGAGGGACAGGTGGCCGTCATTCCTCCGGACACCCCTCATCGCATCGAGCGAGGGACAGCACGTGCGTTGCTCGTCTTCGTGGACCCGGACGACCGGAGGGGTCGAGGGTTGCGGCGGCTCGAGGTGGGCGAGTCCTCGGCGGCGTGGATTCAGACGGGGACGCCACTGCTTCGCGTCCCCCTCCCCACCGAGTCGGTGCGCGCGGAAGACTGGACGCGACTCGTGGAGGCTCTGCTGGCTCAGTTGATGGGCGAGGAGACCTCTCCCGGTCCGGTACACCCGGCCATCAAGCGCCTCATTGAACTTCTCCCGAGCCGCATCGAGGCGGGCGATGTGAGCCAGAGCGCGCTTGCACGGGAGGTAGGACTGTCCGCCAGCCGGTTGGGACATCTCTTCTCCACCAGCGTGGGCATCCCGTTGCGTCCCTACATCCTCTGGCTTCGCCTCCGCCGGGCCACCGAAGCCTTCCAAGGCGGCGCCACCCTCACGCAGGCAGCCCACGTCGCGGGCTTCACGGACAGCTCACACCTCAGCAACACATTCCACCGCATGTTCGGACTGGCCCCCTCGGAGATCGCGCGGGGCATCGGGTGGGTGAGCGAGCCGCTCGCGCCCATCAAGTAGCCAGTTCTTCCAAGTCAGCGGAGGTGCGGCGATGCCACCCTCCTCCCATGCTGACAACTCCCCTCGAAGCCTCTTCAACATCCCCGGCGCGCCAGGCGCTCCGCGTGGGCTACCCGCTCTTCATGCTCCTGGGTGTCAATGGCGCGGCCCTGGCCCTGGCCCACGGCGGTGCCTCGAAGGCGTGGCTTGGCGGCCTCCTCCTGGCAGCCATTGGAGCCTCCTTCCTGGCGGAGCGCGCCATCCCCTACGAGCCCGACTGGAATCGTTCTCATGGAGACGTCGGTCGAGACCTCCTCCACTTCCTCGTCAACGAAGCCTCCAATGTCCTGGCCGTGCTCGCGCTGCCCTTTCTTTCAGGCTGGGTGCGTCTGCACGACGCGTGGCCTCATGCGTGGCCGTTCGTCCTCCAGGTCCTCTTCGCCGTGCTCGTCTTCGACTTCGGCGTCACCTTGACGCACTGGCTGAGCCACCGCGTGCCGGCGCTCTGGAGATTCCACGCCGTGCATCACTCCGTGAAGCGCTTCTACGGCTTCAACGGGCTGATGAAGCATCCGCTCCACCAGGCATTGGAGCTGACGGTGGGCGTGGCGCCACTGCTGCTCATCGGGCTTCCTTCGAGCGTCGCGACAGCGCTCGCCGCACTCACGGTCGTGCAGCTCCTGATGCAGCACTCGAACGCGGATTACACGGTGGGACGGCTGAAGTACGTGCTGGCCCTCAATGCGGGACACCGCTTCCACCACCTCAAGTGGGGAGGCGTCGGCGACGTCAACTTCGGTCTGTTCACCCATCTCTGGGACACCCTGTTGGGCACGTGGTTCTACACACCCGAGCGGCGGTTCTCCTCGGACGACCTTGGCATCGCCAAGGAGCCGGACTTCCCTGTGAGCTATCGGGCACAGCTCCTCAAACCCTTCCAAGGCAAGTGAACACCCGAGGGTGCGTTCAGCACCGCGACTCGCGCGGCGGCAAGGGCAGTCTCCGTTTCGAACAGCATGTTCGTTGGGTTAGCCTGTCCGGCCGAGCGCGAGGCAATGCTCGACTTGAGAGGGAATATGAAGCGAGCCATGTGGAGCATGCTGCTGGGAGGAAGCTGTGCGCTGCTGGGGGCCTGTGGTGACGAGCCGGGCGCCGAAAAGGATGCGAAGGCAACCCAGTACGCCATTCAGGTGCATGTCCCCCTGGCGACAGACCCCTGCGGCGTCGTGACGGCGACTGCATCCGTGATGGGGCCGGTTCGCAACATCGCCCCCGTGCCCATCGAGGTGGTGAACGACGCCATTCAGGGGGCCATCATGGATGTCCCCGTGGGGCGGCAGCATCAGGTGTTCGTGAAGGCATATACCGACAGCGGCCTGGAAGCGTACTCGGGCGTCTCGACCGTGGACGTCAATGAAGCAGGGGCTGGGTTCGGAGGCGCGAGCATCTTCATGTTCAGCCGCGGTGAAAACTGCCCGGCTGGAGGTACGGAGGGCATCCGCATCATCGGCAGCCTGGAATCGGTCGTCGTCGATTCGTCAGGCAGCCCGTTGGCGCCAGCCCCCCAATTCATTCCCTGACATGAAAGGAAGCGGCGCACCCGCACCTCCGCCCGTTCACCTACCCTCGAACTTTATGCCTGTCAGTCGCTCTGGGCCCCATGCCACTCCCGGCAAACAGTCTTTCAATGTAAATCAGGACAGCACCATCAACGTTCGCGCAGCCCCAGGGGCCGCGTGAGGCTGTTCAACCGGGAGAGGTCGCGATGCCATCACAGGTGAGAACGAGTGTAGGAGCGTGGTGCCCCAGGCCGCTCTTCGTCGTGTGGGCGGTCTTCTCCCTCGTCGTGGGCTGCTCGATGCCGTCGACGCCGGAGCCCTCAGAGCTGGCGAGCGCTCGCGCGGGCGCGGTCATTCAAGACGCCAACTTCGCCGACTCCGTCTTCGTCAGTGGCCTCCAGGGGCCCACCACCATGACCTTCGCGCCCGACGGGCGCCTGTTCGTCTCGGAGAAGAACGGCTCGCTGCGCATCGTCCAGAACGGCCAGCTCCTGGCGACTCCGTTCCTGACGCTCGCCGTGGACACCGGCAACGAGCGGGGACTGATGGGCGTCGCGTTCGACCCCAACTTCGAAAACAACCATTACCTGTATGTCTATTACACGTCGGTCGCCGGCAGCATTCACAATCGCGTCAGCCGCTTCACCGCCAACGGCAATGTGGCGGTTGCCGGAAGTGAGCTGGTGCTCGCCGACCTTCCGACGCTCGACGCCGCCAACCACAACGGCGGGGCGGTTCGCTTCGGACTCGACGGCAAGCTCTACGTTTCGGTCGGCGAAAACGCGGTCTCCTCCAACTCGCAGAGCCTGAACACGCCGCTTGGAAAGCTGCTGCGGTTCAACTCGGACGGGAGCATTCCCACGGACAATCCGTTCTATGCGACGGCCACCGGGCTCGCCAAGGCGACCTGGGCGATGGGGCTGCGCAATCCCTTCACCTTCGACGTCCAGCCCGGCACCGGGACGCTGTTCATCAACGACGTGGGCGAAGGCGGCTGGGAAGAAATCAACCGCGGTCAGGCCGGTGCCAACTATGGCTGGCCGATGACGGAAGGCTATTTCACCAACCGCCCGGGGCTCACACAGCCGTTCTTCGCGTACCCGCATGGCTCCGGCACGGCCTCGGGCAACTGCATCGCGGGCGGAGCCTTCTACAACCCACCGGTTTCCGCGTTCCCCAGCGCGTACGTCGGCCAATACTTCTTCGCGGACTACACCAACAATTGGATATCGCGCATCGACCCGAACACCGGCGCGAATTCGCTGTTCGCGACGGCCGTCTCGGGGCCCGTGGACCTCGATGTCGGGCCCGACGGCGCGCTCTACTATCTGGCGCGCGGCACGGGCCAGGTGGGTCGCATCGCCTACACGGCTTCGCTGCCGCCGAGCATCGCGCAGCCACCGGAGAGCACTTTGGTCTCGGTCGGCGGTCCGGCGACCTTCACTGTGTCCGCGAGCGGCGAGCCACCTCTCACCTATCAGTGGCAGCGCAACGGCGGGAACATCGCCGGCGCGACCTCGACGAGCTACGTGCTGAACGCCGCGCAGCTCGCCGACAGCGGCGCGCGCTTCCGGGTGGTCGTGACCAACGGGCTCGGTTCAATCACCAGCGCCGAGGCGGTGCTGACGGTGACGTCCAACAAGCCGCCGGTGGCCACCATCGCGACTCCGGCCGCGGGCGCGACCTATATCGCGGCCACCCCCATGGTGTTCTCCGGCTCGGCGAGCGACCTGGAGGATGGCGCGCTGCCGCCGAGCGCGATGACCTGGAACATCACCTTCCATCACGATACCCACACGCATCCCGCCATGGCCGATACGACCGGCATCGCGAGCGGGAGCTGGCCCATCCCCAGCATCGGCGAGAGCTCCGCCAACGTCTGGTATCGCCTGCGGCTCACGGTGCGCGACTCGATTGGCCTCACCCACACGACGTATCGCGACGTCCACCCCGTCACGGTGCCGCTCCAGGTGACCAGCGTGCCAGGGGGGCTGCAGGTGCTGATGGACGGGCGGCCGTTCGCGGCGCCGCACGCCACGACCGGCGTGGTCGGCGTCGTCCGCTCGGTGGGCGTGGACTCGCCGCAGTACGCGAACGGACGATTCTGGGCGTTCTCGTCATGGTCGGACGGCGGCGCGCAATCACACACCTTCACCACGCCTGGGAGCGCCGCCACCTACACGGCCACGTTCGTCGAGACCTCGGGCGGGAGCTGCTACCAGATTCAAAGCGAGCGCTCCGACAAGTGGCTCATCGTCGACACCGCCGGCAAGGTCGTCGCCGGCAGCGCGACGCAAGCAGGCGGGCAGATCTTCCAGCTCGTTCCAACCGGCACCCGGTACAAGCTCAAGGGCTCGGGCGACGCGTTCCTGGCGGTGGTGACGAACCAGCTCGCGATGAGCGCCAACTTCTCCAGCGGAGAGTCGTTCACGCAGCTCCCCTGCGGCTATGGCGGGCGCAATCGTGTCGGCTTCCAGGCCTCGGCGGGGAGCGCGCCCCATTGGAAGGAGACCACGCCGGACGGGCCCATCCAGAGCGGTGACGGCGGCAATGGCGGCGCCTGCAACGCGGGCGATGGCGGCGCCTGGGAGGGCTTCTACCTGGAACCGGTGACCTGCCCGGATGGCAGCAGCGGACCCGTGTGCGGCAACGGCACCGTCGAGAGCGGTGAGCAATGCGACGACGGCAACACCCAGTCGGGCGATGGCTGCGATGCGGCGTGCCGCACCGAGACCAGCGGCGGCGCGGGTTGCTTCCGCATCCAGAGCGAGCGCAGCGACAAGTGGCTCACCGTCGACGGCGCTGGAAAGGTGGCCGCCCTCGGCACGATGCAGGCCAGTGGCGAAGTCTTCGAACTCGTCACGAGCGGCGCGAAATACAAGCTCAAGGGAGCCAGCGGCGCGTTCCTGGCGGTGGTCACGGACCAGCTCACCGCCAGCGCCACGCTCACCACGGCAGAGCCGTTCACTCGCCACGACTGCGGCATCCACGGCGGCCGCAATCGATATGGCTTCGAGGCGTCGACAGGCACCGCGCGCAACTGGAAGGAAGTCACCACGGGCGCTCCCATCCAGAGTGGCAATGGCGGCAACGGGGGCATCTGCAATCCCACCGACGGTGGCTCGTGGGAAGCCTTCTACCTCGAGCCCGCGACCTGCCCCGCGGCGCTACGCTGAAGTGTCGACGACAGGAACGAACGCAGGGCCATGCGGAGGCCCCAGGGGAGCAGCCACAGCGAGCATCTGACCGTCACCAGCTTTGCCTCCTCCCCCTGCCCCCTCACCTTCATGACGTCCAGGAGCCAGTCGCCCACGGCGCGGGGGAGACGTCATGAAGAAGAAGAAGAAACCGAACATTCTCGTCATCTGGGGAGACGACATCGGGTGGTTCAATCCCAGTTGCTACCACCAAGGGGCGATGGGCTACCGCACCCCGAACATCGACCGCATCGCGAAGGAGGGCGCGCGCTTCACCGACTGGTATGGACAGCAGAGCTGTACGGCGGGCCGCGCGGCCTTCATCACCGGTCAGTCCCCCATTCGCACGGGCCTCACCAAGGTGGGGCTGCCCGGCGCGAAGCTGGGGCTCCAGGCCGAGGACCCGACCATCGCGGACCTCCTCAAGCCGCAGGGCTACGCCACCGGCCAGTTCGGCAAGAACCACCTGGGCGACCGCGACGAGTACCTGCCCACGATGCACGGCTTCGACGAGTTCTTCGGCAACCTCTACCACCTCAACGCGGAGGAGGAGCCGGAGAACTCGGACTACCCCAAGGACCCGGGCTTCCGTCAGCGCTACGGGCCGCGCGGCGTGCTGCACTGCTTCGCCAACCCCGACGGCACTCAGCGCATCGAGGACACGGGGCCGCTGACGAAGAAGCGCATGGAGACGGTGGACGAGGAGTTCGTGGAAGCCACGCTGGGCTTCATGGACCGGGCCCATGCGGACGACAAGCCCTTCTTCATCTGGTTCAACTCCACGCGCATGCACGTCTTCACGCACCTGAAGAAGGAGTCCCAGGGCGTCACCGGGTTGGGGCTCTACCCGGATGGCATGGTGGAGCATGACGGGCACGTCGGCAGGCTGCTCGACAAGCTGGACCAGCTCGGCATCGCTGACGACACCCTCGTCATCTATTCGACCGACAACGGCGCGGAGGTGATGAGCTGGCCGGATGGCGGCAGCACCCCGTTCCGCGGCGAGAAGGACACCAACTGGGAAGGTGGCTGGCGAGTCCCCTGCGTCATCCGCTGGCCGGGGGTCATCGAGCCGGGGACCGTGTCGAACGAGATGTTCTCGCACACCGACCTGCTGCCCACGCTGCTCGCGGCGGCTGGCGAGGGCGACATCGTCAAGAAGCTGGAGCGCGGCCACACGGCTGGCGGCAAGACGTTCAACGTCCATATCGACGGCTACAACCTGCTGCCCTTCCTCAAGGGCGAGGTGAAGGAGAACCCGCGTCGCGGCTTCTTCTACTGGAGCGACGACGGGGACCTGATGGCGCTGCGCGTTGGCGCCTGGAAGGTTGTCTTCATGGAGCAGCGAGCCCACGGTTTGAGCGTCTGGCGAGAGCCGCTCGCGGAGCTGCGCATCCCGAAGCTCTTCAACCTCCGGAGCGACCCCTTCGAACGGGCCGACACCGACGCCTCCATGTACTACGACCGCTGGTTCGCCGAGCGCGGGTTCGCCCTGGTTCCCGCGCAAGAGATTGTCGGCGAGTTCCTGAAGACCTTCGAGCGGTTCCCGCCCCGTCAGCGCCCCGCGAGCTTCAGCATCGACCAGGCACTGGAGCGCGCCCGAGACAAACACGAGAGGCTCGCCGTCGCGGCACCCTCCGACGAGGCACCCGCCGCGGAGCAGCCCGCGGTCCACTGAACTCCCCGGAGTCGAAGCGGTCGATGGCCTGAGCGCTCGCGCGGAACCGCATCGCGGCTCCATGAAAGAGGGGCACGAGCCCGCACAGCGGGAACTCGACGCGCATCCCTTGCGTCGCTCTTCATGGCAGTATACGCATACTGCCATGAAGAGTGAGTCCCTGAGCGGAAGGGCGTCATGAACAGCTCGATGGCACTCGTTACGGACGCCGTGTCGGGCCTCAGCGAGGCCACGTCCGCGGGCGGGCGGGTGTTCGACATGCACTCCCTCGACGTAGTGAGCGCACCATCCATCGAAACCGCTGTCGGGGTTGCCGACGTCGTCCTGGTTGCGGCAAGCGACAAGCCCTCGACGCCGGGGAGGAACCCATGAAGGCCCTTGCAATCCGCCGCTACAAGGCTCCGATGGAGCTCATGGACCTGCAGCGCCCCGCGCCGGGCCCAGGCGAGTTGCTGGTGCGTGTGCGCGCCGCCAGCGTCAATCCGCTCGACTTCAAGATGCGCGACGGCGCCGTGAAGGTGCTCCTCCACTATTCGTTTCCCCTGATCCTCGGCAACGACCTCGCCGGTGACATCGTCTCGGTCGGGCCCGGCGTCACCAGGTTCAAGGAGGGCGATGCGATCTACGCGAGGCTCGACAAGGATCGCATCGGCGCCTTCGCTGAATATGCCTTGGTCCGCGAGAGCGCGGCGGCGGCGAAACCGGCTCGCATCGACTATGTCCAAGCAGCATCGCTGCCGCTGGTGGGGCTCACTTCCTGGCAGGCGCTGATCGATATCGCCAACGTGCAAGCGGGGCAGAAGGTGCTCATCCACGCGGGCTCGGGCGGTGTCGGAACCTTCGCGATTCAACTCGGCAAACACCTTGGCGCTGAGATTACGACCACCGCGAGCCCCAAGAACCACGCGCTCGTGAAGTCGCTCGGCGCGGCGCGGGTGATTGATTACAAGACCACCCGTTTCGAAGAGGTGGTCAAAGACCAGGACGTCATCTTCGACACGCAGGGGGGTGAGACACTGCTCCGCTCGTTCAAGGCCGTGAAATCGGGCGGCGTGGTGGTGACCGTGGGCGGGCGCCCCGACGGCAGGTTTGCACGCGCATGGGGCCTCAGCCTGCCACTCGTGTGGCTCCTCGGGCTGCTGAACCGCAAGGTTGATCGCCTCGCCAGGGAAAAGAACGCGCGCTTCGAGTACTTGTTCATGCGGGCGAGCGGCGAGCAGTTGGAGAAGATTGGCGCGATGGTCGAACAAGGGGTGCTCCAACCGGTCGTGGACAAGACGTTTCCGCTGGAAGCCGCGACCGAGGCGATCTCCTACGTGGAGTCGGGCCGGGCTGTCGGCAAGGTGGTGATTCGCGTCGCGGACTGAGACCTCGAAGCCGTTTGCGCATGAGTCCAGCATGAGAGAAGCCCCGCGCTGACTCGCGCTGCATTGATGCCTGTCAGGTCCTCGGGCCCGCCGCCGCGATGCTCGTTACCCTCCGCGCCGGGAAGGCTGCTCGAGTTCGAAGGTGCCGATGCGATACGCCCCAGAACACAACGAAGTGACTCGCGAGCGAATCCTGGAAGCGGCGACGCGCCTCTTTCAAAAGCTCGGCATCGACGCCGTGGGGCTCGCGAAGGTCATGGCGGAGGCCGACCTGACCGTCGGCACGTTCTACACACACTTCAAGTCGAAGGGGGCGCTGGTCCGAGAGGCCCTGGCCCGGTCGCTTCAGGCCCGGCATGAAGTGCTCGTTCGCGCGCTTCGCGATGGCGACGTGGAGACTGCGGTTCGCGCCTACCTGAGCCCCGAGCACCGCGATGCGCCGGAGGGGGGCTGCCCCGTCGCGGCGCTGGCGCCAGAGATAGCGCGGCAGGCTCGCGCGACACGCGTCGCACTCACGTCCCATCTTGAGCCCAGCCTCGATGACATCGCCAGATGCCTCTGGATACAACGTGGCAAGAAGGCGAGTCGCGCGGACGCCGCCGCATTCTTCGGGCTCCTGGTCGGCACGTTGCAGCTCGCACGCGCAACCCCGGCCCCCGCTGAATCAGACGCCATACTCGAGTCGGGTGTGCGCGCCGCGCTCCGGCTTGCTGAGTAGCGTTCTGCGCCGCGGACGCGGCCCCCCTTCTCGGGGCGTCTCCGCCGTTACCTTGAAAGCGGTGGCTCCTACGGGACGTATTCGAGGCGCTGGACGGGATGCTCTTCGAAGTCGAAGCGGTCGCGGTCCTGCGTACCTGACCGCTCGCACGGAACCGAAGTGCGGCTCAATCACCGTTTGGTGTCCCCTCACCGGCGCGCTGGGGGATGCCCCAGGGCCGGTCTCGCGCACTGGAGTGCCCCTCCAGGGCTTGCTGCCTCATGGACGGCCAGCGGGACTCCGGGTGCCACCCAACCGCTCACGGAGTTCGCGCAGCCGGTCGCGCGCCACGGAGAGCACCGTCCCGTCCTTCAGGTGCACACGCGCGTCGCCGTAGCCCCCCAGGACCTCCACAATCGCATCGAGATGGACGAGCGTGGCGCGGTGGATGCGCAGCCAGCGCGTCGGGTCGAGTCGGCGTTCGAGCTCCGCGAGCGACATGTCCACCACATCGGTGCGCCCGGCACGCGCCACGTAGACGAGCCGGTCCTCGGCATACAGGTGCGTGGCGTCCGCGAGTTCCACCACACGCACGCGGGTGCCCGTCCTGGAGGTGAGCCGCGACAGCGGCGTGGGGGGCTGGAGTGCCGCTTCCAGCGCACGCAGCCGCTCCTGCGCGAGCATGGGGTGCATGCGCGCGAGCTTGTCCAGCGCACGCGTGAGGCCTCGCGCGTCCACCGGCTTGAGCAGATAGTCCACGGAACTCACCTCGAAGGCCTGCAGCGCGTACGTGTCGAAGGCGGTGGTGAACACCACGGGCGGCGGCATGGGGAGCGCCCGCACCAGCTCGAAGCCGCTCATGCCCGGCATCGATACATCCACGAAGAGGGCGTCCGGGGGCTCGGCGCGCAGTGCCTCCGCGGCCTCCACCGGGTCGGTGTACGTGGACACCACCGTCACACGCCCCGTTTCCTCGAGCATGCGAGCGAGGCGCCGCAGCGCGAGCGGCTCGTCATCCACCAGCACGGCGCGAAGGAGCCCTGGTGCACTCATGCGGCCTCCGTGCGTGGAAGCCACACCCGCACGCACGCGCCGACACCGCCCTCGCCCCGCGCAATGGACAGGCCCGCGTCCTCCGCCCCGTAGGAGGACACCAGTCGCCGCGTCAGCATGTCGAGCCCGTGCCCTGGAGGCGGCGGCCCTTCGATACCAGGGCCGTCGTCCCGCACCTCCAGGTACACGCGGCAGGCATCCGCGCGCACCGACACCCGGACCTCGCCACCCTCGCGCCTCGGGGACACGGCGTACTTCACGGCGTTCTCCACCAGCGTCTGCACCGCGAAGGGAGGCACCGCGAACCTTTCGAGGCCCGGCTGCACGTCGAGCGAGCAGCGCAGCCGCGCGCCCAGTCGCACCCGCTCGAGTTCCAGATAGTCGGACACCAGGTCCAGCTCGCGCAGCAGCGGGACATGGCGCCCCGCCCCCGCATCCAGCGAGGAGCGCAGCACGGACGCCAGTCGCTCCACCATGGCCTCCGCGGCGCGCGGGTCCTCGCGCACCAGCGTGGCGATGGAATTGAGGGTGTTGAAGAGGAAGTGTGGCTGCAGGCGCGCGGACAGCGAGTCGAAGCGCGCCTCGGCCTCCAGCCACTCGGCACGCTCGCGCAGCGCCTCCGCCTCGCGCACGCGCGCATCCCGCCCGTGGATGCGGCCCGCCATTCGGGAATACACGAACGTGCACACCCCCGCGGGCAGGCTCAGCACCAGGCCGATGCCACCGTCGACGAACAGATGCTGCCGGAGCTCCGAGGTGGGAAAGGCGCCCAGGCCCGCGAGCGTCACCGTCGCCACCGTCATCATCACGGCCGTGATGACCGCGCACGCGGCCAGGCACTTGAGCAGGGCGGGCACGGGCGGGCCGTGCATGGCGCGCCGGCCCACCGTGGGCATCACCCTCATCGACGGGAAGCCGATGCAGATGCCGTAGAAGGCGCTGAGCGCGAAGATGCGCATGACCTCCGCGGGCGGAGTGGGCGCGGGGAGTATCACGAACGCCGTGACGAGCGCCGCGAGCAGCAGCGTGCAGCCCGCGAACAGCGCCCAGCGCACCCCGGGTTTCATTTCGCGCGCCGCACCGTCATCTCGAGGAACTGACCGAATGTCTTGCCCCCATCGAGCGAGAGTTCTCCCTTTTCAACCCACACCCCGTCGCGCACGTCCAGCGTGAAGCGGACGCGGCCCTGAGGCATGTCGAAGCCCCACTGGAACACCCCATCGCCCAGCAGCTTCATTTCGGTGTCCACGACGCCGCCGCCGAGCCGGTATGCACTGAAGCGCACGCGGCCAGCGGCCTCATCCCAGGAGAGTACTCCGAGCGCCTGGTGCGTGGGGACCTCGGGGGCCGTGGGGCTCGCTCGGCTGGTGCCCAGTCCCTCCACCACGAGCACTGTTCCGTCGAGGTGCGACTGCACGGTCTCCTTCAGCTGGAACGTCTTGCGGCCGCCCGCATGAGGGCCCATGTCGACCCATCCGTCTCCCCGCCAGTTCCCCACCAGGACCTGGAACGGCAAGAGCTTCTCGCGGTGCCGGGCGGCTGCTTCCGCGGCGGAGGGTGGCTGTCTCGGCCGCACAGGAGGCGTGGGCTCCGCGGCGAGGACAGGGGCGGCCAGTGTGAGCGCGAGGGCGACGAGGAGGTTGCGAGCGTGCATGAGAGGTACTCCCGTTCGTGGGTGCCTTCCGGTCCTAGTTCAGGGGCACTCGCCGGGCGCGCGGGTTCCGACGAGAGGTCGGACTTCAGGGACGAGGGGTTCATCGGCACCCGAGCGGGGGCTACGCCGGTGTCGTTGGTTCCCCGTGACTTCGCGCAAGGACACACTGACCGTAAAAGCAGATGTATTACGAGGTGTCCGGCAAGGGCGACCCGCTGATTGTCCTGCACGGCGCCTACATGAACATCCCGACGATGGGCGCCATCATCCCCAAGCTCGCGAAGACCCATCGGGTCTATGCGCTCGAGTTTCAGGGACACGGCCGCACCACCGACATCGACCGGCCCATCACCTACCCCCACCTGGCGGATGACATCGCGGCCTTCATGGACGCGGTGGGACTCAAGAAGGCGGACGTGTTCGGCTACTCCATGGGAGCGGCCGCCGGGCTGCAGTTCGCCATCCGCCATCCGGAGAAGGTGAACAAGCTGGCCGCCGCTTCGGTCGCCTACGACGTCGAGGGCTGGCAGCCCGAGTTCAAGGAGTTCATCCCGCAGATGAAGGTGGAGATGTTCCTCGAGATGCCGTTCGCGAAGGACTACCGGAAGCTCGCCGCCAACCCCGAAGGGTTTCCGGAGCTGGTCCGGAAGCTGATTGCGCTCGAGAAGGAGCCGATGGCGTGGGGGGAGCAGGTGAAGGCGCTGAAGACTCCGGTGCTCATCATCACCGGAGATGCCGACGTCTCGACCCTGGAGCATTCGGTCGCCCTGTTCCGGCTCCTCGGCGGTGGCGGCGCGGGCGACATGGGCAAGCCACTGTCGCCCTCGCGCCTCGCGGTCCTGCCGGCGACGTCACACACCGCGGTCATCACGCAAACGGAGCTGTTGCACGCCTTCATCGAGCCCTTCCTGAAGGGCATCACGCCGAAGGGGATGTTCGAGGCGCCGTAAGCCGGTGCCTCGAACCGCGCTCCCTGTCACCGCGTGAATGACGGGGAGGCTTCCACCTCTGGACGCCTCAGCGTCGGACGAGGAGTCGCAGACCGCCCATGAACCAGGAATGGAAGCGGGCATCCTGTCCGTCGTACCTGGCCAGGGTCCCCGTCACGTAGGGGCCGAACCACACGGGCCCCGCGACGTTGAAATCGATGCCCCCCTGAAGGTTGCCCACCTCGAAGCCTTCCAGGCGGCCATACGGCGAGGTCGGTTCGAGTTCTCCGGTCATGACGGAGGGCACCTGGTCGGCATCGAGGACGTCGTAGCCAATGCCCAGGCCCACCCACGGGCTGAGCTTCTCCGACCAGGGGTGGTGGTAGCTCAGGTTGAGGCCGATTCGCATGGCGCTCACACCGCAGTCCCCCTGGCACTCGCTGACGGCGAGCCCCACCGCGTACTGGAACGAGGCGCCCACGTAGAAGCGGGAGCCCAGGAACGTCCCCACGTCGAGCTGCGCGGGGACGATGCCCTTCACGATTTCGTCCAGGTATATGTCGTAGTGGCTGTCCCCTCCCTTCGCGATGCCGATGGGGAGCCCGTAGCCGGCGCGAAGGCCGAAGGAGAGCTTCAGGTCCTCGGATTCGGCCTGGGCGACAGGCGCCCCTGCGAGGATGAGCGTGATGATGGCCCCGAACGTGACAACTGAGTTGCGCATGATGTCTTCCTCTCGCGGTGATGCGATGTGAATCACCGCCGGGCCCAGAGCGGGGTCGGCCTCCCTCGCCTGGCCCGACGAGGCGCCAGTGCAAGCGCGGTGCCTTCCCTGTTCTCCAGGTGACACCAGGATGGACCGTGAAGACAGCACGACTCGGGGACTCAGAATTTCGCGGCAATGCGCCAGGGAGGCCGTGCTCCAGGGGAGGCATGACTTGTGTGTCGCAGCCTGGCTGAGGCACGGGTGGTGATGCGGGGAGTGCTCAACGGGCCCTGGCCGTTGGCCATACCGGCATCTTCACGAAGCCCGGCAGTTGCTCGACACGCGCCAGCCAGGCGGTGACTCCAGGGTAGTCGTCGAGGGCGATTCCTCCCTGGTACGAGAGGCTCACCAGAGGATGACAAGCCACGTCCGCCAGCGTCGGACGCCCGAGCTCAAGCCAGCCCCCGTCGGTCAGACGTCGCTCCAGCACCTGCAGGGCCGAGCGCGCTCGCGACTGCGCGGCGGGGAGGTCGCAGGCCACTCCGAAGGCCAGGTGGTTGCGCGCGAAGCCAATGCCGTTGTGCAGCTCATTGGCATCCATGAACAGCCATTGCATCACTCCCGCCGCCTCCGCGGGCTCTCGCGGCAGCCAGACGTCAGCGCGGTCATAGGTCCGGGCAAGGTAGTAGACAATGGCGTGACTGTCTCGCAGCACGAGTTCACCGTCGGTCAGCACCGGGACCTGCCCGAGCGGATTGAGCGCCAGGAATTCGGGGCGTCGATGCTCGCCGACGACCAGGTTCACCATCTGCTCGCGGTAGTCGAGCCCCAGCAGGGAGAGGAACAGCCGCACGCGGTGCGTGTTACCGGACAGGGGAAAGCCATGAAGGATGCGCGTCATGAAGCCTCCTGGAGAGGACTGAGCTGGGGTTGCACGTCGCGCGGCGATGGCGACGCGGGCCACTGTGGAGTCGTCGCGTGGGCGCGGCAACCACCTCGGAGGTAGTTGTCGCCATCACCGCATCAGCCCCACACTCCCCGCGTCCGCCATCTCGTCTTCCTCACGGAGGGGTCACTCATGGCTTCACGTCCGCAAGCGCTGCCGGAGCTGAACCCAGGCTCGTCCTTCGCCGAGCAGCTCAAGCGCTGGCGACAGCTGCGCAGGCTCTCGCAGATGGAGCTGTCCCTGCAGGCGAACGTCTCGCAGAAGCACGTCAGCTACCTCGAGCTGGGGCGGGCGAGGCCCAGCCGCGCCATGGTCCTGCTGCTAGCGCACGTGCTCGATCTCCCCCTGCACGAGCGCAACGTGTTCCTGGAAGCCGCTGGCTTCACCGGAGCCTTCAGCCGGAGCACCCTGGATGACCCCTCGATGCGGCCGGTGGTCGAGGCCGTCGATGTCATGCTCACCCACCTCGAGCCGAATCCGGCGCTCGTGGTCGACGGCGCCTGGGACATCGTCCGGCTCAACGCAGGCATGTCGCGGCTCACGGCGGCGCTGGCATTCGACCCGGCGCCACTGCAGCGCGCCGTGGGCATGGCGAGGGCGCGAAACATGATGCGCCAGCTGTTCCACCCTGCCGGCCTGCGCGGGCGCATCATCAACTGGACGGAGGTCGCGCCGCTGATGCTCGTGCATCTGCGCCGCCAGCATCAGAGTCGGCCGAGCGAGGCCCTCGCGGACCTCTACACCGAACTGCGGGGGTATCCCGGCGTATCCGCCCTGCCAGTTCCGTCATCGGCATCCACCGGCCTGCCGCCCATCACGCCCATCGAGTACGCGCATGGGACGTTCCGGATACGGCTGTTGTCGATGTGCTCGACCCTTGGCAATGCGCAGGACATCACCACCGACCATCTGCGCATCGAGTCCTTCTTTCCCGCCGACGACGACGCGCGGCGGCGCTTGAATGAGCTCAAGGCGGCAGGACGGAGACGGTAGGGTCTTCGGGCAAGACCTCAGCGCGCCCAGCAGGCCGCGCGCCGCCAATCCTGCCCACGGCACCGCGTGGAGAGAGACTTCGCCCTTCGCCTCCTGGCGGAGTCCCGGCGATGAGGTCACCTCAAGGCCACGTGGCGTGGACCCATTGCGCGAAGGTCCGCGGCGAGAGGCCGAGGGCCCGCGCTTCGTCGGGGCGGGCCGGACTCGGATTTTCGTTCAGGTAGCGCTGCGAGTGGACGAACGCGGGGAGGAGGCCCTGTGCGAGTGCCTCTTCCGGAGTCAGGTCGGGCGCCTCGACCTTCGTCTTCCAGGCCTCCGAAAGGACCGCTGATATCTCGCGGAGCGAGCGGACATCACCGGCGAGTTCGAGGTTGCGGCCATCGAAGCGCTCCGGCTCGGCGATGATTCGCGCGACCGCCTTGCCGATATCGTCGACGGCGATGAGCGACAGCCGGGTGTCGGGTTTGAGGACGGTCAGCAGCCGATTCTCCACCCAGTTCGCGAAGAGGAATGACGGGCGCACGAAGTTCTCCATGAACATGGACGGCCGCAGCACGGTCCAGTGCGGGAAGCCGGCGTCCTTCACGAGCTCGTCGAGATACGCCTTGCTCTCCCAGTAATGCTCCAGCGTCTTCCAGCGCCCCTCCTTCCAACCGGGGACGCCGCGATGATGGTCGCCAGCGCCGGAGACCGATGTGTGGACGAACTGTGGGACGCGCTCGGCGAGCGCCGCCTCGACGAGGTTCCGCCCATGCCTCGTCTCGGAGTCGCCTCCGAGGTCCTTGAGGTCGGGCGTCTGCACCGAGAAGACCGCGTCGACGCCACGGCAGGCCGCGCGCAGCGAAGGCGGGTCATCAAGATTCCCCGAGGCAATCTCGACGCCGTGCTCCCGGAGCCCCGCCACTGCCGGCGCCTCCAGGTTTCGGACCAGCGCCCGCACCGCGACGCCGTCGGCGCGCAGTGCGCGTGCGGCCGCTCCGCCCTGTCTGCCCGTGGCACCCGTCACCAGAACCGTCTTCATGGTCCACCTCATCGCAACGCGGCCGGCGCTTTATTGCAACCAGTTCGTTGCTTTAACGAAGGTAACGGCCCCGGGGGGCAAAGCAACTTGTTCGTTGCTTTCGTGCTAGAACGTTCGGGATGGCTTCGAAACAGCAACGGGGCGAGCCGCTGGTCGCGAAGATTCTTGAGGCGACCCTCGAAGAGGTCGCGCGGGTCGGCTACGAGAACCTGTCAATCGAGGCGGTCGCCGAGCGCGCCGCCGTCAACAAGACGACAATCTATCGCCGCTGGGAAACACCGGAGGCGCTGGTGCTCGCCGCGTTCGAACGGGTGTCCGACCAGGACAGCTTCCCCAACACCGGCTCGCTCCGGGGCGATCTCCTCGACTACCTGCGCCGCTATCGCGCGGTCTGCCGCTCCCCCGTGGTGCTGTCGCTGATGCGCATGCTCTTCGCTGGCAGTGGCGGCAAGGGAGAGCTCTGCAAGGTCATCCAAGAGCGAATCGAACGCTCCGAATGCAACGCGCTCGTGATGTTCGAGCGGGCGGTGGCGCGCGGCGAGCTCCCGAAGGACACCGACATGCCGCTCGTTCGTGACCTCCTGCTCGGCAGCGCCCGGAATCTGATTTTGTTCCGCCATGACACCTGCACCGACGAGACGCTCGAGCGCGTCGTCGACGTGATGCTGCTCGGCGCCGCCGAAGGCGGTCGGCGAAAGAAGTCGGCGCGACGCTGAGGCACCCCACGAAGCGCATTCGTCCCATGCGTTGCACGCGGACTGGGACGACCCGCGAACAGGTATGAATCATGGGGGCGTCATCAGGTTGCGTTGAAACCACTCCCGGAGGGCGACGACGTCGGCACGGGAACTCAGGCCTGGCGCGCAGGCGAAGTGATAGGTCTCGCCGCGAAGAACCTCGACGAACGGCTGGCTCAGCAGTCCCGCGGACAAGGCGTCGGCCACCAAGACCCGGCTGACGATGGCAACCCCCTGCCCCGCGAGCGCGGCCTGAACCGCATGCAGGCCGTCCGTGAACCGGATGCCGGCCTCGGTATCCACCCCTGTGACTCCGGCCTCGGCACACCAGCGGGCCCACGTCGGCGGAGGTCTGGGCACACGCTGCCCGTCGATGTGGATGAGCTTCGCGCGGCGCAGGTCGCTGGCGCGCGTGAGTTTGAGTCTCGGGCTGCACACGGGGGCGAAGGTGTCGCGCTTCAGCACCGTGGCCTCGGCTCCCGGGAATGGGCCCCTGCCATAGCGGATGGCCACATCGACTTCGCCCGCTTTCAGCACCACGGGCGCGTTTCCGGCATGCAGCCGGAACTCGATGTCCGGCAAGAGGCGGCGGACCTCATCCAGCCGCGGCACCAGCCACTGGCTCAAGAACCCCGTGGTGGCGGAGAGTGTCAGCGTCACGGGAGTCGGGCCCTTGCGCAGGCGTGAGACAACCCGGCTGATGTCCGCGAAACCCGCCGCGGCCGCCTCGTACAGCTCCGCGCCCGCCGACGTCAGGGACACGGACCGTGGCGTCCGGTCGAGCACACGCACGCCCAGGTAGGCTTCGAGCTGCCGGACCTGGTGGCTGATGGCCGTGGGCGTCACGAAGAGCTCCGCGGCGGCGGCCTTGAAGCTGGAATGTCGGGCGGCGGCGTCGAAGGCGCGCAGCGCGTTCAAGGGAGGAAGCTCGTACGGAGGCATGCTGAATCCAGCTCATCTTCAAGGTGAGAACTTCGCTTTTGCGGCAGCACCCGAGCCTCATTAGGTTTCCGTCAGGTCCGAGCAAGGTGAATGTAGCTCATCTACGACCGAGGAGAAGACGCATGGCAGAGCTGGCATCCGGGCTGATCGATGTGTTCGCGGATACTCCGCTGAGCGGCAACCCTCTCGCGGTCGTCGAAGGCGCGGACGCGTTGCCCGACGACACGCTTCGGCGCATCGCAGGCGAGTTCAATCAGGCGGAGACGACCTTTCTCTTGAAGAGCACGCGCGCCGATTGGAAGTTGCGCTCGTTCACCGCGAACGGCTCGGAGATATTCGGAGCGGGGCACAATGCGCTCGGGGCCTGGCTGTGGCTCGCCGAGCACGGCGCCCTCGGTTCGTTGGATGCGCCAAAGACCTTCCAGCAGGAAATCGGTACAGAGGTGTTGCCCATCACGCTCGAGGCACGTGCGGGCCGCATCCATGGACGGATGAAGCAGTCCCCATTGAAGCTCTCTTCGTCACTCGATGACGTCGGCCCCCTGGCCGAGGCGCTTGCCGTGCCTGTCGCGGATGTTCTGACGCACCCGGCGCCCCGCGTCGCCAGCACCGGTGCAGGTCATCTCCTGGTTCGCGTTCGAGACGCGCTGACTGTTGATCGCGCTCGCCCCATGAGTGACAATTTGCTCTCGGTGCTGGCGGCGGCGGGGGCCGAGGGCTGCTATGTCTACGCGTTCGACCCGGCCGCGCCACGGACAGCCTATGCGCGCTTCCTCAACCCCACGGTCGGTCTCTGGGAAGACGCGGCGACGGGCACGGCCGCCGGGCCGCTGTGCGCCTACCTGGGTTCGGAGGACCTGCTCGCGGAGGACAAGACCCTCGTCGTCGAGCAGGGTGTTCACATGGGCCGGCGCAGTTTGTTGCATGTGCGCCTGACGCCGGAGCCCGAGCTCTCCGGCTCTGGGGTCGTGGTGCTTCGTGGGATGCTCACGGTGACGTGACACTCACTCGACGCCCACGTGCTTCTTATCCTGGGCGCGAGTCACGAACCCGGGCGCAGCATGGCCTCGGCGAGCCTCCAGACGCTGGCCGCCAGCTCGGCGTCGTACGCAATCGCTGTGGGCTGATATTTCTTCGGACTCTTGAGCGCGGCACCTCGCGCGAGCCGCACGTCCTCGTCGAGCAGGAAGCGAAGGCCATTTTCAGCCGAGCGTTCAGGAGTCGTCGCGATGAGCGCGTACAGCGCGCGGGCCCACCACGGCTGCTCGCGAATCGAGTCGGTTGTCGTAGGGCCCACGCAGGAAATCGCGATGCTGATGGGCAGGTCTTTCCACCTTCGCGCGGCCTCCTGAACGTGAAGGAAGCCGAGCACCTGCGACGACATGAGCGAAGCCGTGAGCGTCCACTTGCGACGCTCGAATTGAAGATCGCCCACATCCGGCACGAGCCGCGCGGGAGGGCTGGCGCCGATGTGAAGAATCCGTCCATCTCCGGACGCCGCGAGCGCATCGACGAGCTTCAGGTTGAGCCCGGCCCGCGCGAGGTATTGCAGGCCGAAGGCGTGTTCGTAGCCGTCGGCCGTCGACTGACGCGTCCGCGCCCGCAGGTCCACGTTCATCGCCGAGTGGATGAGGCCATCGAACGTCCTGCGCCAGGCCAGGATGTCGCGAGCAGCGGCTTCGATGCCCGCGACCGACGAGAGGTCTGCCCGTGCCCACCGCGCGTCACCGGCTCCGGCGTCACGCAGCAGCTTCGCCGTGGCTTCGCCCCGTGTGGCATCTCGGCCCAACACGAGCACGTCCGCGTGTCGCCGCGCCATCGCGAGCGCGGTGGCTCGACCAATGCCACTCGTCCCACCGGCGAAGACGAAGGCCTTTCCTCTAACGTCTCTCGACATCAGCACCTCGTGGAGTTCAAGTTCGGGTGCCATGGTCTCGGACGACCTGCTACGAAGCGTCTCGAATGGTTGATGGAACGTCCGACGATGCGCTGACGTCGCTTCTCTCCACCGTGAGGCTTCGCGCGAGCGTCTTCGGTGCGAGCGAGCTTGCGGCGCCCTGGGGAGTCAGCACCGAGGGTCTCGGCGCCTACGTCTGTTACGTCATTCCAGAAGGCAGCGCCGTCCTCTCCGTGCGCGGGACTCGCCGTGCCCTCCCCCTCCTGGCGGGCGGTGTCGCGCTGGTCCGCGCGGGCATGGCGCACGAGCTCAAGGACTCGCTCAAGACGCGCGCCGAGCCCTTCGAGCGGCTTCGCGCCAGGTCCAAGAGCGCGACCTCTTTCTTCCGCGGCGGCGGCACCGGCGCGCGAACCCAGGTCATCTGTGGGACCCTCGAGGTCGACGAGATTGACCGCGCCCTCTTCGACACCGCGCTGCCACCAGTCGTGAGCTTGAAACACGAAGAGCTCTCGGGGGCGACGCGGCATCTGGTCGCCGCGCTTACGTCCGAGGCTATCGACCGGAAGCCCGGGGCCTCACTCGTCCTGACGCGGCTGGCGGAGCTCCTCTTCGTGCAGGTCGTTCGCGCGTGCATCGGTCTCGATGTTCGGACCGCCAGTTGGCTGCGAGGAGTCGGACACCCGGCAATCACGAAGGCGCTGGCTGCGATTCATCGCGCGCCAGGAGAAGCATGGACGCTCGAACGTCTCGCGGAGGCGGCGATGATGTCGCGGTCGACCTTCGCGGCGACCTTCCACGACATCGTGGGGGAGACGCCGTTCGCATATCTCACGTCGTGGCGCATGCGAGCCGCCGCACAGCTCCTCGCATCGTCTGAACAGAGCCTCAAGGTGATTGCCAGCACCGTTGGCTATGCATCTGACGAGGCCTTCTCGCGAGCCTTCCGAGCGTGGGCCGGTATGCCTCCCGGCGCATACAGGGGGCGGTCGCCAAGGCGTGCGGACACGTAGCCGTCCCGCCTCGAACACCTGTGCAGCCGGCTTCCCATCTCGTCGTTCGAGCGCCTCCCCTGTTCGGTCCCCGCACTCGAACGGGCATCCCACAACGACCTTGGCGCGCACCGCTAACGCCTGTTGATGAGGTAGCGGAGGACCGAGCCGAGGCCGGAGAAACGAAATGAGGGGTCGATGTATTTTTCGATGACGTAGAAGGCGAAGTAGTAGGCGCGGCAGTAGGCCCAGATGGCGAGGCTGAGCAGGAGCAGGACACGCCACTCGGGCAACTGAAGGAGGACGAGCGCCGACGACATCAGTCCGATGACGACGAAGAGGCTCGCCTTGATCCACATCCATCGGTGCGATTGCAGGTCGCGCATGCGCGAAACCTATACCGCCGCTGAGACCTTCGACAGCGCAGGGGGCCGCGGGGCACCAGGCCTCGCCTCCGCATCAGCCGCGCTCGCTCTTCCCCTAGCTCTTCGGACAGAGAACATCATCGTCGTCCTTGATGTACGCCAGCAGGAAGTCCTCCAAACTCCCTAGCGGAAACTGGGGATCGTTGCCGCTATAGAGGCCGAGGACGAGGGACACATATCCCTTCCATGGCCCTGACACCCACAGCGCGTACCACCACGATTGCTGAAGGTAGTCGGCGAAGATGACCGACGCCTCCGTGGCGTTGCAACCGTACCCTGCGTCCCGCAGCACGTCGGCGGTCGCGCGAAGCTCCTCGGGCAACCAGAAACGAAACCCCCGGGAATCATCATCCGTTGGAAGCCCGGCGATGCGGAGGAACGCTTCGTACTCTTCCGGAAGTACGCCAGGAAGCGACCGCCAGGCGTCCGCGACGTCCTTCATCGCGACCGGCTGGACGTTGAGGTGCCGCTCCAGCCAGTGCTGCCGCACCTGCGTCGCGATATTCGTTATTGCAGCCATGGCGCGGCAATCCAATCCATCAAGCACTTCAACAGCCCCAGTGCTGCAAGCGCAGGTTTTCGACGGTAGCACGGGTCAATTTCGCTGCGTGTCCTGGACGAACCGCGAGGCGCGGTGGAGCAACAGGCGCGTGCTACCTTCGGTGGATGGCAAACCACCTCGCCTGCATCGGAATCCACGCCAACGACAAGGCGGCCTTCGGGCGCGTCCTGGACTCCCTGCTGGAGCACACCACGGTCGCGGGCACGACACGCGACCACGAGTTGAAGGTGTGGTCCGACACTTCGGGCGCGAGCTACAGCTTCGTCTTCAACCACGCGCACAAGGTGCAGTGCGCCATCCCGGGCTTCCGGGCGGAGTCGCGCCTGCGGGTCCGCGCCACCGACTTCGCCCTCCACGAGAGCTGCCGCCTCTGCGACCCGCTGAAGGCAGAGATGGTCGACTCCGAAGGCCACGTCCTCTACCCGTTCGCCACGCAGCTCGATGACCTCGCGCTGGTGCGCGAGCGCATCCGGCCCGGCATGGTGCTGGAACTTGCGCCGTGCGCCTTCGCGGAGTCGCTGCAGGCCTGGCCGGACGAGGCGGCCTACCTGACCTCGCGCAAGCCGGGGAAGGCGCTGCGGGGCTCGAAGCTCTTCATCCCCAATCCTGCCTCGCTCCTGTCGAAGAGCAGCACTCCTCCCCCGGTCGAGCCCCGGGCCTACTTCGCCGGGCAGGTGGAGGCCGCGGACGTGCGCACCAACGGCGTCACCGGCCACCAGTTCCAGCACGCCCTCGTGCGGACCTATGGAGGCACCTATGACGTCCTCGCGGCGGCAGACGAGGCGACGCCCCAGCTACGGCCCGGCAACATCGTGAGAGGGACCTTCTGGCTGGTGGCGAGCGTGACGGCGGGGCTGGGCTGAGCCCGACCGCGAGAGTGGCCATGAGCTTGTGCGAGAAGCGCACCCGTGTGCCTCCCAAACCCGGTCGCCGCATCGCGGGCGCGTCACTGCCATGAGCGCCAGCGCGTCGCGGCCAGTGAACGAGCCGTGAACTCCGAGGCGACAACAGCCCTGACGGAGGGGCATCTCAGTGGGCCTGTGAAGGCGGCGAGCAGCCGACAAGGCGAGCCGTCCGTTCGAGGAGCTTCTGGAGCGACTGCCTCCCGGAGAAAACGCCGCGCGCCTGCGAAATAGCTCTCGCCAAGAGTTCGTTGTGCCTGAGGGTGAGCAGCCAGTTACAAGTGCGATGACCTGCTCGCCCCCGCGCGCATGCACGGCCACATGAGCCGTCTTCCCCTCTCGGAGTTGAACGAATGAGCCGCCTGGCATCCCCCTCCACTCAGCCTCGTGCGACGACGTGCCGGGCTGGCGCACGCACATGGCGCACGCGGATTCTCTCGCTCGCGGTGATGGGGACCACCGCCAGCCTTGCCGCCTGCGCCGCGCCGTCCGCGCTCGCCGTGTCTCCATCCGGGGTGCCCGCGTTCAGCGAAGACATGCTGTCGCCCGAGTTCTGGATTCGCCGCGCGCCATCTCCCGACGAGGTGCTGCTCGATGCCAGCCAGGTGGCGGCCAAGCGCATGCGCGCCTTCGGTCCGGATGGCGGCCTGATCGACCTGAAGCGCATCCCGGCCACGCTGACGCGGGCGCAGGTCGCCGGCTGGGTCAAGGATGCGCAGCAGACGCCCATCCAGGCAGTCATCGACGAACAGGGCCGACCGGTGACGGAGGCAATGCTCGAAGAGCCGCGCCAGAACACCGCGACCGAACACATCCCCGAAGCCTCCACCGCGCGCCACGGCCTCAGCGTGCGGCGCACGACCCTGCGGTCACTGCCGTCCGACCGGAAGTTCTTCGCGGCGGAGAACCTGCGCGACTACGAAAGCCTGCAGGCCGGCATCCTCT
This sequence comes from Myxococcus sp. CA056, assembly GCF_013336715.1. Classification (NCBI taxonomy): domain Bacteria; kingdom Pseudomonadati; phylum Myxococcota; class Myxococcia; order Myxococcales; family Myxococcaceae; genus Myxococcus; species Myxococcus sp. CA056. Next base: position 152,192 of record NZ_JABUMT010000021.1, read on the forward strand.
TCCCAGGCGAGCCGGTCGTCATCGCGCACCACAGCGCGGACCAGCAATGGCTGTTCGTCATGACGACCCAGGGTCCCGCATGGGTCCGGCGCGCCGATGTCGCGGAAGGCTCGGCGGACGCGGTGTTCTCGTACGTGGCGAAAGCGCCCGGGCGTGTCGTCACGGGCGACCAGGTGCGCACGGTCTCCACGCCGGAAGCACCCGGGGTGTCCGAGCTCGAGCTCGACATGGGGGTCGCGCTGCCACGGGCCGACGTGGCACCCGGTGAGCCGGTCAACGGCGCCAGCAGCTATGCATCGTGGCCGGTGCTGCTGCCGGTGCGCGAGCAGGACGGCACACTGGCGTTCCAGAGCGCGCTGCTGCGCCGTACCGCCGACACCGCGCCGGGCTATCTGCCAATGACACGCGCCAACATCCTCCGCCAGGCGTTCAAGTTCCTCGGCGAGCGCTACGGCTGGGGGCACCAGTTCAATGCACGCGACTGCAGCGGACTGACCAGCGAGGTGTACCGCAGCCTGGGGCTGTTCCTGCCGCCCAACTCCGGGATGCAGGGCAAGAGCGAGGCGCTGAATCACCGCCTCTTCACTGCGCAGGACTCGCACGCCGAGCGGCTGCGCGCGCTGGCCCAAGCGCAGGTGGGTGACCTCATCGTCGTTCCCGGTCACGTCTTGATGATCATCGGCCACGTGGATGGCGAGCCCTACGTCATCCAGGATGTCCCTTTTGCCGTGTTCAAGGACCCGGCCACGCAGCAGCTCCGCAAGACGAAGCTGAACCAGGTGTCGGTCACGCCTCTGCTGCCGCTGTATGCCGACGACACGACCCTGTACGTGGACGCCATGACGAGCCTCGTACACGTCACGCGGCCATAGGCCCGGCCGCGGGCGATGAATTCCATGCTCGCGTGGGCCTCCTCCGCTTGACTCTCCCCCAAGGGGAGACCGCCACCCTCCGCTCCATGTCACCCGGAAACAGGTCGCGGAGGATGGTCATGGTAGGAGTTCTTGGAACACTCGTCCTGCTGGTCGCGGCGGCAGCGGGCACCTGGTGGTGGATGGGGCGAGCGCTCTTCCAACCAGGCACCGTGGAGCAGTTGCTGGCCGCGCGGGGCGAAACGCTGGACGTTCCCCCAGGACAACGTGCGGATGGGCCGTCCTGGCAGGTGTCGCCGGACGTGAGGCTCCACCACGTGGCCGTGGGTGATGGGCGGGACGTCGTCGTCGTGCATGGCGGCCCTGGACTCCCGCCAGCGGAACCCTGGCGCGGGGCGACCATGACGGGTGACGCCCTGCGCTGGCACTTCTATGACCAGCGAGGCTGCGGCGCCTCGTCGCGGCCCTTCACCCACGCTCCCCCTGGCGGCACGTGGCAGGCCATGCAGGCGGTGGAGCTGCGACTGGGACTCGCCGCGCAGCTCGCGGACCTCGAGCGCATCCGGCGCCTGCTGGGCAAGGAGCGCCTCACGTTGGTGGGACACTCCTTCGGAGCCCTGGTGGCCGCGCTCTACGCCGCGGAGTGGCCGGAGCGGGTGGAGGCCCTCGTGCTGGTGGCACCCGCGCCGTTGGTGACGATGCCCGCGGGTGATGGCGACCTGTTCACCCAGGTGCGGGCCCGGTTGGACGCAACGGGCCAACGCGAGCTGGCGGCGTGGATGAAGCACACCTTCGACTTCCCTGCCCGCCTGAAGGACGACGAGGCCCGACTCGCCGAGCACTTCGCCGCCTTCGGCCCCCTGTACGCCCAGGCCACGCGGCACGCCCGCCCCGACGCGAAGCTTCCAGGCGCCGGTGCCGCGGGAGGCTTTCTCTCGCTGGGGCTCTACCTGAGCCTGGGCCGACATCACGACTGGACGGACTGGTTGCGGCGGGTGCGCGCGCCCACGCTCGTCATCCATGGCGCCCAGGACCTCCAGCCGCGCTCGGCCACGGAGCGTGTGGTAGAGGCGATTCCCCACGCGCGACTGGTGGAGCTGGCGGACAGCGGGCACTTCCCTTTCGAGGAGCAACCCGAGTCCTTCGCGGCCACTGTGCGCGCCTTCCTCTTGGAGGAGGAGCGGTGAGCGGACTGCTGTATTCCATTGGCGAGACTTCGCGCATCACCGGGCTGACCGTGAAGGCCCTGCGCTTCTACCAGGAGAAGGGACTGCTCGAACCCTCGCGCGTGGACCCCTCCTCTGGCTATCGCTACTACACCGAGCGCGACATCTCCCTGGCCCACACGCTGCGCGCGCTGCGCGACCTGAAACTGTCCCTGGAAGAGATTCAGGGAGTGCTCACGGAGGTGGCGACGGGCGCCTCGCTCGCGGAGCAACTGGGGCGCGCGCGCGCCCGGCTCGCCGACGAGGCCGCCAGCGCGCACCGCTCCGTGCTCGCGCTGGACACACTGCTGCGAAACCAGGCCCAGGCGGAGGCGTACCTGCGCGCACCGCCGCCACTCCTCGAGCGCTGGCTCCCCGCGGCCCGCGTCGCCGTGCACCGGGCCCGGGGACGGTACTCCGACGCGTCGGTGGCCTTCCCCAGGCTGTTCGCCGCGTGCGGACCCCACGTGGCCGGTGCGCCCTTCTGCCTCCTTCACGAGGCGGAGTACCGCGAGGAGGACGCGGACGTGTCCTGGTGTGTCCCCCTGGCACCAGGAGCCACTCCACGAGGTGTCACCATCGAGGAGGTGCCCGAAGTCCAGGCAGTCACGCTCGTCCACTCAGGGGCGCCCCAGTCCGTGGGCCCTTCCTGGGCTCGCCTCTTCGCATCCCTTCACTCGAAGGAGCGCACCCCAGCCCTTCCCCTGCGCGAGACGTTCCTGCGCGTGGACACACAGGAGAGCGCCTCCTGGTTGACCGAGCTCGCGCTGCCGTGGGAGGGGAGCAAGACCTGAGTCAGCCCCTCCCGATGGATGGGCTGAGCCAGTGCCTTCCTTGGAGCCACTGGAGAAGCGTGTACGCGCCAGGCTGTGCAGCCGCGTTCACATCGACCTCTGGATTGTGCAAGGAATTGCACAGCCCTGACATGGGCGCCGTCGAGGATGGGGAGACTGGGACAGGGCCAGCTTCTTGCTGGGCGACCGGGCATGAATACCCTCAGGCATCTGTCGACCTGGTCGTCGTTCGTGGCGCTCGGATGGGTCCTCCTCGCGCCAGGAGTCGGCCGTGCATCGGAAGCCGAAGCGTCGCCCGGTGAGATGGCGTCAAGCCCACAGCCTCTCAGCCCGGCCCCGCTGGTGGATGCGCCTCGGGAGGAGAGTGGTGGACGGTATGTGGGGCGCATCGCGGCCGAGGTGGGACTCATGGCCGCGACCTCGATGGCGGCGGCGATCCCCGGAATGATCATCGGCGCGACGAGCTTGCGGGAGGATCCACCGTCCCGCTTCGACTTCCTGAACCTCGATGGAGCAGGGCGTGGGTTTCTCGTGGGGGCCGCGATAGGTGCTCCGCTGGGCGTCTGGTTGGGTGGGCGGGCCACCCGGGGCCGAGGGACCTTCGGGGGCGTATTGCTGGGGGCTGGAACCGGGGGCGGCCTTGGGCTGCTGGCCTCGACGCTGGTTCCGAAGAAGCACGAGGATATCGCGCCGCTACTCTTCCCGGCATTCGCCATGGCCGGCTCACTCATCGGCTACGAGGTGTCCCACGCCTCGAACATGGCGCCTTCGGCCCCCGCCGCCGAGGTGAGCCTCCTGCCGGTGCTCGCCCTCGACGCGAAGGGGAGCATGCTGGGCCTGTCGGGACGGTTCTGACGACCCCGACGCAGGTGCTCGGGGCCACCGGGCGCGAGGAGCAGGCAGACGCGCTGGCGCACTGGCTGCGAATACACCTCAAGGTGGATGCGACCGCGCCGGAAGCGCTGCGCTCCGCCTGACTCACGACGCACGAGACACCGAACCCGAAGTGGCACCGCGTGGGAGCAGCAGGCCTACGTCAAAGCCTCCAACACGGGGGTCAACGACAACTTTGGCCTGCGCCTGGCGCTCTCGGCGGATGGCTACCTGCTGGGTGTGGGTGTCCCCTACGAGGACAGCAAGGCGAAGGGCATCAACGGCAACCAGGCGGACAACAGCAGCGAGGACAGCGGCGCCGTCTACCTCTTCAAGCTCTGAGCCGCCCTCGCGCGGGCCTGCATCGAAGCCGCGCCAAGCCCGCGTTTTCACTGGGGCCGGGGAGGAATCATCGGTCGACCGATGATTCCGGTCCCTCCGCGTCGTTTGGGTGTGGATGATAGAGACCACACCCTCCCCGCCCCCGATGACCGCCTTCGACGCGCTCGTGCGACCGCACCGCCGCGCGCTGCATCTCCACTGCTACCGCATGGTCGGCTCGTTCGCGGAGGCCGACGACCTGGTGCAGGAAACGCTGCTGCGCGCGTGGAATGCGCGCGATGCGTTCGACGCGAGCGGCGGTGAAGCCGGGATGCGGCGCTGGCTGTACCGCATCGCCACGAACGCCTGCCTCGACCACCTGCGAAGCTCTTCGCGGCAGGCGGCCTCCGCGCGCTCGTTCGCCGAGATTCCCTGGCTGCAGCCCTACCCGGACGTCCTGCTTGAAGAGGAGGCCGTCACGCGCGAGTCCATCGCCCTGGGCTACCTGGCCGTCATCCAGCGACTGCCGCCGAGGCAGCGGGCGGCCTTCGTGTTGTGCGAGCTCCTGGACTGGTCCGCGGCCGAGACGGCTTCCCTGCTGGAGACCTCGGTCGCGGCGGTCAACAGCAGCCTCCAGCGTGCCCGCGCCACGCTCTCCCGCCACGAGCCCCTCGCACGCGGCGACGCGGTGAGCGCCGACGAGCGCGCGCTGCTGGAGGCGTTCATCTCGGCGCACGAGAGCGGCGACTGCAAGGCGTCCATCGCGCTGCTCACGCGCGACGTGCGGGTGACCATGCCCCCACTGCCCGCGTGTTTCGAGGGCGTGGACCAGGTGCTCCCGCTCATGGAGCGAGCGAATGCCATGGGCGAGTGGCGACTGGTGCCGGCGTGGGCCAACCGCATGCCCGCGGCCATGAGCTACCTGCGACGACCGGGAGACCCCTCGTTCCGCGCCTTCAAGCTCGACGCGCTGCATGTACGCGACGGCCGCATCCACGAGATTACGACGTTCGAACCCAGGCTGATGGCCGCCTTCGGTCTGCCGGAGGTGCTCGCGTGAGAACGCTCCTTGTCGCGCTGTCCCTCCTCGCCAGCTCCTGCTCCTCCATTCCCTCCTCCCGAGGCGCTTCCTCCATGACGACCCCCACCCTCCCGACGAAGACCGGCCATGCCCAGGTGAATGGCCTGCGCCTCTATTACGAGGTGCGCGGCGTCCCCACTGACGGAGCCCTGCCGCTCGTGTTGCTGCACGGAGGACTCCACAACACCCTGATGGACGCGCCGGTCGCGACGCGCCTCGCGCAGGGGCGCCAGGTCATCTCGGTCGACCTCCAGGGCCACGGCAGGACCGCCGACATCGACCGCCCCTTGCGCTACGAGCAGTTGGCGGACGACCTCGCGGCCCTGCTCGACGAGCTGCGCGTGCCGCAAGCGGATGTACTGGGCTACTCGCTCGGCGGGGGCGTCGGCCTGCGCCTCGCCATCCAGCATCCGTCGCGGGTGCGCAAGCTCGTCGTGGTGAGCTCACCGTTCAGCAGTACCGGCTGGTACCCGGAGGTGGCCACGGCGTTCCAGCACCTGACGGGCGCGCTCGCCGACATGATGAAGCCCGCGCCGGTGTACCAGACCTACGCCGCCATCGCGCCCGATGCGACGGGCTTCGCGCGCCTCATCGACAAGACCGGCGAGCTCCAGCGCCGCCCCTACGACTGGTCCGTGGAGGTGTCGAAGCTCGCCATGCCCGTGCTCCTCGTGTTCGCGGACGCGGACTCCATGCCGCCCTCGTACATCGCGCGGTTCTACGAGCTGCTCGGCGGAGGCCAGCGCGACGGTGGCCTCGACGGCAGCGGTCGCCCCAAGTCGAGCCTCGCCATCCTGCCCGGCCACACGCACTACGACCTGTTCGAGTCCCCCGCGATGATTACAACCGTCGAGCCCTTCCTCGGGCCCTGACCTGCCGCGCGAAGCCGGACCTTCCGCGTCAGGCGCCCCCAATCCGGTCACTGCGTGATACGCGCGTCAATGCCTGTCCACAGCCCTTCCCACGTCCGGCAAGGAGCCCTCTGAAGTGCGACAGACGCCGCTGCATTCCTTCCGCGGTTGACCGGAGGGCGTTAGTTATTGGTGACGTCTATCTTCTTGAAAGTGCGGTTTGGACGGTCGACCTGGGGGTCGTTGCTCAGGGTGATGGAGGTCTGGGACAACGAGCCAACGGTGGTGAGCGCCCGGGCCTGTTGATTGAAGAGGAACGAATCGGGAGCGCCAGGATGCCTGCGCCAGGAGGGCGGCGTCAGGCCCTGGTTCAAGTGCCTGGGGCCGGTCCACCGAGACGAACTCCACGCATGGCTCGCACCGAGCGCGCAAGGCTCTCAATGGATACCGAGTGGCCGCGCTCCGCCAACAGCTCGACGAGCACCGCCATCGACGCGTCATCGCCGAGCGCCATGAGCGCCTGGCTGCGCGAATCACTCGCCAGCCACGTGAGCGCCGCGCGTGGTGCCAGGCCCTTGCCCTGACGCAGCCGGTCCTCGACCTCGGGCTTCAGCGCGGAGTGCCCTGCGTTCGCGAGGGACATCACGCGGTCATAGTCGACAGAGCCGTCCGCATCGAACACGGTGGGCTCGAACACTTCATCGAACGTCGCGTGGTCGTGGATGTCGGGGGTGAACTCGGTCCAACCGCGCGCCCCACACACCACCGTGCGGCGGCACCGGTCCGCGTCGACGCACGTGGTGCCATCCAGCAACACGAGTGCGGCTTCGCACGAGCGCGCCACCAATACCGCGCCGCCGTCGCCCCACGCTCCACTCACGATGCCGAGCCCGCCGCCGACAATCAGGTCGCCCTTTATCTCGACGCGTGCGCTCGCGGCGAAGCGCACGTTTCTCGCTCGCACGTCGCCGGTCACGACCAGCGCGCTCGACAGGTAGTCGTTGGTCCTGCACACGAGGTCACCACTTGTCTCGAGGTCTCCATCGATGACGACGGCCCATGGGCCGCGCCCGCTCTTGATGGTGTCCTCGCAACGCACGCTGCCATTGACGATGCGTGGCACGACGATGCCATTGGTCTCCGGGTCGTTGAAATCCTCGGTCTCCAGGAACGAGGTGAGCCAATCCGCTCCGGCAAACCGCCTGGCGACTTCCGCGAACGTCGTCACTTCACCGAGTTCATCGAGCCGAATCATGGGCCTGTTCAGAACTCGGCGACGACGTTGATGACCTTGCCGTCCTGCGCCATCACTCGAAGGCGGCTGAATCCCCAGACCTGGCTTGTCTGAACCGCCTTCACATGCAGCACGCCGTCCTGCTTGCTTCCCGAGAGAGCAATCTGCATTTCGGCGACTGCGTTATCGTCACGAGCCTGGGTCGTGCCCGAGAAGAAGAAGCTGCCACTCACGGGCGCGCCCAGTGTCTGGATGACCTGCTGATGGTTCACGACCCGCGCGAGTGCCTCCTCATGGGGAAACTGACCCCGGAACCACATGCCGCCGCAGCCGCAGCACATCAACGGAAGTCCCACCAGCGCTCCAAGCACCCACTTCAGCGTCGGCGACATTCCTGGCTCCCGGCCCGTCTGGGCCTGACGACGTGACGGGGAGCACTCTAAGCGTGTGCTGCCTATACCGATAGAAACGAACGGGAACCCCGGCGCGCAAGCCGTCCGAGGAGGAGCACGAGCGCGAAGGCAAACGGCGCCGAGGCGCCCGCCCCTGGATGCGCCTCACAGCCACATCCGGACGTCCCTGGCCTCTCATTACCGGTTCCAGGATCGACGGGAGGCGGCGACGCGCCCCTCCTGGAGGAACTCCAGAGTCCACGCCATTGGACGCCACCGCGACATTCCGTTCGTGGAGGCCCGGACCTCATAGGTCGAATGGCCCCCGCTCCACTGCTCGCCCTCGGGGCGGTAGGCGAAGTGGACCTGCCTCATGACGGAGGCCACGTCGAAGGGCGCGCTGACCGCCGTGCTCGTGGGCGCGGCGACGGACTCGGCGGGAGGTCGTGAGCGGCAGCCCATCCAGGCGAGGAGCGCGACACCCAGACAGAGGCGCAGGGCTCCCCTGGATGCGTGACGAGGGAAAGTGGAAGGCATGGCGGTCGTGAGGTGGGGGATGAGTGCTTCCGCCGGGCCCGGAAAGCATCGAGAGGAGCAGGTGCTCCCTGTTGAGTCGTGGACGCCAGCCTGCACCACCTGGGCCACGACGGTGTCTGCCTGATATTGCGTCCCGCGGGCGTCGTCTGCGCAAGGCGTTGCACGGTGCTGCGCAGCGGCCTGCTCGACCCGGTGGTTCACGCGCCGGAGTCCGTGGTGAATGTCGCAGGATGGAAACACCCCGAAAGGAACCGCACGCATGCCGCAGCGACTCTTGTTGATGCTCTTCGGAATGTTGGTGTCCTGCGCCACCACGCCGAGCCCCAGTGACGCGCTCAAGACTCCCGCACCGGTGCCCGGCCGACCGCTCGCGCTGCCGGTGAAGTTCAGCGAGGACCGATTCTTCGTGCAGCCCGTGACGCGCGAAGGGCAGACGTTGACGTTCTACACGGACACGGGGGGAGGCCTCTTCATCCTGGCGGATGCCGTGACGCGACTGGGCCTGCAACGGATTGCCAGAGCGGCAGGAAGTGAGGATTCCAAGGACTGGGTACGGATGCCTGACTTCCGAAATGAAGCCTGGATGCCAATGCCCGAAGGCACCGAGGGACAGCTCCCCGTAGCGGCAATGGAGAGGGTCCTGTCTGAACTCGGGGATGGATTGCTCGGTCAGGGCTGGTTCGCCGGACGGGTCTGGACCTTCGACTACCCCGGCGGAAAGCTGTGGCTGCGCGCGGCGAGAGACGTTCCGGAGGTTGCTCCCGCGCACCGGGTGGCGCTGGGGTTTCCTACGGATGCGACGGGAAAGCGGCAGGCGAACTTTCCTCGCATCCAGGTTCGGGTGGACGGAGAGACGCTCGACCTGCTCTTCGACACGGGCGCGATGCTGTCTCTCACGGAGTCCGCCAGGAAGGTGCTCGCGGATGAGCGGCCGGCGACCCGGGCGACGAACTTCATCACTCGCTCCACCTTCGAGCGCTGGCACCAGCGTCACCCGGACTGGCGGGTCATCGAGGATGGAGACACCTACCTTCCAGGCTCAACGCTCATCGAGGTTCCCCGCATCGAGGTGGCGGGTCATGAGGTCGGCCCTGTCTGGTTCACCACCCGGCCCGACCCGAACTTCCGTGAGTTCATGTCGCAGTTCATGGACAAGCCCGTCGAAGGAGCCTTGGGAGGCAATGCGCTGAGGTTCTTTCGCGTGACGGTCGACTACGACCAGGCGGTGGCCGTCTTCGAACGCGCTCCCTAAGAGGCCCCGGCGTCCGTCACGCAGGACCCTGCGGGAGGGGGGCCCCGTAGCGGACGTCCTTTCGTTCATTCCGGAGTATCCCTATAGGCTGGGGCCATGTCTGTTCGCGTGGGCTCGCCCCTCCTGATGATCGTGGTCGTGTTGCCGGTGACGGTCCTCATTGGGGGCCTGGACTTCTTCGCCATCTCCGCCATGGTCCGCCAGGCACAGGTGGCGAGCTGGCCCTCCGTGCAGGGCACCATCACCCGGAGCGAGGTGATGATGGTGCACACGAGCAAGGGCTCCAGGCGCGAGGTGAAGCTGGCCTACACCTACTCCGTCGACGGGCAGCCCTACGAGGGCGACAAGCACAGCTTCAACGCGGGGAGCTCGGGGATACGCAGGTACGAGGAGGAGCGGCTCGCGCGCTACCCCCCCGGGGCCAGCGTCCCCGTGTACTACCGGCCTGGTCAGCCCTCGGAGGCGGTGTTGCAGGCGGGCATGGATAGCTGGGGGCTGTTCACGCTCATGGGCGCGATGCCTTTCAACCTGGTGATGTTCTGGCTGTGGGTCGTGGTGCGGTGGACCCCGAAGGAAGACGAGCCGTTCCGCTTGTCCACCTTCATCCGGGAGGACGGCAGCGAGTGCGTGACGCTCGATGGGCCGCGGCCGGCCATCCGGGTGTCCCTGGCCCTGGTGGGCTCCTCCCAGGCGTGCTTCGCGCTCGGGGGATTCATGGGGGGATTCACCGCCCCGCTGCCCGTGGGCGTGGGGACCTGGGGGGTCATCATCGCCTGCGGTGTACTCGCCGGGCGGTGGGCGCGCGAACGGCTGAAGTCAGGGCACCATGACGTGCGCCTCCACACCCAGGCGCGAAGCCTCTCCCTGCCGCCCTTCTCCGAACGCAAACACCGGCTCGACGTCCGGTGGCGCGATGTGCGGTCTCTCCGCGTCGAACCCCAGCTTCACATGCCCAAGAAGGAGCGGGTGAGCAGCTATCAGCTCACGCTCCAGCTCTCCACCGCCGACGGCGAGGCGCGCCAGGAAGCCATCGCCAGCTTCCCCGACCAGGAGGAGGCAGACGCGCTGGCACACTGGCTGCGAACGCACCTCGAGGTTGGCGAGGGCGCCCCGGAAGAGCTGCGCTCCGCCTGACTCACGGCCCATCGGTGTCGCACGACACGGGCTCCGGGCAGGGGGCATGCCTGGAGTCCCGTGTGCCCCTTACCGCACCTTCTCGGTGGCGCGGGTGATACGCCCGAAGTCGAAGTTCTCCGAGGGGTCCTTCTTGTCGGGGTTGGTCTCCTTGTGGCCCACGACGTTCTTGGTGGGGACGTCGTAGCGCTTGGAGAGATAGGGCACGAGCTGCTCGAGCGCCTTGTATTGCTCTTCGGTGTAGCCATCCTTGCCGTCGCCGTCGTTGACGATTTCGATGCCGATGGAGCGGTCGTTGACGTCCTTCGACTTATCACCGTGCACAGCCCCCCCACCCGCGTGCCAGGCACGCTTCTCGTCGGCGACGAGGTGATAGATGGTCCCATCCTTTCCAATCACGTAGTGGGCGCTGACCTTGCCGCCGTTCTTCTTCTCCTTCGCCCATCGAGTGGCTTCACCGATGAGACCGCCCCCCTCGCCGGTGAGCGTCTCCAGGCTGCTCTTGTCGGACTTATCGGCGGTGTGGTGAAGGACGATGGTGTCGATGTCCGTTCCGTTGCGGGACTCATCGTAGCGGTCCGATCTGGCCGGACGGACTTGCATCTTCGGCGTCGGGTTTTTCGGGTCGGTGGACGGAGGCGTCAGGGGCGCCGGGTCCGGGCAGTTCGGCCCACCGGTACTGGCGTTCGACGGCGCCGGGCCCGGGTGCGGGCAGGGAGTTGTCCTTGGCGCTGGAACAGGTTCGAAGCTGTCCACGGGGCCCGGCGAGGGTGCGGGCCGTGGAGTGGGCGTGGGCCGAGGACTCGGCTCGTCCTTCAAGTAGCGGACGATGCTGTTGTCGACGATGCGCTTCAGGGGACCAAGCATGGGGAAATCCTGGGGTGTGGGGATGGAACGGGAGCAACCGTGAGCCTGCTCCTCTGCGAGCACTTGCCTGGTCCACAGAGCAAGGCGCAGGCCACCTCCAACCATGCGAAAGGACGAAGCCCCGCCGCCCGCGTTGTAGGCCGCAGCCTGCAACTGGAGCCGAAGCTGTTGTCTGGAGCCTGCACGGCGTCATCCGCCACGTGATGCGAACCCCGCCCGGCGTTCTCGTGGAGTTCCACACCGCCCTGAATGCTCACCGGAGCCATTGGCCGAGCCGGTCCCACCGAGCCCTGCCTTCGGGTGCCCACGAGAAGAAGATGTAGGAGCCCACACCGCGGATGTTGGCTTCCGGCACGGCGCCGAAGTAACGCGAGTCGAAGCTGTTGTCGCGATTGTCTCCCAGGACGAAGAGGTGCCCCTCGGGGACCTTGCAGCTCGTGCCCTCGAGTTCGAGGTGGGCTGGGCATCGTCCCTCTTCCGTCGGGAGGGACGCTCCTTCCCCGCCGACCTGGATGAGGTAGTTGAGTTCTCCCAACAACTCCTCGTACACCGCGCATCCGGGCGCCTGCCGCGGCGGGTCGGTTGCGATGCACGCGTCCTCGGTGAGCCGGCGCGAGACGGGCTGGCCGTTCAGCCACAGCCTGCCAGCTTCCATCCGCACGGTGTCACCGCCCAATGCGACGATGCGCTGCAGAAAAGGTCCTTCTGAAGTGTGCGGGGGGTCGAACACCAACACCTCACCGCGCAGCAGAGGGCGACGCCTCAGCGGAGGCGCGACCGTGGCGTCCGCAATGAGCACTTCTCCCTGCAGGAGGGAGGGATGCATTCCCCCGGACGGCATGCGCCAGGACGTCGTGACGCTGGCGCGAATCTCATTCAGCACCACGCTGCTCGCGAGCCAGATTCCCACCACTATCAGCAGCGCACGCCAGCGCGAGGGCACGCCCACGGCGGGTGGAGCCACACGCGCCACATCCACGACGGCCGCCACGTACAGCGCCAGCATCACCACGACGCCGACGAAGCCCACGAACGGCAGGCTCGCGCTGAGCACCACGATGGCGCCCACCCACAGCGCTCCGCGGAGCCACCGTCCCATGAGTGCATGACCCACACCGGGATTGAACAGCGCGAGGAGGGTCGCCACGGCCCTGCGCCGGAATGAGAGAGGCCGGGGCGGGGGCATGGCTGATTCAGTTTCGACCGTCATCGCTGGAGCATCCGCGAAGAGAGCGGGCCTGCACAACCGTCCTGGCCCCACTCCTCCGCTGTCGAATGGACGCTCGGTTACGACGTGGGTCAGCCCACGACCGCGGTGGCTTCAATCTCGACGAGGACGCCCGGCTCGAAGAGCACGGAGACTCCGATGAGCGAGGCCGGCGCTGGCGAAATCTGCAACTCAGCGGCGACCTGCTCGATGCCGGCGAGGAAGGCGGGCATCATCTCGGGCTTCCAGTCGACCACGTAGAACGTCAGTCGGACGACGTCACGGAACGTCGCCCCAGCGGCCGCGAGCGCGATGGCGACGTTGCGGTAGGACCGCGCCACCTGTCCCGCCAGGTCACCGCGTGCGACGAGTTGGCCATTCGCGTCGTACGCGACCTGCCCCGCGACGTGCACCTGCCGGGTGCCGGTGGCAATCGCCACCTGTCGGTATCCATATGCGTCGGTCTTCGGGAGTCCTTCGGGGTTGAGCAGGGTGACGGGCATGAGTGCGCTCCAGTGGGCTGTGCCGGGAAGCGTTTCGGGGACGTCGTCGCCCCGGCGTGAAGAGGTGATTGCCGGACTCGTATACCGAGGCCATTGACGAACGGCGTTCGCCTCTCCAGCGACGCTGGGGGCTACAATGAGGGACATCCATGAAACGCGCCCAGTTGGATGAGATTTTCGTCTTCATGTCCGTCGTGGACGCGGGCAGCTTCGTGGGCGGAGGCCGGGCCGTTGGCCTGACACGCTCGACGGCTGGCAAGGCCCTGGCCCGGCTGGAAGCCCGCCTTGGGGTGCGGCTGCTCAATCGTACGACGCGCCACGTGAGTCTCACCGACGATGGCCGTGTCTTCCATGAGCATTGCCTGCAAGTCCTGGCGGCCCTGGACGAAGCGGAAGCCAGCGTCGGTCAGCGCACGGGCCACCCCCGGGGAACCTTGCGGCTCACCGTGCCCGACGCCTTCGGCAGACGGCATGTCCTCCCCTTGCTGCGGGACTATCTGCGGACCTGGCCCGAAGTGCAGGCGGAGGTGAGCTTCACGGACCGCGTCGCGGATATCATCGAGGAGGGTTACGACCTGGCCGTGCGCATCAACACGACCAGCACCGACACGCGCCTGGTTTCACGGCTCGTGGCTCAACACCGGGCGGTCCTCTGCGCCGCGCCTGCCTACCTCGAGGCGCGCGGCGAGCCTGAAACGCTGGAGGAACTCGCGACGCATGATTGCCTGATATTCAGCAGCCGGACGCGACGACAACACTGGCAGCTGCGCAAGAAGGGCGGCTCCTCGGTGAAGGTGGAGGGGCGAAGCCGCCTTCGTCTCGACAGCGGCGAGGCGCTCAGGGATGCGGCCGTCGCGGGACAGGGCATCGTTTATCTTCCCGACTTTCTGGTCGACGAAGACCTGGCGAGTGGGCGGCTCAAGGCGCTGCTGCCGTCTTGCGAGACGGAGGTCGTCCCCATCATGGCCATCTACCCGAGCAAACGATACCTGCCAGCGAAGGTGCGACGTTTCATCGACCTGATGGTCGCGCAATGGAGCGCGAAGTCTCGCCAGCTCCCCTGAGCCAGGGCTTATTCCTGGGTGATGTCACCTTTGTGCACGCCATTGTCGCGGTGCTGGAAATGACGACAGCGTGAAGTGTGTGAAGACGGGCCGGTCGAGTCGCGCCTCTCGCTGACTCTCCCCGAGGAGTTCTTCATGCACCGTGTCATGAGCTGGATGCTCATCCTGGCCGCCGTCTGCCTCGCAGCTCCCGCCCAGGCGCGCGACTGGTTCGTCCGCGCGGGCGCCACGGGAGGTGATGGCTCGCGGGAAAGGCCCTTCGCCGACCCCTGGATGGCGCTGGAGCGCCTGGAGGCGAACGACGCGGTCCACGTCGCCGCGGGGCGGTATTACGGCAAGCTGGAGCGTGGAAACTGGGAGCTCGTCTTCCCAGGAGTCCGGTTGCTCGGCGGCTATGACGCGGCCTTCCAGGAGCGCAACCCCTGGAAGAACCTCACCGAGCTCACCTGGCGCAAGGGCTCGCCAAACCGTCCGGATGTCTCGCTCGCCCGAGTCAGCACCAGCGCCCAGCGAGACACGGCGGGCGCGACCATCGATGGCTTCTTCATCGACATGCAGGACACCTATGACTACGTCGGCGAGGGCGGCAACTTCGACGCGAGCGCCCTCCACCGCAACGGCGCCGTGGACCTGGCCAGGGGCGGCGTCCTGCGCAACTGCATGATTGTCAATTCCCTCCACGCCGTGCGCACGTCGCCCGGAGCCGTGGTGGAGAACAACGTCATCGTCAACTCCATCTCCGCCGCCATCATCTCCAAGGGCGGCGGAGACCAGGACCCGCCCGTCACCCTCCGCAACAACACCATCGCGTTCATCTGGGCCACCAAGGCCATCGCCGAGGGCGGCACCGATGGCGCAGGCATCGACGTGACGAACAAGGCGCTCCTGGAGAACAACCTCGTCGTCCACTCCGACAACCACGGCGCCCAGGTGACGGTGCCCTCCAAGGTGACGCTCCAGGGCAACGCGTTCTGGAGGAACCTCTTCTCGAACGCCGCCTTCTACTTCGAGGGCAAGAAGTCCTCGCTCGATGACTCCGACATCGCGGACGCCGAGGACGTGGGCTTCGCGCGGGCGGGCGGCAACGTCGCCGTGGACCCGAAGCTCCCCTTCGAGCAGGCCTGGTACGAGCGGTTCACCCGCCGCGAGGGGCGCGGGAAGAAGTTCGACGCGAAGGCCTGGGAGGAGACGCGCACCGGCGCGGGCTTCCCCGCCACGGGCGAGCCCCTCACCCTCTTCGCGCCCGCCTATCCGCCGGGGGCCGTCCCCCAGCTCGTCTCTCCAGGCAATGCCTCACTCACGCAGGGAGCTCGCGCGAAGGGACTCAAGCTGACCTTCTCCACGGCCTCCTCGGCGGCGCCGGCCAAGGTCTACACACGGGTGAGTCTCACCAGCATCCAGGCGAACCCGAAGGGCCACGACGGCAAGGACGTGGAGGTCATCGTCGGAAGCCAGGGCGTGGCGAATCCGGACAACGGACCGGTGGGCACCTCGCGGGAGACCCACAAGGCCGTCTTCCTGGTCGACGAGAAGAACGAGGCGCGGGCCACGGGACTCTTCAGGAAGGGGACCGCCGCCGAGCGCGTCATCGACGCCATCCCCAACTACGGCTCGGGCCCGCCCAGGGACCTCTTCGTCGTGCGCGGCACCGCGAGAGCCCGCGAGGGCAATCCCCGGTACGCCCTCGTCATCGACTCGGTCGAGCCCTACGAGAAGGAGCTCGCCATGGCCGCCCGCCCAAAGGGACGGGACTGGTTCGTGCGTGCCGGCGCGACCGAGGGCGATGGCTCGCGCGAGCGGCCCTTCAAGGACCCCTTCCAGGCGTTGGAGCAGGCCCAGCGCGGAGACCGCATCCTGGTCTCGCAGGGCGAGTACGGCGGCAAGCTGAAGAGCGGCAAGTGGGTGGTGGACGGCAAGCAATACCTCACGCTGCTCGGGGGATGGGACCGGGACTTCCAGCGCAGGGACCCCTGGAATACCCCCACCCTCCTCCACTGGCCGTCCGACTCGAAGACGTCTCCGCAGGGGTACCTGCTGGAGGGCAATGGCGACCACACCGGGCTCATCGTGGATGGCTTCGTCTTGGATCGCCGCACGCTCAACCGGTATGACCCGGACGGCTTCCTGGACGTCAACCTCTCTCCCGACAGCGAGCACGTCTGGGTGTCCTCGCCGGAGACGGTGATTCGCAACTGCACCTTCGTCAATGGCGCGGGCGCCGCGGTCCGGATGAGCAACGCGGTGACGTTCGAGAACAACATCGTGGTGAACATGGTCTCCGACGGCATCCGCGTCACCGGAGGCTTCGGCACGCGGCCCGCGAGGATTCGCGACAACACCTTCCTGTTCATCTGGAACCGCAACCGCCCCCATGACGGCTCCAGCTCCACGGGCACCGGGGTCGCGCTGGGAGGCAACGCGCCCGCGGTGCTGGACGGGAATGTGTTCCAGTACATCGACAACTTCGCGGTGCGCTCCAGCGCCAATCCGGGAGAGGTGGTCCTGACGGACAACGCGTTCTTCCGCAACTGGGCCGCGTTCCGCTCCACGCAGGGGACACCACCGCCCACGGTGGACGAGAAGTCCATGCACCTGCTGGCGGACCTCCCCTTCAAGAAGCAGGCAGGCAACATCGTCGCCGACGGAGGATTCGACCTGGACCCCGCGCTCTACGCGAGCTGGTTCGCTCGAACCTCGAAGCAGACCAGCCGGTTCACCGCCGAGGAGTGGGAGCAGGTCTCACCGCCGTCTATCGGCGCGGAGCCGGCGAAGGCCGGGCTGGGCAAGGCGTTTGACTGGAAGGCGGCCGCGCAGCTGTTTCCGAAGAACGCCCAGGTGAAGGGCGCGCGGCCCAGGAAGCTGGAGACCGGGGGATGACCATGAAGAAGACACTGACCGCGGGGATGCTCGTACTGCTTGTCGCCCTGCCCGCCGGGGCGGATGAAATCGACGACAAGGTGCGCGCCGTTGAAGACAACCTCAGCCGCATCAAGGACAAGCTCGACGGCATTGTCTCCGACTCGAGTTCCAGCGACATCGACTCCGCGCTCGACACCCTGGGCAACGTCAGGAATGACGTGGAGCGACTCAGGTCGCTGAACCCGCCGAATGACCCGGGCAAGACGATGGCGAACTCCTACCTGGACTACATCTCGAAGTTCCGGGAGTCGGCGCAGTACCTGAAGCGGATGAAGGACGCGCAGGTGAAGGCGGACGAGTCCCGCCTCGCCGAGCGCTGTAACGAGGCCGAAAGGAACCTGAAATCCTTCATCCAGACGTTCGTCGACAAGAAGGACCCGACGGGGGTCTTCAAGATTCCAGATGAAGCCGAGAAGATTGGCCGCATCTACAACGACGAATACCGGAAGCACCAGGAGGTCCACGGCGAGCTGGACCGCTGGCGGAGTTATGCCCGGAACTTCTCCGAGTCACACAACCGCTGGTCGGACGTGAAGGGCGAACTTCAAGACGGCGTCAACGATATCTGGGACCGCTGGAATCGGCGGATGGAAGAGACGAAGTCGAAGTGCGTCGAGGTCGCGAAGGGCAAGGAGTTCGACGCGGCGAAGGACGCGATGTCGAAGCTCGGCAACTTCGGGCAGGTCCGCACGGTGATACGCAAGAAGCTCGATGAGCGATTGCAGACCATCGCCTCGAAGGTCAAGGACCTGGACTCCCGCAGCGGCGATGCGTCCTCGGAAATCTCCGAAGCGCTTCGCGCCGTGGAGGACGTGCTCGGCTTCCTGGGTGACCTGAAGGACATCCAGGGCGAGGACTCAGAGGCCCGCCAGCTCGTGGAACGCTGGCCGGCACCCACCAGGTCGCTGAAGGAAGCCATCGAGTCGATTCGCAGGCTGAAGTCCGAGCAGTACTTCCTCGAAGGAGACGTCCGAGCCTGCCGCGCGGACGAGGTCCGACTCCAGGAGACGATTCGTGAGCAGATCGGCAACAAGGACAACCACGCGCAAGGGGTCGTGAAGCTCAAGGAGATGTCCGACTCACTTGAACGGACGTGGACGGGCAAGAAGGCGGAGACCGACCGCCAGAAAGAGGCGATGGAGCGCCGCGTGGCGGCCACCAAGACCTTCTCCTTCACCGAGGGGAACTGGTCGAGCATCAAGAGCAACCTCGATGCCTCCGCCGACAAGATACTTGCCTACTGGAACACCCGGCGCTCGGAGATCTACGAGAAGGACCCGTGCAAGAACCTCGTCCTCGGAGAGAAGAACCCCGACGTCGCGCGCGCGGGGCAGGAGCTCAGCCGCTATGCGGTGGGCATCGCGGAGAACTACCGCGCACTCCGGAAGGACTTCCTGGAATGGGAGCGTGATGTCCTCGCGTTCCGGAAGACCGCGAAGCAGGACGCCGATGCCATCCGCGACGCCTTCTGCAAGGAGTACGACTGGGAGCAGAAGGTGAAGGAGATTTCGGACAGCTATGCGTCGACGCTCAACAGCCAGTGGGGTTCAATCACCGGGCGATATGACCGCATGTTGAAGGCCGTCGAGGTCCTCGTCGCGGAGAAGAAGGTCAAGTCCGCACCGAAGCTCCAGAGTGCGCTCAGCTCGAGGATGAAGAGCATCGAGAACATCAAGGAGGGCCAGTTGCTCGGCTCGAACAGCCCGAAGGTCCGGGCGCACATCCGATACGGACAGGAAGAGCACAAGCGCCGCCAGGCCTCGAGCTGTTCGGAGGGTTCGGAGATCTCCATCGAGGCCACGTACTGCGACAATCCGAACCCGCGTTACAAGGGCCGCGGGTGTCGGATTGACTGCATCCACCAATGCCAGGTCCTGGAGATCAAACCCGACAACATCGCCGAGATGGAGAAGGGCGACAAGCAAGGGGAAGAGTACACGAAGGCATTGCACAAGAAGTACAAGGCGCTCGGCGATGCCATGTTCAAGGAGTCCGGTTACGAGGAACTCGCGGACTGCGAGGACAGGACCAACAAGCGACTCAACCTCTCAAAACACTCCGTGGTGCCGTATCCGTTCTGTGCGGACCGGGACGGGAGCTTCTTCCCGATGCTGGGCGAGATGCCCACCGACCAGCCGCCCGAAAATCCGAACGACGGCTGAGCGCCACCCGCTCCAGACGTGAGGCTGCTACGGTCCTGAGTCACGGCGCATGACGGAGCATCCTCGAGAACTCGACCTGACGAAGCTTCCCCACCTCCGCTCGGAGGAGGTGAAGCTTCTCTGGGTCTCCGACTACTGGGATGGCCCCCTCGAGGGAATGGCCGAGTACCGCGGCGAGCGATGCTTCTATGTCGTCGCGGAGCCAGAGCTCATCGCCGCGCCCGACGAGACGCGGCGGTGGGTGCTGTACCGACTGACTCCGGAGCAGCTCAGGGAGGAGGAGCGGTGGCAGGCCCTCTTCGTTCTACACGTCGGTGCTCATTGGGACTTCACGGGGACGCCAGCGCCTGAAGGAGCGCATCCTCACCCAGAGCGGTTCTACGAGCCCTACCAGGCCGAGTACCGCCCTCCTCTGCTCGGTGCAGGGCAGGCGATGGGGTGGGTCGAGGACTTCGCCTCCTCAAGCGGTCAGTCGCAATAGTCGCCGCGCCGGTCGGTGGCGACGAGACGGGAGGGACCTTTTCCACCACAGGAGATGCGCAGAAGGTCTCCACGCTTGAAGCCGCGGTCCACCCCATCGTCGATGCTGGTGACGATGTTCGCGCGCTTGCCGTGTCCCCGCCCGACGGTGTTGTTGTGCAGGTCCATGCGCTTCTCGATCTTCGGATTCTTCGGCCGCATTTCGTGCGCATTGCCAAGCGCCTTCGCCCAGAGCTCTGAATGGTAGAACGTCAGCAGCCCCATCCAGTAGGCATGCTTGAACGCGTCTCCCTTTCCGTTGTGAAGCTTTCCGTAACCCTTCCCCTTGCGCTCAGCGACCTTGCCGAGGGCGAACGAACTCGCGCAGAAATCCGGAAAGGCAGCGCAGAGCCTCTTTTCCGCGGGCCCGAGCCCCAGTGTCTCGAATTCGCCTGATGCGGCTTCCTTTGGCGCCTCGGGCAGTCCTTCGAGCTTCTTCCCGAAACGTTGCGCGAACTCCGGAGTGGACTCCGGCGTCACGCCCTCCTTCCGGAGATCTTCGAGCGCCTCGAGCACCTTGTCGGGGTCGACCGAATCGATGCGTTTGGCCAGTGCATCCGCGGACGAAGCATCAAAGCCCTTGGGACGCGGGTGGTCCTTGATGAACTGGTCCGCATCCTTGGACAGTGCCTCGTCACTGACGTCGAGCGCCTCGACCTCGGCGACAATCTCGGGGGATGCCTCAATCTGCTCCGGCTCCTGCTCTTCCCCTTCAGGCGCTCCAGCGCTCGCATGGGCTGGCCTCAGGACGACCAGGCAGGCCAGTGACAGCAGGGGTAATCTTCTTTCCGAAAGCCTCTTCGCCGCTCGTGACATTTCGATTCCTCCTTCGCTGATGCCATGCATCAGGACTGAGGTAATCGCTCCCCTTGCGATGCCACAGAGGCGCACCGGCGTTCAGGCAGGACACCGCACGTCTTGGGCAGAAAATTCAGTCCGGTGCTCACAAGAGGCGCCATGCCAGTGCTTCTGACCGGGGGGAATCCAGACCACGTCGAGCGAGCCCCTGGCTCGAACGCGACCGACGCGCCCGGGGTGCGGGGCGGCGCCTTCGCGTGAAACAGCGGGTCGACGCGCACAGCCCCGGTGAAGTTCTCGGCGGGCCCCTGACGCGGGGCCTGCGAGCCACTCGAGCCGTGGGCCCGATGGGAATTTGGCAATGGGCCCTGAAGCTGCGATTGAAGATGGGCTGCTTTGACAGGACGCCTTCGCTGAACGGACACCGCCGCTCGGGGCGCCACGCGTGGCCCCTGTGACTCACACGGACACTCTTCATGAAGACGACGCTCCTCCCACAGCTTCAGGTTTTCCTCGTGGTGGCACGCCTGAAGAGCTTCAGCGCGGCGGCGCGCGAGCTCAGCGTCTCTCCGGCGGCCGTGAGCCAGTCCGTGCGCCAGCTCGAGGCGCAGCTTCGGGTGGTGCTCTTCGCCCGCACCACCCGCAGCATGTCCCTCACGGACGCGGGACGGCGGCTGCTGGAGGGGGCGGGACCCGGCATCGGCCAGGCGCTCGCGAGCCTCACGGAGGTGTCGGCGCAGCCCGGCGAGGCGGTGGGGCAGCTGAAGCTGACGGTACCGGAAGTCGCGGTGCCCTTCGTCATCACCCCGGTGCTGCCGACCTTCCGTGCGCGACACCCGCGAGTGGAGGTGGAGGTCGTCGCCGAAAACCGACTCGTGGACATCGTCGCGGAGGGCTACGACGCGGGCGTGCGGCTGCACGAGGCCATCGAGCGCGACATGGTGCAGATACGCCTCTCCCCTGCCTTCCGCTTCGTCGTGGTGGGTGCGCCTTCATATCTCGAGCGACACGGCACGCCGCAGCGCCCCGAGGACCTGCTGCGTCACGAGTGCTTCACCATCCGCATGCCCTCGAGCGGAGGGCTCTACGCCTGGGAGCTGGAGCGCGGGCGCAGGAACTGGCGGGTGCCGGTGCGAGGCGGCGTGCTCACCAATGACCGTGCACTGACGCTGGCCCTGGTGGAGCAGGGGCTGGGGCTGGCGTACGTCTTCGAGCCGGCGGTGAAGGAGCAACTGCGCACCGGCCGGCTCGTGCGCGTGCTCGAGGAGTACGCGCCCACCGTGCCCGGGTTCTTCCTCTACTTCCCCAGCAGGGCACAGCGCTCGGGGCCCCTGCGCCTCTTCATCGACGTGGCCAAGGAGCTCGCGGTGAAGACGGTGTGAGGATTGCCAGCAAAACCACCGACTACCTGCCGCGGCCTCCGGTCACTCGTCGTAGCGCCGGATGCGCCGCGGCAGGTGACGGGCATCGTATCGCTCATGTTGCTGTATTTGAGTTGCGAGAGCATCACTGGGTCTACTCACCAGAACTTCAGTGAAATGCAAACACGACACTGCTTTGGATAGGGGCGCATGAGAGGGCAACGCCCGACTCCCTCGCCCATGTCCGGGCCAGTGGAGATGCGCCCGTTCGCCACCCTCGCCAGCTTTTCGCGGAAACTCCCGCCCGCACCGGTGCAGCGCAGGATTCCTGGCAATAGGAAGCTTCCTCGTTCGAATCACTGAGCGTGCGTCCCACCTGGCAACGACGGCAGCCTCATCACCGCAGGTGGTGCTCTGGATGGCGCACAGTGAAGGGAATTCTCCCTGGAGCCCCAGCGATTCCCGCGTCCCCTTGCTCGCCTGGAAAATCCCACATGCTGAGATTCTGGTGCGTGCCCAATTTTGGAGAATCTCCAGGACAATGGGATTCTGCATGGAGCATGTCCGACCCCCTCGACACTCACTGCAGCCCGCCAGACAGACTGTGTCTCGTATTGCCGCGCGCCCCGCGCATACTTGAATACAACTGTTGATGTTTCACTGGTGGCTCGACCACCGGGTGCTGCAGCGAGGGCGTCAGCCATCCTTGGCGATGGCTTGATACATTTTGCCCGGCCCCTTCCATCCCCGTGACGACGCACCGACAGCCTGTCGGTCGGCAAATGCTCGCGCTTCCTGGCCCCCCAGGGCTGGCGCTCGGAGTCTGTAATGAGCAGTGGGAACAAGAACCTCGAGAAGCTCACCCCCAAGCAGCGCGCTCTGTACGAACTGCTTCTCAAGGAAAAGAAGGGACAGCTTCAGGACGCGACCACGAAGGCGGTGGAGCGGACCATCCCGCGCCGGGAGGACACCGGGCCCGCACCCGCTTCCTTCCCGCAGCAGAGACTGTGGGTGGTGGACCAGCTCGAGGGCGGTCGCGCCTTCGCCTACAACGTCCACATCACCGTCCAGTTCACCGGCGCGCTGGATGTCGCCCTGCTGGAACGCTGTGTGAACCAGGTGGTGCGGCGCCACGAGTCGCTGCGCACCGTGTTCGCCGCGCGCGAGGACGGCATCCCCGTCCAGGTGGTGCTGCCGGAGCTGCGCTTGCTCGTCCCGGTCGAGGACGTCTCGCACCTGTCGAAAGAGGAGCAGGACGCCGAGGTGGAGCGGCGCACCAGCGAGGAGTCCCAGCGTCTGTTCGACCTGGCGCGCGGGCCGCTCTTGCGCGGCAAGGTGCTGCGGCTGGGCCCCGACAACCACGTGGCCCTCGTCACCATGCACCACCTGGTAACGGACCGCTGGTCCCTGGGCGTCTTCGTCCGCGAGCTGATGGCCTTCTACGCCACAGGCGTCACCGGCCAGTCGCATGACCTGCCCGAGCCCGCCATCCAGTACTCCGACTTCGCCGTCTGGCAGCGCGAGCGCATGCAAGGCGAACGGCTGCGCACGGAGCTGGAGTTCTGGAAGCAGCACCTGCGCACACTGCCCGCGCCGCTGGAGCTGCCCACCGACAGGCCCCGCCCGCCCGAGCAGACCTACCGCGGCTCCCGCCAGTTCGTCACCCTGCCGGTGGCCCTGACGCGCGCCCTCAAGGAGATCAGCCAGCAGGAGGGGGCCACCCTCTTCATGACGCTGCTGGCCACGTTCCAGACGTTGATGCACCGACACTCGCGACAGTCGGACATCACCGTCGGCTCGCCCATCGCGGGTCGCAACGTGCCGGAGCTGGAGACGCTGATCGGCTTCTTCGTCAACACGCTGGTGCTGCGCAATGACCTGGGCGGCAACCCCACCTTCCGCGAGCTGCTGCGCCGCGCGAAGGAGGTGTGCATGGCCGCGTATGCGCACCAGGAGCTGCCCTTCGAGAAGCTGGTGGAGGAGCTGCAGCCCCCGCGTGACTTGAGCCGTCACCCGTTGTTCCAGGTGATGTTCAGCTTCCAGAACACCCCGCGCCAGGACCTGTCGATGCCGGGGTTGCAGTCCACCTATCTGCTGGTGGACCCGGGCTCGGCCAAGTTCGACCTGCTCCTGGAGCTGCGCGAGGACCGACCGGACGAAATCTTCGGCTGGCTCGAATACAACACCGACCTGTTCGACGTCGCGACCATCCAGCGGATGCGCGGGCACTTCTACTCGCTGCTCGGCGCGGTGGCGGAGAACCCGGACACGCGGCTGTCCGAGCTGCCCCTGCTCACCCAGGAGGAGCAACTCCAACTGCGCTCCGACTTCCAGGGCCAGCAGGACGACTTCCCACGCGACGTGTGCCTGCACTCACTCATCGAGGCCCAGGCTCGCCGCACTCCCGACGCGGAGGCACTGCGCTTCGAAGACTCTGCTCTTTCCTACGCGCAGCTCGACTCACGCTCCAACCAACTGGCGTGGCACCTGCGCTCCCTTGGCGCTCGCCCGGGTTCTCTCGTCGGCGTCTGCCTGGAGCGCTCGCTCGACCTCGTCGTCGCGCTGCTCGCCGTCCTCAAGTCCGGCGCCGCCTACGTCCCCCTGGACCCCGCGTATCCCCGCGAGCGCCTCGCCGGCATGCTCGAGGACGCGGACGCGCCCGTGCTCCTCACTCACGAGCACCTGAAGTCCGTCCTCCCCCAGCACGACTCTCGCGTGCTCTGCCTCGATTCACAGTGGGACGACGTCGCAGTCCACTCCCGCGACTCGCTGCCGCTCCTCGCCGGGCCCGACGCCCCCGCATACGTCATCTTCACCTCCGGCTCCACGGGCCGCCCCAAGGGCGCCATCAACTGCCATTCGGGCATCGTCAATCGCCTGCTGTGGATGCAGCAGCAGTACGGCCTGTCCCCTGACGACACCGTCCTTCAGAAGACTCCCTTCTCCTTCGATGTCTCCGTCTGGGAGTTCTTCTGGCCCCTCATGACGGGCGCGCGTCTCGTCCTCGCGAAGCCCGGTGGGCACCAGGACCCCGCCTACCTCGTTCGCCTCATCTCCGAGCAGCGCGTCTCCACGCTCCACTTCGTCCCCTCCATGCTCCGCGCTTTCTTGGAGGAGCCGGGTGTCGAGAAGCTCTCCGGACTTCGTCGCGTCGTGTGCAGTGGTGAGGCACTCCCCGCCGAGCTCGTCCGCCGCGCACACGCCCTCCTTCCCGCCTCCGCCGAGGTCCACAACCTCTACGGCCCCACCGAGGCCGCCGTCGACGTCTCCTTCTGGCACTGCGCTCGCGGCGACTCCCGACACTTCGTCCCCATCGGTCGCCCCGTCTCCAACACGCAGCTCCACGTCCTCGACTCCACCGGACTCCCTACTCCCGTCGGCGTGCCGGGCGAGCTCTTCATCGGCGGCGTCCAGGTCGGCCTCGGCTACCTCAGCCGTCCCGCTCTCACCGCCGAGCGATTCCTCCCCGACGCCTTCTCCGCCATTCCCGGCGCGCGCCTCTACCGCACCGGCGACGTCGCTCGCTGGCTGCCTGACGGCTCCCTCGAGTACCTCGGCCGCGCCGACTTCCAGGTCAAGCTTCGCGGCTTCCGCATCGAGCTGGGTGAAATCGAGGCCGCGCTCCTCGCCGCTCCCGGCGTCTCCGATGCCGTCGTCGTCCTTCGCGAGGATGCTTCCGCTCCCCGCCTCGTCGCCTATCTCGTCGCCT
>NZ_JABUMT010000022.1:0-164413 GCF_013336715.1 Myxococcus sp. CA056
CCTCTTCCGCGAGCCGTGCCTCTTCAGCGAGCCGTGCCTCTTCAGCGAGTCGCTCCTCTTCAGCGAGCCGAGCCTCTTCAGCGAGTCGCTCTTCCTCGGCACGAACCCGGGCCTCCTCAGCGAGCCGGGCCTCCTCAGCGAGCCGAGCCTCTTCCGCGCGGCGCTCTTCCTCAGCACGAGCCCGCGCCTCTTCAGCGAGTCGCTCCTCTTCAGCGAGCCGTGCCTCTTCAGCGAGCCGTGCCTCTTCGGCAAGTCGCGCCTCTTCCGCGAGTCGCTCTTCCTCGGCACGAACCCGTGCCTCTTCCGCGAGCCGTGCCTCTTCCGCGAGTCGCTCTTCCTCCGCACGGACCCGTGCCTCTTCGGCAAGTCGCGCCTCTTCCGCGAGTCGCTCTTCCTCGGCACGAACCCGGGCCTCTTCGGCGAGCCGGGCCTCTTCAGCGAGTCGCTCCTCCTCGGCGCGAATCCAAGCCTCTGCCGCCAGCCGAGCAGCCTCCGCGCGCCGGGCCTCTTCCGCGCGCCGTTCTTCCTCGGCACGAGCCCGGGCCTCTTCCGCCCGCCGTTCTTCCTCCGCCCGAACCCTCGCCTCTTCCGCGAGCCGTTGCTCCTCGGCACGAATCCGAGCCTCTTCCGCGAGCCGAGCCTCTTCAATCGCACGGAGTCGGGCTTCCTCCGCCAGCCGAGCCTCCTCCGCCCGCCGACGAGCCTCCTCCTCGGCGCGGAGCCGCTCCTCCTCCGCCCTCCTGCGCGCGGCCTCCTCCTCCTGCCTGCGCGCCTCCTCCCTCGCCTCCCACTCCTCCACCGACAGCGCCTCGACGCCCCCTTCGCGCTCCAACACGAGCAACAGCGCCTCGCGCGCGGGCGTCAGCGACTCCGGCTCACGAAACTCCCCCAACGTCCTCAGCAACTCCCGCTCGGACGCATCCGTCAGCCACGGCTCGCACACAGCCACATCCGCGCACCGGAACACCCGCCCCTTCGCCCCACCCGCCCCCGGCCGCTCCAGCGCCGCCCGCACCACCCTCACTCCGGAGATGGGCTCGAACTCCGCCTCCACGCTCCCAGGCTCGAAGGCCGCGCGCTCGGCCAACTCACTCAACCGCCGCACGTGGGCAAGCACCTGCTGCTCCACCACCGCGTCCCGCTCCAGCCCGTGCTCCTCCAACAACTCCTCGTCCGCGGCGCCCGCCCCCCCCCGCGCCCACAGCGCATCCAGCGCCTCCGCGCTCAACAAGCCACTCTGCAACAGCGCCTGCGCCGGACTCTGATACCCAAACCCCAGCCGCGTCCCCACGAGGTCGCCCTCGCGCAGCATCAACCGCGACTCACGCCCTCCTGCGGACAAGGTCAGCCATCCCGTGGCTCGGGACTTGTGGGCGGAATACAGCGCTTCGGCGGCCTGCGACGGAATCATCCTCGCCGCAGTGTAGTCCCTCCTCACCGCCCCTCAACTTGCCGAGGGTGCCCGCCTGCCCGCCCCGGTGAAACACACCTGTCGCAGCGCCTCGTAGGTCCCCACCCCCACCGCCGTGGACAGGTTCATGCTCCGCCGCCCCTCCAACATCGGAATCGTCAGCGCCGTCCCCGTCCCCCCCTCCATCACCTCCGGCAACAGCCCCGTCACCTCCGAGCCGAACACCAGATGGTCCCCCTCCTCGAACCGCGCCTCGTACAAGGTCTGCTCCGCCCGCGCCGAGAACAGCCACCGCCGCGCGTCCGGATACGCCGCCACGTAGGCCTCATAAGTCGGGTACAGCCGTAGAAATACCTTGTCCCAGTAGTCCAACCCGGCCCGCTTGAGGTTCCGGTCATCGATTGAGAAGCCCAGGGGCTCCACCAGGATGAGCCGGCAGCCCGTCACCGCGCAGAGGCGGGCCACGTTGCCGGTGTTGGGGGGAATCTGGGGGGAGACCAGAACCAGATGCAGAGGACGCGCCAGGGGCTCGAGCATGGGGTAGAACGCGCTACATGCGCTGGAAGGTGACCAACGAGACGCGGCAGAAGCCGCTGGCGGACCGGGCGGAGAAGGCCACCTCTTTCGCCCAGCGCTTCAAGGGACTGATGGGGCGCCAGGAGCTCGCCATGGGCGACGGCCTCCACATCCAGCCCTGCAACTCCATCCACACGTTCTTCATGCGCATCCCCATTGACGTCGCCTTCCTGGACGCCCAGGGCCGCATCGTCAAGCAGATGATGGCGCTGCCGCCCTGGAGGGCCACCTCCGTGTACTTCCAGGCCCGTTCCGTGCTGGAACTGCCCGCGGGCGTCCTGGCCGCGAGCGGCACCCAGGAAGGGGACCGCTTGAGCTTCGAGCCTGCCTCCCCTGCCCCGGTGTCCCCTGTCTGACCGCACCAAGAGCACGTCTTTTGACCGTTTTCCGAGCGCTTTGTTAACGTGCGCCGCCAGTTTCTCGTCCCCTTAGAAGAGTCCCCGCGCATGCGCATCGAGGTAGCCGGCAGCACCCACGTCGGGATGAAGCGGAACCACAACGAGGACAACTTCCTCATGTTGCCCGATGAGCACCTCTTCATCGTCGCGGACGGGATGGGCGGGCACTCCTCAGGAGAGATCGCCAGTCGCATCGCCGTGGACGAGTTGGGTGAGTTCTACAAGATGACCTCCAAGGACCAGGACAGCACCTGGCCCTTCAAGATGGACAAACAGCGCAACTATGACGAGAACCGGTTGGCCACCGGAATCAAGCTCGCCAACGCGCGCATCTTCGAGAAGGCCAGCAGCGAGTCGAAGTACAAGGGCATGGGGACGACCATCGTCAGCGTGCACTTCGCCAGCGACGTCGCGTACGTCGGGCACGTGGGCGACAGCCGCGTGTACTGCTTCCGCGCTGGAGCCCTCAAGCAGATCACCGAGGACCACTCCCTGCTCAACGACTACCTCAAGGCGAAGAAGCTCTCGCCCGAGGAAGTCGAAAACTTCCCGCACAAGAACGTCATCGTCCGCGCCCTGGGCATGAAGGAGAACGTCCAGGTGGACGTCTCCCGCGTGGACCCCCAGCCGGGCGACGTCTTCCTGCTGTGCTCGGACGGCCTGAGCGGCATGGTGACCGACCCCCAGATGCAGGAAATCCTCGGCCGCACGCCCGAGCTGGACAAGGCGTGCTCGCAGCTCATCGACATGGCCAACGCCGCGGGCGGCAACGACAACGTCACCTGCGTGCTCGCCCGCTACCACCCCGCCTGACCCGACGTCAGGCGATGCGCAGGAAGACCCGCAGCGCCTCGGCCACTCCCCAGGCCTGGGCGATGCACCCCCTTGGCCTGAAGGGGGGCGTGGCGTCGAAGATTTCGCTGACCTGGCCGACGCCCGCCTGTCTCAGGTGGGTCTCCAGGCCCTCCATGACGTCACGCACGTGCGCGCGGGCCGGCTGAACCCTGAGCGCGGCGTCCACGTAGTGGCCAATCAGCCAGCTCCACACCGTGCCCTGGTGGTACGCCGCGTCACGCGCGCGCAGGTCTCCGTCATACGTGGCCTTGTAGTCGTCGTGGTCCGAGGCCAGCGAGCGCAGCCCCACCGGGGTGAGCAGCTCCGTCTCCACCTTGCGCAGCACGTCCGACCAGTGGTCCGGGTTCAACACCGGGTACTTGAGAGACAGGGCGAAAATCTGGTTGGGCCGCACGGCGGCGTCATTGCCGCCCCCTTGCGCGTCCACCACGTCGAACAGGCACCCCTCGGCCGGGTTCCAGAAGCGCCGGTTGAAGGAGTCCTGCGCCTGTTGCGCGGCCATCGCGTAGGGCGTCCCGTCCAGTCCCTGGAGCGCGGCCCACTCCGCCATCAGCCGCATGGCGTTGAACCACAGGGCGTTGAGCTCCACGGCCTTGCCGCGTCGGGGCGTCACCACCCAGCCGTCCACCTTCGCGTCCATCCAGGTGAGCTGGTAGCCCTCTTCGCCCTGCGTCAGCAGCCCATCCGTGGGGTCGATGCGGATGTTGTGGCGGGTGCCCTGCTGGTGCCTGCGGACGATGTCCTCGAACGTCGGGTAGAACTCCCGCAGCAGCTCCAGGTCCCCGGAGGCCGTCACGTAGCGGTCCACCGCGTGGAAGAACCAGAGCGTCGCGTCGGCCGTGTGGTAGAGCCCGTCGGCCTCTCCCTCCGGGAAGAGGTTGGGCAACAGCCCGTCCTTCACGTGGTGACGGAACGTGCGCAGAATCGCCGCCGCCTCACGGAAGCGCCCCGTGGACACCGTCAGGCCCTCCAGCGAAATCATCGTGTCGCGGCCCCAGTCGGTGAACCAGGGGTAGCCCGCGATGACGCTGCGGGCATCCTCGCCAATGGCCCGGGCCCACGCATCGTCGCGCGGACGCATGGGGTCGACGATGAACTGGTCGCCCGCGAGGACCAGGCGCGCCGCCGTGCCCGTCCTCGCCGCCACGGGCGCGCGCTCCAGCAGGCGCCACTCGCGCTCGCGCTCCATGTCGAAGCTCATGGACGGGTCCCGGTCCAACAGCGCCCAGTCATCCACCGTGGCACCGAGCGACAGGCGACTGCCTGGCCTCACCGTGCACTCGAAGTAGCCAGGGCTCGCCTGCGTCTCGATGTGGGGCATCCCCCGGGAGCGCTCCGTCCGGTAGAGCAGGGGTGAGGAAATCTCAGGCATCGCCACGAAGGGCACGATGCCATCGCCGTACAGCCGCAGCCGCAGCGAAGGCGCATCCTTCGCCGCCTGCATCTCGATGCGCTCTCCCTGGAGAATGACCTTCGGCTGGCAGTAGTCGTGCGGGAAGTCGTGCTCGTGCACTCGAAACACCGGGAAGGGCCGCAGCCGGAGCTTCACCGGAGGGCCGGACAGGTGCGCCCACTCGATGAAGAGCGTGTTCTCCCCGTGCACCAGCACCAGCCTGCGACGCAGACGGGAGGCGCCCAGGACGTACTCCCATTCGGGAATGAGGCCGTCGAGCCGGAAGGAGCGCAGCAGCGAGGCGTCCCCCATCAGCGCGCCGTCCGCCCGCACCTCGCCGTCCAGTCGGCACGTCTGCCCCTCCACCCGGGCCGTCTCCACCAGGCGGGACAGCATGACGGTGCGGCCCCGCTCGGGCAGGGTGGGGATGAAGAGGCCGTGGTAGCGGCGCGCGTTCACCCCCGCCAGGGTGCTGGACGCATAGCCCCCCAGGCCGTTCGTCATCAGCCACTCCCGTCCGAGCACCTCGATGGCCGGCGCTCCCACCGGCCATGCGAACTTCAGCTCCGGCAGCCCGCGCACCCGGCTCATCCGGCCTTCTGTGGGCCGAGCCCCTGGCCGCTCCTCCCGGTGCTCGTCATCCACAGGGCGGTCATCCCCGGTACGCGCCACGACGTCTCGACCCTCAGTGACTCCAGTGAGCAAGACCCTGCACCTCCGAATCGAACCTCTTCACTCGACAGTCCAAGACGCCACCCTTCATCCCGAGGTGGTGCGAGTAATGGTTCGGGGCACGGAGAGAGCTCCAGCTCGCCCCCCAGGTTGACGAGCAGCAGCCGGTCGCCTTCCTGTTCGCTGCCCGAGTAGCGCAGCACGAGCGCGAGCGGGGAGAGGACCGCGCCGGTGAGCTGGCCGCTGTCCTGCCGGGCAAGCACGGAGTCCTCGCGGCGCAGTCGGAGCAGCTCCCGGTGCAGGGTGAGCGGCCCGGTGTGGCGCTCGCGCTCGCTCCAATCGAGCCGGGAGAGGGTGAACGCCTTCTCGTCCACGTGCTCCACGTAGCCCTCGTGCTCCAGCGCGTGACGGGCGCTCTCGAACTGGCCGAGGAACTGGTCCCGACCCTTGCGCACCAACGGCTGCAGCTCCGGCTTGTGGTCCACGAAGTAGAAGAAGGGGGAGTTCGCGAACCACTCCTGGCCCATGAAGAGCAGCGGCGTCTGGGGCAGCAGCAGCCACAGCGTGGTGAGCGCGCGCGCCAGTCGCTCGCCGCAGATGCGGTGCAGCCGCTGGCCCTGGAGCATGTTGGCGAGCTGGTCGTGGTTCTGGAGGTAGAAGACGCACGCGCTCGCGGGCACGCGCAGCAGTGGACTGCCTCGGGCCTTCTTCTGCCAGCGGTAGTACTGCCCCTGATAGAGCGAGTTGCGCAGCGCGCACGACAGCAGCTCCTGCGCGGTGCCGCGATAGTCCTGGAGGTAGGCCTCCGCGCGTCCCGTGGCGGCGACACGGGCGGAGTGGTGGAAGTCATCCACCCAGAGGGCATCCGTGCCCCAGCCGCCCCGCTCCACCGACCTCACGCACAGTTCGTCCTGGGGCTCGTTCTCGGCGATGACGAGCACACCGCGGCCAGCCGCGGCCTCGCGCACGGCGCGCGTCAGCTCCTGGACGATGTGGCACGGCCCGTCGTCATACAGGGCCTGCGTCGCATCCAGGCGGAGCCCGTCGAAGTGATACTCGGCGACCCAGGCGCAGGCGTTCTGGATGAAGAAGTCGCGGCTGGGGCCCGCGGCGGCGCCGTCGTCGAAGTTCGTCGGCTCGCCCCACTCGTTCTCGTACTTGCGGGTGAAGTAGTCCGGTGAGTACTGGGCCAGGTAGTTCCCGTCGGGCCCCAGGTGGTTGTAGACGACGTCCACCAGCACGCCGAGCCCCAGCGCGTGCGCGGCCTCCACGAAGGCGCGCAGGTCCTCCGGCCGGCCGTACTGCCCGCTGGGCGCGAAGAGCTGCGCGCCGTCATAGCCCCAGTTGAAGCGCCCGGGGAACGTGTGCAGCGGCATCAACTCCAGGCAGGTGACGCCCAGCTCCTTGAGCAGCGGCAGCTTGGCGATGGCCGCCCTGTACGTCCCCTCGGGCGTGAAGGCGCCCAGGTGCAGTTCGTAGAGCACCTGCCCCCGGATGCAGGACACGCCCTTCCAGTCGCCGTCCGTCCACGGGTGCGCGTACGCGTCGACGACCTCGCTGAAGCCATGCGGGCCCTCGGGCTGGAAGCGCGACGCGGGGTCTGGGAACTCCTCGCTCGAATCCAGGCGGTACTTGTACAGCGCCCCCACGGCCACCGGATGCACGGCCTCGAAATAGCCCTGGGCGTCCCCCGCGAGTGGGAGCGGGCGGGAGCCTCCCTTCACCACGACCTCCACACTGCGCCTGCGTGGCGCCCACACACGGAAGTGAGTGCTGTCTCCCCCCGCCGGCCTGGCCCCCAGAGAACCTCGCCACTTCATGCCCCAGACCTCCCCTTGTTCCCCGCCGGAAACCCCCGGCGCAGGCAGGCTGTCCGTGGCGAAAGGTAGGGCCCATTGTCCGAAACGGCGACCTTCGTGCGGACGACAGAGCTCGCTCGCACGCCGTGCGGTAACCGACCCTTTCCGAGCAGGGTTCGTGCGCGCGCGGACAGGAGTCGACAGGCATCACCATGCGGCCGCCCCCACACGCTCGCGGCGAGGGCACGCGCGAGCGGGCGGCGCACGGCACCCGCTGGCCGCGCACGCGGTCAGCTCATCCGAGGGCCTTGAGGCTCGTGCGAGTCAGCGCCCCGAAAGCGGCGCGGGAATCCGATGCTCCCGCCACGCAAGCAGCTCCGTGAGCGACTCATCCGCCTCGATCACGGTCTGCTCGAAGACGGCGGCGTTCTGGAGGCGAGCCCCCGCGTCCACCTTCACTCCGGCGCCCAGCGCCACGGACTCGCCGACGACGGCGCCCTCCGCCACCGTGACGCCCCGGCCAAAGTACGCGGGGCCCTCCACCTTCGCGCCACTCACGTGCGCGTCGGGATGCGCCCACGAGGACCCCGGCCCTCGCACCGTGCCAGCGAGCGGCGAGTCCGCCCCCAGCCACTCCAACCGCACGCGGCCGGCGAGCACGTCCCGCACCGTGGCCAGATACCGCGACGGCGTGCCCAAATCGGACCAGTAGCCATCCACGCGCACGCCTCGCACCACCTGTCCCTGGGACATGGCGCGCGCGTAGACCTCGCGGTTGATGTCCTCGGGTCCTTGCGCGCTCATGAAGTCGAAGACGCGCGGGGACATGACGTGCACGCCCGTGAAGTGCCACGGCGTCAGGCCCTCGCCTCCAGGCCCGTGTCCCGCGATGCGCCGCACTCGTCCGGACGCATCCAACTCCACCGACGCGTACTTCTCCCCCTCCGGCATGGGCAGCAACACCATCGTCGCCAGCGCACCGGACGCCTGGTGCACGGCCACCACCGGCCGCAGGTCCACCGGGTAGAGGATGTCGCCGTTGTAGACGATGAAGTCTCCGTCCGAGAGGAAGTCGCGCAGGCCCCGGATGCCGCCGCCGGTGCCCTGGATGACGGGCTCGCGCACCACGTGCAGCGCCAGCTTCGCGCGCGCGCACTCCTCGCGAGCCACCTCCTCCATCGTATCCGGCAGGTGGTGGGTGTTGATGCCCACCGCCGTGACACCCGCGGCCTTCAGCACCGCCAGGTGGTAGCGCAGGAGCGGCTGACCCAGGAACGGGAGCGCCGGCTTGGGCCAGCGCTCCGTCAACGGACGCAGGCGGGTTCCCAGACCCGCGCAGAGCACCATCGCCTTCATTGTCGACTCCCCTCCCCCGCCAATGGGCTCAGGCCGCCAGCTCCGGGACGTACTTCGCCACCAGCTCCTGCAGCCCTCGCAGCTCCGGCCGCTGACGGAACGCCTCGCGCACGTAGCGCAGCGACGCGGGGATGGAGACGAGGAAGCCCGGGTTGCCCTTCACGCGGTTGATGTACTCGAAGCGGCCCGCGTCCTTCAGCTTGCGCTGCACGGTGAGCAGGTCGAAGAACGCCTTGAACTCCACCGCGTCGATGCGCTCGCCGCTCGCCTCCTGGAACGTGGCGATGTAGCGGTCCAGCATCGCGTCCACGAAGGCCCGGTCCAGCTCCACGTAGCTGTCGCGCAGGAGCGCCACCAGGTCGTACTGCCTGGGGCCCTGGAGCGCGTCCTGGAAGTCGATGACCACCAGCTCGCCCTCCTTCACCATGATGTTGCGGCTCTGGTAGTCGCGGTGCGTGAAGCCCCGGGGCGCGGCGGCCAGCTGCTTCGCGATGTCCCGGAACGTCGCGTCCAGCTGCGCGCGCTCGGCGTCCGTGGGCAGCTTGCCGCTCCACGCCTCCAGGCCCCACTCGCGGAAGTGGTGCAGCTCCCAGTCGTACAGGTCCTCGTCGAACGAGCGCGTGAAGGCCAGGCAGTCCGGGTCCTGGTGCTTCTCCGCCTGCACCCGCAGCCGCGCCAGCAGGTCCACCGCGCGCGTGTAGAGCGCCTCGTTGTGCTTGCCGCCTTCCAGCGCGGACTCGAAGGTGATGTCGCTTAGGTCTTCAATCACCATCATCCCCGCCGGCTCGTCGTAGCGGAGGATGGCGGGCACGCGCACACCGAGCTTGTTCAGGTAGCGGTGCACGTTGACGAAGGGCAGCTCCTTCGGAGGCTCACCCTTGGTGGCCTCCTCGCTCTTCTTCGTCGCGTCCAGCGGCATCACCATCACCACCCAGCTCTCCGGGGGCGCGCCGACGCGGTAGTACGAGCGATTGCTCGCGTCTCCCTTCAACTTCTTGATGGGAGCATGGGGAACGGGACGGCCAGTGGCCTGTCCCACCTGGTCGCGCAGGGCGGCCTCGAGTTCCATATCGACGGGGTTCTCCAAGGGGGTTGGGAGAAGAGGCTTGCGAGTATGGGAGGGGCGACTTTCCGCGTCAAAGGCCCGGCGCGGCGATTGCCCCCTGGCCCCTCGGGCTGTCACGTAAGCGACGGCGAAACCTTGAGCCCCCAATTCCCGTCGCGACGCGTCGCGCGCCCGGCCGCCCCCTGACGAAGCAGGCCCGTCCCTGCTGGCAGGTCGCCAGGAGACACCCCGGGTCCTGCTGCTCCAGGGGTGCGGGGGAAGTGCCCAGGACGGGGCACTGTTACTTCTCGACCGGGGAGATGGACTCCCGCTGTCGACCGGGCCCCTCCGGCGGCATATAAGACGCGCCGCGAACCCCCTTTTTTCTGGAAGCCCCGATGGACATCCACGACACCATTCTCTCCGCCATTGGCAACACGCCCCTGGTCAAGCTCAACAAGCTCGTCGGACCGAACGATGCGACTGTTCTGGTCAAGTGCGAGTTCATGAACCCGGGCGCGTCCATCAAGGACCGCATGGCGCTGTACATCATCGAGAAGGCCGAGCGGGAGGGGAAGCTCAAGCCCGGCGGGACCATCGTGGAGAACACGTCCGGCAACACCGGCATGGGCGTGGCGCTGGCGGCCGCGGTGAAGGGCTACAAGTGCATCTTCACGATGCCGGACAAGATGTCGCTGGAGAAGATCAACCGCCTGAAGGCGCTGGGCGCGCAGGTGGTGGTGACGCCGACGAACGTCGCGGCCGAGGACCCCCGCAGCTATTACGAGACGGCCAAGCGGCTGCACCGTGAGACGCCGGGCGCGTTCATGCTGAACCAGTACCACAACCCCGACAACATCGAGGCGCACTACCAGCTCACCGGTCCGGAGATCTTCGAGCAGACCGGCGGCAAGATGGACTACTTCATCTCGGGCCTGGGCACCGGCGGGACGATGAGCGGCGCGGGCAAGTTCCTCAAGGAGAAGATCCCCGGCCTGAAGAACGTGGGCGTGGACCCCGAGGGCTCCGTCTACGAGGGCTACTTCAAGACGGGCAAGCTGACCGAGCCGCACGTCTACAAGGTGGAAGGTATCGGCGAGGACATGCTGTGCGGCGCCATGGACTTCAAGGTCGTGGACGACGTGCGCCAGGTGGATGACCGCCAGTGCTTCGCGGCGGCGCGGCGGCTGGCGCGCGAGGAGGGCATCTTCGCGGGTGGCTCCTCCGGCGCGGCCGTGCACGTGGCCGTGCAGCTGGCGAAGGAAGTGGGCAAGGGCAAGACGATTGTCGTCGTGCTCCCCGACTCCGGCAGCAGCTACATCAGCAAGTTCCACTCCGATGAGTGGATGCGCGACAACGGCTTCGCCGAGGACAAGAGCACCGGCACCGTGCGCGACATCATCGGGAGCAAGCAGCGCGACGTGAAGACGGCGCGCAAGGGCGACCGGGTGGACCAGGTCGTGGAGACGATGCGCGGTCACGGCATCAGCCAGATGCCCGTGGTGTCCGAGGACGGCCGCGCGGTGGGCATGGTGCACGAGTACGACCTGCTCAACGCGCTGGTCGCCGGGAAGGCGAAGTTCGCCGACACCATCGACGCCATCGTCTCGCCGCTGCAGGGCGCGCTGTCGCCGGACACGAGCATCGCCCGCCTGCGGGAAATCTTCGCGCAGGACAACGTGGCCGTCGTGAAGGAGGGCGAGAAGGTCATCGCCATCGTCACGAAGATCGACCTCATCGACTTCCTGCACCGCACGGCGGCCTAGTCGGCCCCCAGGCAGTCGCGTCTTGAAGAGGGCCTCTCACCGGTGGTGGGAGGCCCTTTTCGCGTCTGGAGGGCGCGTGCCATCGATGTCCGAAAACCGCGAGCGCGCACGACGCCCCGATGACACTGTCTGGGCATGGACCTGCTCGATTCCGACGCCTGCTACCGCGTGCTCCAGACGCGGGATGCCCGCTTCGACGGCCGCCTCTTCGTCGCGGTGACGTCGACCGGCATCTACTGCCGGCCCATCTGCCCCGCGCGCACGCCGAAGCGGGAGAACTGCCGCTTCTTCGCCTCCGCCGCCGCGTCCCAGGAAGAGGGCTTCCGGCCGTGTCTGCGCTGCCGGCCGGAGACGGCCCCGGACCTCGCCTCCTGGCGGGGCACCTCCAACACCGTGTCGCGCGCGCTGGCCCTCATCGCGGAGGGCGCGCTGGACGGAGGCGAAGCGGGCGTGGACGCGCTGGCGGAGCGGCTGGGCGTGGGAGGACGACAGCTCCGCCGTCTCTTCAAGCAACACCTGGGCGCCACGCCGGTGGCCGTCGCGCAGACGCGGCGCGTGCTCTTCGCCAAGCAGCTCATCCAGGAGACGCGGATGCCGCTGGCCGAGGTCGCGCTCGCCGCGGGCTTCGGCAGCATCCGGCGCTTCAACGAGACGTTCCAGGACCTCTACCAGCGGCCCCCCAGCGCCCTGCGCCGCAAGCAGGCGGTGGAGACGACCTCCAGCGCGGCGGCGGAAGCGGGCGTCACGCTGCGGCTGCGCTACCGGCCGCCGTACGACTGGGCGGCGATGCTCGCCTATCTGTCCGCGCGAGCCATCCAGGGCGTCGAGCAGGTGTCCGACTCGCGCTACCTGCGCACGGTGTCCCAGGACGGCGCGGTGGGCACGGTGGAGGTGTCCCACGAGCCCGCGAGGGACAACCTCGTGGCGAGGATTCGCTTCCCGCGCGTCCAGTCGCTCCCCGCCATCGTCGCGCGCGTGCGCAGGGTGTTCGACGTGGGCGCGGACATCGAGGTGATTGGCGCGCACCTCTCCAGGGACCCCTTCCTGGCGCCCCTCGTGGCGCTGCGTCCCGGGCTGCGGGCCCCTGGCGCATGGGACGGCTTCGAACTGGCGGTCCGCGCGATTCTGGGCCAGCAGGTGACGGTGGTGGCCGCGCGCAGGCTCGCGGGCCAGTTGGTGGGACTGTGCGCTGACGCCCCCGTGGACGGACTTGCTCCGGGCCTGTCGCGGGCCTTCCCTTCACCGGAGCGCGTCGTGGCGACGGACCTGGGAGCACTGGGAATGCCCTCCGCGCGCAAGGCGTCGCTGAAGGCCCTGGCGGAAGCGGCGCTCGCGGACCCGCTGTTGTTCCAGCCGTTCGGCACGGTGGAGGAAGGCGTCGCCCGGCTGCGCTCCATCCGAGGCGTGGGCGAGTGGACCGCGCAGTACATCGCCCTGCGCGCGCTGCGCGAGACGGACGCGTTCCCCGCCAGCGACGTGGCGCTCTTGCGGAGCGCGGCGACGGACGCGGGCGCGCGTCCCACACCCGAGGACCTGCTTCAACGCGCGGAACCCTGGAGGCCCTGGCGGGCCTATGCCGCGCAACACCTGTGGGCCGCGGACCCGGGCCTGCTTCCACGACTCCAAGAGGTGCGTCATGGCTGAGACTCTCCGCTTCCTCATCGACAAGACGGACACCCCCATCGGCGAGCTGGTCATCATCGCGGACCGAGACGGACACCTGCGCGCCGTCGACTGGACGGAACACGAAGGCCGCATGCGGCAGTTGCTGCGCCTGCACTACGGGGCCGGAGGCTTCGAGCTGGACGCCGCGCGAAATCCGGGCGGACTCACGGAGACGATGCGGACGTATTTCTCCGGGCGGCTCGACGCCATCGACGGCCTGTCCGTCCGCACCGAAGGCACGCCCTTCCAACGCGAGGTGTGGGCGGCGCTGCGGGGCATTCCCTGCGGCGCGACGGTGTCCTACTCGGAGCTGGCGAAGCGCATCGGCCGTCCCGCGGCCGTACGCGCGGTGGGCCTGGCGAACGGCGCCAATCCGGTGGGCATTGTCGTGCCGTGTCATCGCGTGGTGGGTGCCAATGGCTCCCTCACCGGCTACGGAGGTGGCATCGAGCGCAAGCGCTGGTTACTCGACCACGAGTCGCGAGTGCGACGGACATCCACGGCCTGAAGCGCTCTGCGTATCATCCGGCCCCGCTCCACACCCCTGTCGAAAGAGGACCTCTGCCCATGCCTGTCGCTCCGCCGAACTCCGCCCGGGACTTCCGTCAGTTGCACGAAGCGGGCTTGTTGCTGCTGGTCAACGCGTGGGACGCCGGAAGCGCCCGCGTCATGGAGAGCCTGGGGGCCAAGGCCCTCGCCACGACGAGCGCGGGCGTGGCCTGGGCCCAGGGATACCCGGACGGCGACCTGCTGCCGGTGAGTCGACTCCTGGACACCGTCGCCGCCATCACCCGCCTCGTGAAGGTGCCGCTGACGGTGGACATCGAAGGGGGCTACTCGGAGGACCCGCACGCGGTGGGCGAAGTGGCCGCGGGGGTGCTGGAGGCGGGCGGCGTCGGCATCAACCTGGAGGATGGCTCGGGCTCGGTGGACCTGCTGTGCGCCAAGATTGAAGCCGTGAAGCGCGCCGCCGCGCGAAAGGGCGCGGACCTGTTCGTGAACGCGCGCACGGATGTGTTCCTGCGGGGCATTGGCCCGGCGGAGCGTCGCGTCGAGGAGACGCTGGCCCGGGCCCGTCGCTATCGCGCCGCGGGCGCGGATGGGCTCTTCGTTCCGGGCCTGAAGACGCCGGTGGACATCAAGGCCATCGTCACGGAAGCGGGCCTGCCCTTGAACCTGATGGCGATTGGCGGCCTGCCTCCCGCGTCGGAGCTCGCCTCGCTCGGCGTGCGTCGCGTCAGCGCGGGCGCGGGCATGGCCCAGTCCATCTTCGGCCGCATCGCGGCGCTCAGCGCGGACTTCCTGCGGGACGGCTCCTCCGCGCCTCCGCCCGAGGCGGGCATCAACTATCCCGCGCTCAATGCCCTGATGGCCCAGCGCTGAGCCGACGTCGCGCGGGCGGACAACAAGACGGCGCGGTGTCGCTCGCCCACGCGGAGGGGCGCACCGACGTCGGGTCCAGCCAGCGCCTGGCAGGTGAAGCGTGGCCGCGCCGATGAATGGCGCGGCCCTTGCCATCGGTTCCCTGAGGATGGCTCGCGGCTACTTCGCCGCGCCGCCCTCGGGCCGTCGGGCGAACAGCGCGTTGGCGACCTCCGTCATCACCACTTCGCCATTCTGGTTGCGGACCTCGAAGCGGAACTTGATGGCGCCGCGGTCCGGCTTGCTGCGCGACGGCGTGGTGGAGAGGACCTCGAAGCGCGCGCTGAGCGCATCCCCGGGACGCACCGGCCGCAGCCAGCGCAGCTCGTCGAGCCCCGGTGAACCCAGGCTCGCGGACTTGCCCAACAGGCTCTCCACCGCGAGCTTGTGGCAGATGGAAGCGGTGTGCCATCCACTGGCGATGATGCCGCCGAAGATGCCTTCCCGACCTCCCTCGTCACTCAGGTGGAAGGGCTGCGGATCGAACTGCTTCGCGAAGGCGATGATCTCCTCCCGGGAGACCACGTAGGGCCCGGCCTCAATCGCCTCACCAGGTTGGAAGTCGTCGAAGTAACGCATGGGACTCCTCGGATACGGGTGACTCTTGCTGCGTGGCCCCCTGGCGCATTGCATAGGCCGCTCGCGGGGCCAGGGCAACGCATTGCGGCGCCCATCCGCTCCCGAACCATCTATCCTCGACTTTCTGGATTGGTTGTTTTCATGACAGACTGGCGTGGCCTCGTCAGGCACTGCCAAGGAGACACGCATGTTCGCGAAGCTGCTCAAGAGCCAGTGGTCCATGGTGCTGTGCATGTTGCTCGTGGTGGGGCTCGCCGCCCTGTCCATGGGTGAGCCTCAGGCCGCGCTCGTTGAAGTGGAAGGAGACGCGACGTGTGACCTGGAAGTGAGCACGCCGCCGGAGGGCATGCTGCTCGCCGACAGCGAGCACGCCAACGCGGCCTGTCGTCCCGGCTGCGTGGGTCCGTGCTGGTTCTGCCTGCTGGGTGTCTGTGAAAACCGCTGTATGTAGACAGTCCTCGGAGCGTTGAGCCACCCAGCATGGATGGACGCGGCCAATCTCTGCTCAGAAGTGCCCCATGAATCCGTCGCCTGGGATTCATGGGCTCGCGGAGTCAGGAGTCGCGGTCCTCGTCACGACAGGCTGTGACACTCGGAATTCTTCCGTGCCGCCGTCGGGTGACTCGTCGCGAAGGGGCAGCGCACCCGGCCTGCCCCCTCGCGGTCCTCACCTCAGGGCGCGGTCACCGGGCAGGGCCACCACGCGGGAGGAGAGGCCCGGTCATCCCAGGCACCATCCCAGTAGTCTCGCAGCGTGTACGCCACCGTGTTCGCGGCGGTGCAGAAGCGCTCCGGATGGGGGTTCACGAGCAGCACCTGGTCGAGGCGCGACACGGGACGGATGTACGTGCCGCAGCGCTGGGTGCTCCCCGGCGGTGGCGGCCCCATGGTGGAGGCGCGCACCGAGTCCACGAGGACGCTCGCGTTGGGCAGCTCACAGGCCATCTGCTGGAGGGCCTGGCTCGCCTTCAGGACGACGTTCACGTCCACCTTGCGCGTCGTCACGAAGCACTCCTCGGAGGTAGGCGTGTAGCGCATCGTCACCACGGAGTACCCCTGGGGAATCTCCGGGCAGTTCGGGAAGTCCAGGTGGAAGAGCGGGTGGAGCGCGCCCTCGCGAAACATGATGAAGGAGCTCTCCGTCTGTTCTCCGTCGAAGCCCTCCTGAAACCCGACGACGATGTCAGGGCTGGAAAGAGCCTCGGTCGGGACTCGGTCCAGCTTGCCGTTGCCGTTGCCGTCCACGTAGGCCATCACATAGGCCATGCCCAGCCGGGAGCCTTCCTCCCCCATCAGGGCTCCAGGCTCCGGCAGGCGATTGAGGGGCATGCTGAAGGAGTTGGGGAACCGGCCGTTCACCTTCACGTCCACCCCGGGATGGTGGAACGACGACCTGGGGCTCAGCCGCGCGCACTTGGAGATGCCCTCCGGGTACGTTTGCTGGACCAGGCAGTCCACGACGACCTTGGGCCAGGTGTTCCAGAGCAGCGCCGCTCGCAGCCGGTCGGAGTTGGAGTTGCCCAGATCGAATGAAGCGCTGGATTGAAGCGTCCCCTCCAGCGTGAGCAGCGGCTCATCCCCCGCCTCGTCCCCCAGGACACCGCCGCACCCCGCCAATGCCAGTGAAAGCAGGCCCCACTTCCAGAAACCGCGCTCCAGCCTCGTCGTCATATGGCCTTCCTCTCGGTGCATGGGAGCAATCCCATGTCGCGTGACAGACACCGGCCAGGAGACACGCGCGCCGTGCTTCGAATGCGCTCGGGCCACCTGAACGATGCGAGAAAGGAGACGCGCGGACAGCGAGGCGTGGGACATCCCTTTCACGCGCTTCCGTGTCACAGCCCCCAGGTGCAACCCAGCAGCAGTTGTGGCGCGAGTTGCGTGCGGAGCTTTTCATCCTCGCGCATCAACGCGACATGGCCGCCCAGCCGAGCGAAGAGGCCCGTGCGCGCCCCCACCGGCACCTCCGCGGAGAGCGAGGCGAACGCGGCTGCTCCCGCGCCCGTGC
The DNA here is from genome assembly GCF_013336715.1 of Myxococcus sp. CA056. Lineage (NCBI taxonomy): Bacteria > Pseudomonadati > Myxococcota > Myxococcia > Myxococcales > Myxococcaceae > Myxococcus > Myxococcus sp. CA056. The sequence goes on from NZ_JABUMT010000022.1 coordinate 16,946, forward strand.
GTGTCCGCCGCGCGGGCAGCCCCAGCTCCCGGCGTCGCTCCGCGTCCGGGCTCGTCGCGCGTTGAACCAGGCCCAGCACTCCGAGGCCCGCATGGGCTCCGGCCCAGACACGTCCCAAGGAGCCCGCCACGCCCAGGCCACTCCACAGCCCCAGCTCCAACTGCTCCAGGTCCTGAGCGGTGGTTGAGCCCCGGGTGGCTCCCAGCGTGAGGCCCCCGAGGAAGGACACTCCCAGCCCTCCCGTGCCCTCGCGCGCGAGCAGCACGCCCACCTGCGGCCCCCATCCGCCCAACTGCGTCGAGGAGCGGCCCGCGCCCAGCGCCGCTTGAAGTCGCCAGGAGCTGGCATCCAGGAGTTCGCCCTTGCGCTGGTGCAGGGCCAGGGTGCGCACCTCCAGGGACTCGGGATTCAAGCGCTGCCTCTCGCCCCAGGGCAGGTACACCTTGCCGTAGAGCACCTGCGAGCCACGCCGCACCTGCACGCGGTAGCGCCCCGAAGGCAGGGCGATGCTCACCGGGTCCTCCGCCCGCGGCTCCACCTCCGCCATCACCTGCAGCGTGCGCTCGTCCACGAGCACGACGCTGTCCCCCACCAAGGGAGGAAGTTCGAGGTGCGCGTGGGCTCGCGAGAGCGTGGTGAGGAACAGGTCCCCTTCTCCCGCGAGCTGGCTGGACAGCTCCGGGTGCTGCACCGCCGCCGTGGAGCCATGGGAGCCCGCGAGCGTGCGGTGGTAGACGTGGCCATAGGCTTCCGTGAGGGTGACGCGGCCGTCGGCGTCCACATCCGCCGCGCCCCGCAGGCCCGAAATCAGGTGGTGCGTGAAGAACGAGCCCCGGAGGCTGTCCGACTCCTGCGCGACCTCGTGTGCGCCGGCGGAGGCGATGAACACGCGGCCCTCCGGCCCCACCTGTCGGAGGAAGGAGACATCGAAGGCGGGCGCGGACTTGAGGCCCTTGGACCGGCCGCGCACGAGCGCGCCACTGTGACAGGCATCCATCATGGCGATGGTGACGGTGGCAGGGACTTCGGCGAGCAGCCGTTGCAGCTCCACGAGCGGGAGCGCCTCCCCACCCATGCGCAGCGCGGCCTCGTCTCCGTGGCCTGAGTAGAAGAAGAACAGCAGCGTGCGCTCCCCGGCGCGGCGAGCCTCCTCGATGCGGCCTCGCATCCGCGCCAGTCCCAACCGGAGATTCGAAACCGACTCACCGCGCAGGAGGATGCGGCGGTCCTCGGGCACGCCGCCAAGCTGGCCGAAGACCGCGTCCATGCGTTCGGCGTCCTGCTGGGCCCAGCGCAGGGGCTCATCCGTGTCCCGGCCCAGGTTGTGTCCCACGCTGATGGAGAACCGGTTCTCCGCGCTCGCGACAGAGGCGGCGAGGAGGACGAGCAGGCCTCCGAGCGCGCGCGCGGCCCTGGCGCTCAAGGCAGCTCCTTGGGCAGCGTGCGCACGGCGTGGCGGGTGCCGGGCAGTGGAGTGAGTGACGGGGGGAAGTCCGCCTCTCGCGCCGCCTGCTCCAGCCAGCGATGGATGGCCTCTGGCGACGGTGCATCACGGGCGTCGGCCGCGAGCACCACCACCAGCGCCTCCTGCTCGGGGGCGTCATCCAGCTCCAGGCTCCCGGGCAACACCCACCGCCCCGGCACCATGGACAACGTGCCCCCCGTGGCCGGAAAACCCTGGAGCGGAGTGACGCGGCCACGCTCACTCACCGCCAGCACATAGAGCGCGCCCCCTTCCACGTCCTCCACCTCCACGCGCACCCTGTCGCCGGAACGCAGCACCGCGCCGGGCCCCTGCTCGAAGACGACCTCGCCTCGCTTGACGAGCACCCGCGCGGTGAGGCCACCGCGCACGCGCACCCGCTCCACCTCCTGGAGCGAATGAAGCCGTGGCAGCACCGCCGCCAGCACCACGCCGAGCACCAGCACGGGCTGGCTCCAGCGCCAGAGCATCCGCCAGCGGCTCGGACGAGGCAGCTCCAGACGCGCGCGCACCGGCCCAAAGGGACGCACGAGGGCGAAGGCCGCCTTCTCCGCCCGTCGCTCGCGCAGGTGCGCGGCCAGCGCGGGCGAGGCCCTGGCCGCCTCCTCCACGTGACGAGCCTCTTCCGGAGAGAGCTCGTCACACAGGTAGCGCTCCACCAGGAGGTCCGGCACGCCCGGGAAGTGAGGAATGGATGAGGTGCTCATGCGGAGGCCGCTCCCTTTCGCGGCTCAGGACGGGGGGCGACGTCCAGCAGCCGCCGTGCGGTGTCGAAGAAGGCCTGGAGCTTGCGCTGCACCGTTTTGCGCGAGACGTCGAGCAGCGTGGCGATCTGCTCCTGCTCCAGCTCGTCGATGAAGCGGTGGGCCACGATGCGCTGGACGTCCTCCGGACAGTGGGCGAGGACGCGTCTCACCAGGTCCGCATCCACCAGGAGCCGCTCCAGCGTGGCTTCCGGTGAAGCGTGGGCGTCCGGAAGCGGAGCCAGTCGCGTCAGCGCGCTGGTGACCTCCGTGCGGCGGCGACGCAGCACCGAGAAGCACTGTCGGTCCGCCACGGTGAGCAACCACGACAAGGCAGAGCCGGCGGCGCGAAGCTGCGTCAGGTTCGCGTGGGCGCGCAGGAACACCTCCTGCGTCGAGTCCCAGGCCAGCGCGTCGTCGCCAAGCAAGCGCAGGCAACGCCGGTGCACGGCCTCACCGTAGCGACGGTAGTAGCCCTCGGTCTGCTCGACCTCATTCACTGGCTCGCGCACGCAAGGACCTCACCCTGGGCCGACACCTGCCCCCACAGTCAGTCTCGCCCGGCGCGGGCGTCGGGGGAGGCTCGACCCACGAAGCGAGACGCATGACCCTCATTCCGTGGGACATTTCCCGAGCCCATTCTTCTCGGCTTGACGGGAAGCAGACGGCTCGTTCCAGGCGGGCGGGCCTCACCGGCCACCCTCGGCGGAATCCTCCATGACCCGGTATGCAAATACGCAGGTGATGTGCGCCGCGCTGACGGCGGCGCGCGACTCGGAGCGCACATGGGCCGCGTATCTGGATGCGCGGCTTACGGCACGGACGGGCGCGGCGTGCAGGCAAGAGGCGCCACCGAGCGACGGAGCGGCGCCGCCGTAGTGCTCCGGGGCTCCGTTTTGGCGGGAGCGCCCCAATTGCCGTTACGGCTCGTCGAGCGCGTCCAACTGCACCTGGGCAAGCTCGCGGTAGAATGGAACAACCTCAACATCAAGCAGCTCCAGAAGCGGTGCACGCGCGGCGTCAAGGTCACCTTCCTCCTGGCGCTTGTCCACTTCGGCAAGAGCGCGCGACAGGCGCCACGAGCCCACGCGAATGCGCTTCGCAATCTCCTTGAGCAGAGCGGCGGCACTCGCGTCGCCCTGGAGGGCCTGGGAGACCTCCTGCGGCGCGATAGCCACCTCGGAGGCCGTGCCAATCAAGAGCGCTCGGATTTCATCCGTGAGGGCGAACGGCTCCCCGAGGTCGATGACGCGGCGATTCAGTTCCCTGATTTCGTTCCAAGTTCTATGGTCCGGCATCGGAAGCCCCTAGCGTTTACTCTGGCTGCACAGTTCGTAAGGCCATTGGTGTTGGCCTTCGCAGTTGCGTAGGCAGTCATAGCAAGGCCCCACCCATCGCGGCTTCTTCTGGCTCTTGCACCGCACATAGTTGTCGATGCAGTGCTGTCGCCATCCTTCATCGGGGTCGTCGCCTTCGCTCGACGTGGCCAGCACTGACGTGGCCGTCGCGGCAGCCGCGAGGATGATGGCAGCTTCCGCATCGGTGAAACCGCACGCAGCCGGGTTGCCCGGATGTGACTGCAGGCAACACGTCTCGCTGTCCATGCAGCGCCCCCCAGGGGTGGCGCATTGCAGCGAGAGCGCGGCGACGAATGCGGTGAACCCGATGGATTGCACGTTTGTCATGGTGAGCAATTTATCCACCAGGAGTGACGTCAATGCGTTGGACGTGATGCCGCGCTGACGGACGCCTGCAAGGTACGGCATTAAGCGCGGCGCCACTGGTACGCATCCAGCACACCGTCGGTCCGGGACGCCAAGGTGCGTCCTGCGGCACCCGGTTGACGGCCGAACCCCAGGCAAGGATTCCAACTGACAATGCAATACCCCTCGGAGTCACGTCCGGGGCCGCGCTTTCAGGCAGCGCTCCGAAAGCAGTCCAGTCTGAGGCCTACCCCGCGCGCGTGCGTGAGCGCGCCGGGGCCGCTCGGCGAAGGTAACGGTCGAGCAGGCACACCACCTCACTGGCGAAGTCAGGTCGGTCCAGCAGCTCCGGCCTCGAAGTGGCCGCCTCGTGAATCACCGCGTGCAGCGTCACCCGGACGAAGAAGGCCGCGAGCGGCAGGTCCGTCACGTTGCGCACGAATGGGGCCAGCACCTCCCTCCAGAACCGGTCCACCTGCGCATCCGGCACCTCCGAGGGAGCCCGGGCCGAGCGCGGCAGCTCCTCGGAGAAGATTCGGTGCAACTCCGGCGCAACACGATGCTCGGCGATGGCCCCCTCCACCACGAGCTCGAGCACGCGCGGAAGCGTCTTCTGCGCCCGCAGCGCGGAGATGGCCCCCTGCATCCCCTCCCGTGACTTCGCGACATGTCGCCGCTGGAGCTCCACCACGATGGCTTCCTTGTTGGGGAAGTACTGGTAGAGCGAGGCGATGTTCACCCCGGCCCGCTCCGCCACGCGGTTGGTGGTGAAGCCCTCCCAGCCCTCGCGGACCAGAATGTAAGTCGCGGCTTGCAAAATCGCGTCGACCGTCGCGACGGAGCGGTCCTGCTTCGGCTTTTTGCGGGGAGAGGTCCTGGGCTTTCGCGCGGCCATCGCTGGGTCCTGAATGCAAGTTGTGAATCCAAGCCCCAACTTACATTCTTGACACATGACAGACCAGCCCCACACCGAGCCTCGCTGGAGCCACTTCTGCGAGGTCAACGAGCACCGCCGCGCCATCCGCGATTTCGATGGAGCCCCCCTCCCGGACGAAGACGTGCGCGCGGTGTTGCAGGCCGCGCTGCTGGCGCCATCGAGCGGCAACCTCCAGCCCTATGAGCTGCACTGGCTGCGGGACACGGACCTGAAGCAGCGCGTGGTGGAGGCCTGCCGCGCCCAGCGCGCGGCCCGGTCCGCGTCGACGCTGGTCGTCGTCGCCGCAAGCAGGAGCATCGGCCTCAGGACAGCGGCGCGGCAGCTCGAGCACGTCGAGCACGCCACGGACCTGGATGCCCGGTCCAGGACCTACCACCTGGGACAGGTCCGCAAGTTCACGCGCTTCCTGAAGCTGGCCCCGCTGCTGCTCTGGACGCCGATGCGCGCCCTGCTGTCGCTGCTGAATCCCGTGCACTCGCTCCTACCCATCGGCACGTCGGGCATGCGCAACTGGGCGGCGCGCAGCGGCATCTATGCGGCCCAGACGCTCATGCTGGCCGCGTCCGCGCGAGGACTGGACTCGTGCCCCATGGAAGGCTTCGACGCCCCCAAGGTCGCCAAGGCGCTGGGGCTGCCGCGCGGCACGGTGATTCCGATTGTCATCGCCCTGGGCCATCGCAGCGCGGACGCTCGGCTGGAGCCGCGCTGGCGCAGGGCGCTCACGGACGCGGTCATCGAGCACTGAAGCTGTCCCGCCGCGTCCTCCGCGAGCAGGCGGGGCAACGGGCCTCGCCCCTCCATCGCTCCTAGCTTCAAGAAGAGACGCTGGAGGTGCGTCATGCCCAATCCCCACACCCTGTTGAGCAGCCCGGAGCTGATTGCCCGGCACATCATCGAATACGGCGCCACGGTGGACGAGCAGCCACTGGAGGCGACGGCCCTTCCCAGAGGCCCCCTGCCCGCCGAGGTGGCCCTGGGGCTGACCTGGCCCACGGGCCTGGAGCCGCGTCCCCGACGACTGCCGACCACACCCGACCCCGGCGCCGCGCTTCCGCAAGCCGACTACCTGGTCGTCACGTGGACGGTCGCCGAAGTGGAGGCCCTGGCGGACACCCTCACCCCGGGCGTGCGGCGCACCGCCTGGTACCCATACGACAGGAACTTCCAGAGCCACTACCAGCCGCTCATCCGCAAGTCGGCGCCCGCCCAGCGCGTGCAGCGCCTGGGAAGCTGGTTCCTCACCGACATCGGTGGCCGGAGCGTGCTGTGCTTCAAGTCGGAGCTGCACCTCAACCAGGACGGCATGCGCACCGGCGTCGGCACCGCGACGCTGCCGGTGAAGGACCTGTTCCACCAACTGCTGCGGGAGGTGAAGCCTCGCATGGTCATCACCGTGGGAACCGCCGGAGCGACGTTCGCGGACCACGAACTGGGCGACGTCATCGTCACCCGCGCCGCCCGCTTCCGACTCTCCCAGGAGTTCCGCAACGAACCCTTCAACGACAAGACCTATCGCTGCGAGATGGACGTCCCCACCCGCTTCTTCGACGACGCGGAGCGGCTGATGGCCCAGCACGCGCCACAGCTCGGCGAGCCGGACTTCGGGCCGCCCACCAAGCGCTACGCCTTCGACGGACCCTTGCTCCAGGGCCCCCGCAGCACCCCCGACATCAAGCTCGATGGCAGGGACCTGCCCGCCTTCCACCCCATCCTCACCACGGACTTCTTCGAGTTCGGCACCTCGCGAAACGGCCTGGAAGCCGTTGGCGCGGGTGTGGAGATGGGCGACGCGGTGCTCGGCATGGTTGCGGAGGAACTGGGTAACACCGCACCCCTGTGGCTCGTCATCCGCAACGCCTCCGACCCTCAAATCAACGGAGACCTGCCGGATGCGCCCAGCCGGCTCGACATGCAGGCGCACTGGGCCGTCTGGTACTACGAGGCCTACGGATACTGGACCAGCGTCAACAGCGCGCTCGCCACCTGGGCGGTCATCGCCGGGCAGACAGCCCCGGGGGTACGACACTGAAGGCAGTCCATCTCCCGAGATGACCTGGCGCGTAGGGCGGTAAGCTCCCCGCCCTATCTGCCTGGAGGCATCGAATGAAGGTCGGGACGTGGCTGGCCGCGCTGGGAGTCGTCTTCGCCGGCCTGGGCTGTGGTGGGTCCGATGGTGTGAACGGCGCGCAGGGCGGCCAGGGACTCCAGGGGCCGCAAGGCGCCGCGGGACCTCAAGGCGTCGCGGGCCCCCAGGGCGTCGCGGGGCCTCAAGGTCCCATTGGCCCCGTGGGCCCATCCTGGCAGGTGGGGACAGGGTTGGAGCTGAAGGACGATGTCCTGAGCCTCCGGTACGGAGACGAAGCCACCGCCCCCGTGCCGAGCAGCGACCCGCGCCTCACCGATGCGCGCCAGCCCCTGCCGGGCAGCACCAACTACATCCAGAATGGCGTCCTCGCCCAGGACGCCTCCTTCTCGCTGTCGGGCACGGGCACCACGCGCGGGCGGATGACGACTCGCTCCGACCTGCTCGTCGATGCGGCGACGGCCATCGCCACTCCCACGTCCCTCTTGAAGCTCCAGAACACGACGTCGGACGGCGTGAGCTGGACCGCGTTCCCCCTCTTCACCGTGGACTCCGCCGGTGGGCTGCTGGTGCGAGGCGAGCAGGGCCAGGGCAAGCTCCCCATGACGGGCAAGGGAGCCCGCCTCATGTGGGCGCCCCACAAGGGAGCCTTCCGCGCGGGTAACGCCGACACCCAGTGGGATGAGAGCGGCGTCGGATTGTTCTCCTGGGCGGGCGGCACCCTCTCCACCGCCAGCGGGAAAGCATCGTTCGCCATGGGTGAGAGCTGCGTCGCGAGCGCCGAGTCCTCGACGTGCCTGGGCAAGTCCAGCAGTGCCCATGGGACCAACAGCGTGGCCATGGGCTTCACGAACACCGCGAGCGGCAATGGGGCCATCTCCGGGGGACTCTTCAACCTCGCTTCCGGCCAGGGCGCCGTGGCCCTGGGCTCCGGCGTCACGGCGAACGCCGACTACAGCATCGCGCTCGGTCAAGCGGCGTCGACGAACGGCCACACCGGCTCGTTCATCTGGGGCGACCAGTCGACGGCCACCGTCATCAACAACACCGGCAACAACCAGTTCATGGTGCGCGCCGCGGGTGGCATTCGCCTTCGCGCCAGCGCGGACGCCAGCGCGGGCTGCGACCTGGCGCCGGGCGGCGGCAATTTCACCTGTACGTCGGACCGGAACCAGAAGGAGGGCTTCCGGAGCGTCGACGGCGAGCTGCTGCTGGCGAAGGTCTCCGAGCTGCCCATCTCGACCTGGCGCTACAAGCAGGAGCAGTCCGATGTGCGGCACCTGGGCCCCATGGCACAGGACTTCCGGGCGGCCTTCGGCCTGGGCGCGGACGACACGAGCATCGGCATGCTCGATATTGGCGGCGTGAATCTGGCCGCCATCAAGGCGCTGGAGGTCCGCACGCGGGAGCTGCGCGAGAAGACCGCCGAGGTCGACACCCTCAAGGCCGAGCTGGCCGAGCTGAAGCGCGGTCTGTCGCGCCTGGAAGCCGCCGTCCACGCACAGGCCGCGCGCCCGTAGCCATCCGGACTTGCGCCACGGCACGCGGCCCTGGAGCCGTCGCGCCGTGGCACCCGCGCCCCACCACCGCTGGAGCGATGAAGGGCCTCCCGACTCCAGGGAGGGAGCACGGGAGGCCCTGTTCAACCCCGGCGTCGTGATGCCGGGCCTACTCGGACTCGGGGGCTTCGGTTCGCGCGGGAGGCTCAGGCGCGTCGGCCACGTCCTCCAGCCGGTCCGCTGGAGGCAGCGGAGGCCGAACCCTCAGGCTCTCCGGCATGTGGGCCGGGTCATCCACGGGTCCAGGCACCGTCTCCATCGGCTCCAGCGTCTGGGCCTGGGACGACGTGCGCACCGCCGGCAGCGACTTCGTCACCGTGAGGGTGTCGCGCACAGTCCCCGTGGAGGTGATGAGCCGCGCCGTCAGCGTGCCGCCGTCCACCACCACGTCCATGAAGCCATACACCTGGTTGTCGCGCAGGGCCGTCCACGAGGGCTGGCTGCCCGCGAAGGGGCGCAGCGTCGCGCCGCCGCTGCCCACCACGACATAGGGAATGCCACGCGTGCCCGACGGCGCCACGGCGTCTCCCTTCATCGGCTTGCTGCGCTCGTAGTTGTGGTCATGCCCGGTGAGCACCAGGTCCACGCCGTACTTCTCGAAGAGCGGGCCGTACGTGCGGCGCATGGTGAGCTGCGAGCCGTGCTCTCCGCTGGACCAGGGCGGGTGGTGGAAGAAGACGACCTTCCACGGCAGCGCGCTGGCCGCCAGGTCCTGCTCGGCCCACGTCTTCTGCGCCGCCGCCGAGCACCGGTCCGAAGACGCCATTCCGATGGCGCAGTTGGAGTCGAGCGCGGTGAAGTGCACGTTGCCCCAGTCGAACGAGTAGTAGCGCTCGCTCTTCGCCGGGTTGTTGGTGGGCAGGTAGAAGTTGTCCAGGTAGGGCTGCCCCTGGTTCGTCACGTACTCGTGATTGCCCAGCGAGGGGAACACCGGCACCTCGCGCAGCAGGGCCCCCATGGGCTTGAACATCCGGTCCTGGAACTCCTGCTCGGTACCGGAGGAGTAGGCGTTGTCCCCCAGCGCGACGAGGAACTCTCCGCGCCACTCCGGCTTGTTCATCATCGCCATCACCTTCGACTGCGCGGAGCCGCCCGTGCCGAAGTCACCCATCGTGGTGAAGCGCACGCGCCGCGTCCCCGGCGCCGACGCCGTGCGGAACGTCCGCAGCCCCGTGACGGAGCCACACGCCTCCACGCTGTAGCCATACGCGCGGCCCGGCTGCAGGCCCTCCAGCTTCACCGCGTGACGCCAGCCCGCGACGGTGGCCGTCGCAGTGCGCGCCAGCAACGTGCCCTCGCCGAAGCGGACGAAGGGCGTGCAGGACACGCCGGAGCGAAACACGACGATGGCGCTCGTGGGCCCCACGCTCTGGAGGTACGGCAGGCGCGGCAACACCGGTCCGGAGTCGGCGGTGGGCGCGGGCGGCACGGTCTGCTCACCACACGCGCGCGTCTCCGCGATGGAGGCCCAGTCATTCACCGTGTTGCCATTCACGGTGATGCTCACGTAGCGGGCCTTGCGCGCGCTGAACGCATACGTCTGCGCCTGATTGTTCAATGCGCTGTCGGCCGCATACGCCTGGGTGAAGGTGGCGCCGTCCTCGGACGTGGAGAGGACGAAGTGGTTCTGTCGCTCGTTGCCCCGGTGCCACGCGACAGTCGTCCCCACCAGCGTCTGGGACGCGCCCAGGTCCATGATGAGGAACGCGCCCTTGCCCGGACCACTCCAGCGCGTGTCCAGGTTGTCGTCCTGCGAGTTGGCCGCGACGCTGCCATCACCGTCGTCACCGCTCGCCGTCACGGAGGCGGTGGCGAGCATGCGGCAGTCGGGCGCCGTCAAGGCGGCCTCGGAGACCTGCGACTCCGTCGTGGGGACTTCGGGTGGAACGACGTCCTGGTCGGCGGACGCGGGGAGCTCGTCGCAGCCAGCAACGGCCGCGAGCAGCACGCCCAGGAAGCATGTGGAGAGATTGCGTCGGTCGCTCATGATGGGAGCCCAAACGGAACCCATCTGGCGACATTCCATTTGTGAACACTCGCCCTTCCCCCCAGGCGGCAGGGCAGCCGAGCGCGAGCCACGGTTGGCAGGGCGTGGACAGACGAAGGGCCTCCGCGCGTCCCGTGTGCGAGGGAGCGGGGAGGCCCTTGGAAGCCCGCAAGGCGCGGGGCCTTTCGCGGTTACTTCACCGCGTCGAGCGCCTGGGACAGGTCATCGATGAGGTCGCGCGAGTCCTCGATGCCGACGGACAGGCGGATGAAGCCATCGGCGATGCCGAGCTTCTCGCGCGTCTCCTTGGGCACGGAGGCGTGGGTCATGATGGCCGGGTGCTCGATGAGGGACTCGACGCCGCCGAGCGACTCCGCGCAGGCGAAGACCTTCACCGTCTTGAGGAAGCGGCGCGCCGCCTCCAGGCCGCCGTGGATGTCGAACGTCAGCATGCCGCCGAAGCCCGTCATCTGCTGGCGCGCGAGCGCGTGCTGCGGATGCGTCTCCAGGCCCGGGTAGGTAACCTTCTTCACCTTGGGGTGCGTGGCGAGGAACTGGGACACCTTCATCGCGTTGTGCGCGTGGCGGTCCATGCGGACATGGAGCGTCTTCACGCCGCGCAGCACGAGGAAGCTGTCGAAGGCGCCGGACACGCCGCCCACCGCGTTCTGGAGGAAGTACATCCGCTCGGCCACGTCCTCGCGGCTGGTGCAGACGAAGCCGCCCACCACGTCGCTGTGTCCGTTGAGGTACTTGGTGGTGGAGTGCGCCACCACGTCGAAGCCGAGGTCCAGCGGGCGCTGGAAGTACGGCGTCATGAAGGTGTTGTCGGCGACGGCGAGGATGTTGTGCTTCTTGGCGACCTCGGCGATGCGCGCCAGGTCGATGAGCTTGAGCATCGGGTTGGTGGGGGTCTCCACCCACACCATCTTCGTCTTCGGCGTAATCGCCGCCTCGAAGGCTCTCGGGTCGGACAGGTCGACGAAGGAGAAGTTCAGGCCGCAGCGCTTGTAGACCTTGTCGAAGAGGCGGAAGGTGCCTCCGTAGACGTCGTCGGAGACGATGACGTGGTCACCGTGATCCAACATGTGCATCAGCATGTCCGTGCCCGCGAGGCCGGAGGCGAAGGCGGCGCCGTACTTCGCGCCCTCGAGCGCGGCCAGACAGTCCTGGAGCGCCTTGCGGGTGGGGTTCTGCGTCCGGCTGTACTCGTAGCCCTTGTGCTCTCCGGGCCCGTCCTGGACGTAGGTGGAGGTCAGGTAGACGGGGGTCATGATGGCGCCCGTCGTGGGGTCCGGCTCCTGACCGGCATGGATGGCGAGAGTGTCGAAGCGCATGGGCGGGGGAGTAACACAGCCCCCTGGGCCGTGCATCAGCCCCGCTGCCCTACTCGAACGTCCCGTGCCGCCCCGCCCCCTTCGCGAAGCGGGTGGCCCCGGCGATGGACTCCGATTCCAGCACCTTCACGCCCCCCACGAACTCCTGACGCAGCGCTTCTTCCAGGCCCAGGCCCCCCTGGGCGTAGGCCGAAGCCCGGTCCGCGTTCATGCAAGCCTGCGGAAACGCGGCCACTTCCCGGGCGAGCGCTTCGGCCGCCTCGCGTGCCTGCCCCCGGGGCACCACGCGGTTGACCAGTCCCATGGCCAGCGCCTCCTGAGCCGACACGGGGCGTCCGGTGAGGATGAGGTCCATGGCCCGGGACAGGCCGATGAGCCGGGGCAAACGCACGGTGCCGCCGTCGATGAGCGGCACGCCCCAGCGCCGGCAGAAGACGCCCAGCACCGCGTCCTCCTCCGCCACGCGCAAGTCGCACCACAGCGCCAGCTCCAGGCCACCCGCCACGGCGTGGCCTGAAATCGCCGCGATGACGGGCTTGCCCAGCACCATGCGCGACGGGCCCATGGGGCCGTCTCCGTCGACTTGAAGGCGCGGCATGCGGCCCTCGGAGACGGCCTTGAGGTCCGCGCCCGCGCAGAAGGTGCCGCCGTCGCCGTACAGCACCCCCACGCGCGCGTCGGAATCGGCATCGAAGGCGCGGAAGGCGTCAGCCAGGAGCTGGGCGGTGGCGCCGTCCACCGCGTTGCGCACCTCGGGCCGCTGGAGGACGACGGTGGTGATGGGGCCGCTCTTCTCGACGCGCACACTCATGGCGCCGAGTCTTCCCTCCCCCAGCACTCGCCGCAATGCCCGCGCGGGGGGCGTGCGCTTCGTCACCTGACCGCCCGAAGCGGCCTCTCCGAGCTTGTCGTCCGTCCGCGAGTCAGGGATGAGTGGGGCCGAGATGGCTGACCCACACGATACTCACGGCAACGGCGGCAACGAGACACCCGGGACGACCGAGGCGGCCATGTTCGCCAACCGGCTGCGCAAGGGCGCGAAGCATTTTCGCAAGTGGGCCCAGGCCCGGGGGCTGACGTCGTTCCGCGTCTACGACAGGGACATCCCCGAGTACCCCTTCGCGGTGGATATCTACGGCGACTGCGTCCACGTCACCGAGTATCCGCGCCGACGCGCGCTCAAGTCCGGCACGGCGGAGACGCAGCGCACGGAGGTGCTCGCGGCGGTGACGGAGGTGCTGGAGGTGCCCGCCGAGCGCGTCTTCGTCAAGACGCACACGCCCCAGCCGTGGGGCCGCGCGCAGTACGGCCGCGTGGGCCAGGGCAGTGGACGGCTCGTGGTGGAGGAGCGGGGCCTGAAGTTCTGGGTCAACCTGGGCGACTACCTGGACACCGGCCTCTTCATGGACCACCGCGACACCCGGCAGCGCGTGCGCGAGGAGGCCAGGGGCAAGCGCTTCCTCAACCTCTTCGCATACACGGGCGCGTTCACCGTGTACGCCGCCGCGGGTGGCGCCGCGAGCACGGTGACGGTGGACCTGTCCAACTCGTACCTGGACTGGGCCGAGGACAACCTGGACCTGAATGGACTGGCGAGCTCGCGCCACGAACTCATCCGCGCGGACGCGAAGGCGTGGGTGGAGGCCCAGGCCCGGGGCCCCGAGCGCTTTGACCTCATCGTCTGCGACCCGCCCTCCTTCTCCACCTCGAAGAAGATGACGGGCTCGTTCAACGTGCAGAGAGACCACCCGCGCCTGCTGGACGCACTCCGGACACTGTTGTCACCCGGAGGCGTCCTCTACTTCTCCAACAACTTCCTCGGCTTTCAGCTCGACGCCAAGGCGACGCGCGGCTGGAAGTCCGTGGAGGAGCTCACACCGGCCTCCATCCCCGAGGACTTCCAGCGCAAGGACATCCACCGCTGCTGGCGGATGGTGGCGCCCTGAGGACGGACCTCAGCGCGCCACCCGTCATGACGGACTACAGCCAGCAGACGTTTTCCTGGCAGCGCTCTCCCGCCGGGCACTCGCAGTTGGCCACGCAGGCCTTGCCACTCCCTCGGTTGACGGGCTTGCACGCGCCCTCCATGCAGGCCTCTCCCGCCGGGCACTCGCAGTTGGCGCGGCACACGGTGGTGGTGCCCGCATCCTGCGGCGTCGGAGGCGGAGGCGCGCGGCAGTAGTTGTTCGTGCACACCTGACCTGAAGGACAGTCGCAGTTGGCGGCGCAGGCATTGCCCGGGCCCGCGTCGGGCGGAGGAGGCGGCGGCGCGGGAGGACGGCAGTAGCCGCTGGTGCAGACCTGGCCGGAGGGGCAGTCACAGTTCGCCAGGCACGTCTGACCCGGTTCCGGCTCCGTGGAGCGGCACTGGCCGTTCGTGCAGACCTGGCCCGAGGGACACTCGCAGTTGGCGCGGCACTCACCGCCGTGGGGAATGGGCAGGCAGTAGCCAATCTGGCAGGACTGGTCCGCGGGGCACTGCGTGGTGGACTCGCACTGCGCACGGCACTGGCCGTCCACGCAGTCCTTGCCACCCGAGCAATCCGCCGCCGTGCGGCACGCGTTCGGGTCCGGCGGACGCGGGCGGCACACGCCGAAGACACACGCCTCGGTGCTGGAGCACTGCCCATCCGTCGCGCAGCCACGGTGACACTGGTTGTTGATGCAGTAGTTCCCCGTGCCGCAGTCCGCGTTCACCTGGCACACGGGCCCCGGACCCGCATCCATCGGAGGATGCCCACCGTCGGGAGGACCCGCGTCGGGACGACCGCCGCCATCCGGGCGAGGGCCACCGTCGGGCTTCGGGCCGGAATCGGGAGTGCCGCCGTCACGCGGCGGCCGCGAGCTACTCGGGGTGCAGAAGCCGTCCTCGCACCTGCCACCGGAGGAGCACTCGGCGGTGCGGGTGCAGGGCTGATTGCAGACGGAGTTGATGCAGATCTCCGTGCCGGGGCATTCGAGCGTGGAGGTACACCGATCCGCGTTGGGCCCCAGGTCGCGACAGTAGCCCGCGCGGCAGTACTGGTCGGCGTCACAGTCGGCGTTGGTGGCGCAGTAGCAGAGTTCCTCGTCGTCCAGCCAACTGTCATCGTTCTCGTGGATGATGCAGCCAGAGAATGCGAACAACACGAGGAGCGGCGCCAGCAGGCCGCGTGCGGGGTGGTGCCTCATGAGCGGGGACTCCATGCTTCGGGGAACCGGTCCGGCCACCGGGTGGGTTGTCCGGTTTCACCCGCGTTCGACTCCAAGGCGCTGACGGCTGATCAAAAATCTTTTTTGATCGGGTCACGTCGCTGCGGCGACCCAGGGGCACGGAGGTAGTGTGCTGGCCTGGACCTTTCACATGGACGGTGGGGCGCTCCTACAGGGGGGGACCTCATGGCGCGTCCCGGAGGGAGAGCGTCCGGTGATCTTCCGCGAAGCCCAGGCATTGGCGCCGGCCGCCTCGCCCGAGGAGCGCCCTGGACAGGGCCCTTCCTCACCTCCCACGTCGGATGAGCCCCAGCTCCAGTCGCTGGTGCGCCGGCTCCAGGAAGGAGACACCACGGCCTTCGAGCACCTCTACGAGCTGACCCGGGTGGACGCCGCGCGCACCTTGCGGCACCTGGTGGGCAATCGCGTGGACGTGGAGGACCTGCTCCAGGAGGTGTACCTGCGGCTCTTGACGGCGGTGAAGGGCTTCCGGGGCGAGTCGCGCTTCCGGACGTTCTTCTACCGGGTGTGCTCGAACGTGGCGCTGTCGCATCTGCGCTGGAAGCGGCGCAGGCCCGAGGACTCGGTCGCGGAGCCGCCCGAGCAAGAGTCTCCAGACGAGGACCCGGAGCGTGCCGCGTCGCGGCGGCAGGCCGCTCGGCTGGTGGAGGCGGCGCTGGAGAAGCTCAAGCCGAAGAAGCGAATCGTCTTCGTGTACTACGAGCTGTGCGGAATGAGCCCGGACGAAATCGCCGAGGCCGTGGGAAGCTCTCCCAACACCGTCCGCAGCCGCCTGCACCACGCGCGATTGGAGTTCAACGAGGCCATGCAGCGACTGCTCGCCACCCGCCGCCCTGGAGGCCCTCATGGCGCACCCTGAGGCACGGGCGCTGTGGGCGCTGGCGGCGAACGAGCTGAGCGCCGAGGAGACGGCGAGCACGCGCACGCACCTGTCGAGCTGCGCGACGTGCACCGCCGAGTGGGAGCAGGTGCGGGCCAGCCGCGCCGTGCTGCACGAGGCCAGGAGCGTGGAGCCCCAGGTGAACTGGGACGCGGTGGGCACGAAGCTGCGCGCCGAGGCCGCCGCGCGGCTGGAGGTGAAGTCCTGGCGGTCCCGATGGCCGTGGAGCACCGCGACGGCGCGACGCTCCGGGAGCGAGGAACACGCGCGACAGGAGGGGAAGTCCACCGCGACCTTGTCGCCCGTGAGAACGGTGAGCGCGCGACGGGCGGACAAGTCATTCCGACCGACGTGGCCCTGGGCGCTCGCGCTCGCGGGAACCTGCGCCGTGGTGTTCGCGCTCTGGGTGAGCCGTCCAACAGGGCCGTCCGTGAGTCCCCGTCCTCCTGAAGTGGTGCTCGCGGAGCAAGCGGCTCCGCCTCCCGAGGCGACGGTGGCGATGGGCACGCCCACGTCCCCCGCCGAGCAGGATTCGACCCGAGCGGAGAGCACGACGGGCGCGGTGATGCGCGAGCGCGGCGGCGCGGAGCGAGAGCTGCGGGCCGGGATGCGTTTGCGCTCGGGGGCGGCGGTGAAGACTCCGGCGCGAGCCTCCGCGATGTTGCGCCTGCCGGACGCGAGCCGGGTGAGGTTGTCGTCGGACTCGGAGGTGGAGCTGTCTCGCGCGGAGGCGAGCGACGTGCACCTCACGGTGCGCCAGGGCCGGGTGTCCGTGAAGGCCTCGCATGCGGAGCGCCGTGGCTTCCTCGTGGACGTCGCGGGCCTGCGAGTGTCGGTGGTGGGCACGGTGTTCACCGTGGAGCGCACGGCCCTGGGGGCTTCGGTGGCGGTGTCCGAAGGTCGAGTCCGCGTGGAGCTGCAGGGCCAGTCCGCGCGGATGGTGGGCGCGGGCGAGCGCGTGGAGTTGTCCGAGCAGGGGGGCGCGCTGAAGCAGGAGCCGCTGTCCGCGCCGGACCGTGATGCGCTCGACTCGATGGACCTTCCCACCGAGTCGTCCACGCAGGAGCCAGGCCCGACGGTGCCGACAGGTGCGAGCACACCCGAGGCAGCTCCGAGCGTGGTGCCGGCGGTGGCCCATGCCCCCCAGACGCCGAGCACCGTGAAGCCGGCCCTCGCGACGGAGCCCTCCCACAAGGTGGAGCGCAAGTCGAAGGTGGTGGCCGCATCCATGAAGTCTCGACAGGAGAAAGCTCCGCTTCCGCCAGAGGCATCGGAGGTCAAGGAGAAGTCCCCCGTGGAGCCCACGTCACCGCCGCCGACCGCGGTGGCCTCGTCAACGCCCTCGCCGGCCTCCACTCCTCGGAATCCCGCGGACCCCACGCAGGAGTTCGCGCCCTACCCCGCGCCGTCGGTGACGGAGAAGCTGCCTCCCGCGCAGCTGGCTCCCAACGTTCCCGAGACGAAACCGCCGGTGCAGGTGGCGGAGCGTCCTCAGCCCAAGAAGAAGGAGGGACTCATTCCGATGTCCCTGCTGTCGAAGGACGCTGACGAGCGGTTCCTGGGCTACGCGCGAATCCAGATGGGGCCACGGACGTGTGAGAACTTCCTCGCGGGCCTGGAGGAAATCGCGGACAAGAGCCCGCGCACGGACCACCGCGAGCAGGCGCGCTATCTGCGCGCACGCTGCTTCGAGGAGCGACTCCAGGGGCAGGACGCGAAGATGGAGTATCGCCAGTACCTGAACGACTTCCCGCGCGGCCGGTACGCACGCGAGGCCGGCACCGCGCTGCTGCCCTGAACCCCGGCACACGGCCTCGCGCCATGAGGCCAGCCGGTATCCCCTCGTGCGGCCCCAGCACGACATGACGCCGCGCGCGAATCCCGCATCACGCGGGCGAGCTGAACGCGCTCGGCGGTCGCGACAGGCGCGAAGCCCACATCGCCCACTCACCAGCCGAGGCCCGCGAGCACCCCGGTGCCCGACGCGTCAGCCTTCGGTGCCTGTGCGCTGTTGCTTCACCCGCTTCATCGGCTCCTGGGCGAGGCCACGCTCCACGAGCACGCGCAGCACGGACTCCAGCGCGCGGATGCGCGTGCCCGCGCGCCCAGGTGCCCACGAGGGCACGTCCGGACCGGCCAGCAGCTCCATCGCGTGCTCCACGCCACCGGCCTTGCCCTCCAGCGCACGCGCCGTGGCCAGCCGCACGTTCCTCGCGGGCCTGCGCTGCACACCGCCGCTCCACAGCAGGTCCAGCGCGAACGTCGTCCACACCGCCAGCTCGTCATCGGGACGAAGGAAGCGCTCGAACCGCTCCAGCGCCTGCACCCGAGGCTCACCCGCGCGCAGCACCTCTTCCGACAGCTCCACGTGCAACGTCGTGCTGCGAGCCAGCGGCTGCTCGGGCGCGATGATGGCCTCGAAGCGCTCGCCCGTGGCCGGACGACAGGCCACCACGTGCACCAGCTCCGGCGGGATGTCCGCACCCGTCGGGTGCGCATTCGCCTCGCCGTAGAAGACGACGAGGTTCTCGAAGTCCTCCGCCAGCGAGCGCAGCTCCTGCGGCGGACGCCACGGACCAAAGTGGATGCGCCGCCGGTTCGGCGACGTCCGCGTCGACTGTCGCCCCAACTGCGTGTCCACCATGTACTCGAACGCCTTCAACATCGTGTCGAAGCGCTCCGGCTCACCTTCCAGCAGCCCGAGGATCTCCACCACCGCCTCGATGGTGGAGACGCAGTGGTCCGCGGGCTCCGCGCGGATGCGGTAGTTGCTCGGCCGGCGAGGCACGAAGCCGATGCGCGGCAGCCCGGCGAGCAGCGGGTTCCGGGCGACGACCTTCTTCGCCTGTGGCCAGGTGCCATCCACCACGATGAGCGTCTTCGGCGGATGCGCGCGCGCCTGCTCCACGGAGATGGCGTCCTCACCAGGGAAGAGGACCGCGACGGACCCGGGGTCCGCGGCCAGCTCCTCCAGCCGGGAGTGGCCGGTGAAGTCGACGCCGTGGTGAAGCTCGGAGTTGGCCAGCGCCAGGTGCGCCATGCGCGCGGTGCCAATGGCCACGCGGCGCTCACGCGGGTGCTGGAGGAAGACGACGCGGGTGCGAGTGTCCAACCGAGGCGGCAGTTGCGAGCAGTAGCAGGTGCTCTCGGGGCGATGGCAGCGAAGACAAAGGTTACGCACAGCCCGGCTTTACGGCACGGCCCGGGGCCGGGCAAGCACTGCTGGTGGAAGGGCGCCCCACCTGTCAGGGAGCCGGGCGCTCCAGGGCCACCCCGGAGGGAAGAAGGGACCCACGGCGCCCCCTGGCCGGGGTACAGAAGCTCCCCGTGAACCTGCTGCTGCTCTTCGACGAGGACTTCCTTCCGGACGGCACCGCGCGCCTCACCGGCCGCCGCGCCCAGCATGCGCGCGAAGTGCTCCGCGCCGAGCCCGGCGAATCCCTGCGTGTCGGCCGCCTGGGCGGACTCATCGGCACCGGCGAAGTGCTGGAGAACAGCCCCGGCGTCCTCCACCTGCGCGTGGACCTCACCGAGCCGCCTCCGCCGCGCGCCCGTATCGACCTGCTGCTCGCCATCCCCCGGCCCAAGGCGCTCAAGAAGGTCCTCCCCGCCGTGGCCTCGCTGGGCGTGGACCGCATCGTCCTGGTCAACGCGGCCCGGGTGGAGAAGAGCTACTTCGACTCCAAGGTGCTCGACGGCGCCTTCGTGAGAGAGCTGCTCCTCCAGGGCCTGGAGCAGGCCCGCGACACCCACCTGCCGGAGGTCCTCGTCCGCGAGCGCTTCCGCCCCTTCGTCGAGGACGAACTCGACACCGTCTTTCCCCCCGATGCCGTCCGCCTGCTCCCCCACCCGCCCGCGAGCCAGCCACTGCGCGCCGTGTCAGCATCCCCCGGCCAGCGCTCCGTCCTGGCCATCGGCCCCGATGGGGGTTGGGTGTCGTTCGAGGCCCAACTGTTGGAGTCCCACGGCTTTCGGCCGTTCTCCCTGGGGCCTCGCATCCTCAGGGTGGAGACGGCGGTTCCCGTGCTCGTCGGGCAAGTAGCCCTTCTCGCGGAAGACACTGCTCCGCGTCAGGATGCATCTCGGGCTTGAGGAGCGCGAGGCGCTGTTGAAGAGTGCCTCGCCATGGCCACGTCCATCCCTTCGTCCCCGGTCGCTTCCGACAGCTCGCAGCCCGCGGTCGGTGAGCAGCAGCCCCTCGTCACGTCCGAGCCGCAGGCGCCAGCGAAGCCCGCCAGCCACGACTCGGTGCCGCCGCCCGCGCTGCTGGACTTCATGCTTCAGCAGTGGAAGCCCTCCGCGCAGAAGCTGCCTCCGCGCATCAAGTACGCGGACGCCTTCAAGGCCCGTCGCAAGGCGCTGTCACAGGCGTTCCCCGGCGAGACGCTGGTCATCCCCACGGGCCATGAGAAGGTGCGCGCCAACGACACCTACTTCCGCTTCCGCCCCGGCACGGACTTCTACTACCTGACGGGCAACCTGGAGCCGGACTGCGTGCTGGTGCTGGAGCCGAAGGACGGCGGTGGCCACACGGACATCCTCTTCGTGGAGCCCAACCCGGGCCGCGCCAACGCGACGTTCTTCACGGACCGCGTGAAGGGCGAGCTGTGGGTGGGCCCGCGCCTGGGCGTGCCGGAGAGCCGCGCGCGACATGACGTGGACGAGGCGCGCGGCCTGGACACGCTCGCGGACTACCTGACGGGCCTCAAGGGCGCGGCGACGAAGCCCTCGCGCGTTCTGCGCGGCCACTCGGCCAAGGTGGACGGCGCGGTGACGGAGGGCGGCGAGCGCGACAAGGCGCTGGCCACCACGCTGTCGGAGATGCGGCTCATCAAGGACTCGCAGGAGCTGCGCGAGCTCCAGATTTCCATCGACGCCACGCAGCGCGGCTTCGAGGACGTCATCCGCAGCCTGAAGGTCGCCAAGAGCGAGCGCTACGTGGAGGGCGTGTTCAACCTCCGCGCCCGCGTGGAAGGCAATGACGTGGGCTACAACACCATCGCCGCCAGCGGCTCGCATGCGTGCGTGCTGCACTGGACGCGCAATGACGGCCCGCTGGTTCCCGGGGACCTGCTGCTGCTGGACGCGGGCGTGGAGGGCCACACGCTCTACACGGCGGACATCACCCGCACGCTGCCCATCTCCGGGCGCTTCACACCGGAGCAGAAGGCCATCTACGACCTCGTGTATGCCTCGCAGGAGGCGGCCTTCGCGGCGGTGAAGCCGGGCAACGACTTCATGGAGCCCAACCGCGCCGCCATGCGCGTGCTGGCCGAGGGGCTGCAGAAGCTGGGCATCCTCGAGAGCGCGGCCGAGGCGCTCAAGGACGAGCACCAGTTCTACAAGCGCTACTCGTTGCACAACGTCAGCCACATGCTCGGCCTGGACGTGCACGACTGCGCGCAGGCGCGGCAGGAGGCCTACAAGTACGGCAAGCTCCAGGCGGGCATGGTGCTCACGGTGGAGCCGGGCCTGTACTTCCAGAAGGACGACCTCACGGTGCCCGCGCGCTACCGAGGCATCGGCGTGCGCATCGAGGACGACCTCGTCGTCACCGCCCGGGGTTGCAAGGTGCTCTCCGCCAACATCCCGCGCACGGTGAAGGACATCGAGGCGTGGATGGGCGGCCTGTGGAATGCCGACAAGGCCCCGGCCGCGAAGGCGAAGAAGTCCGCCGCGAAGAAGCCCCAGGCCCGCGTCGCGAAGAAGGCCCCCGCGAAGAAGGCGAAGGCCGGCAAGCGCAAGTAGCACGCGGCGACGGAGTCGGGCCCGACGGTCCGACTCTCGGCGCCCGACGCGGGGCTCGGAGTCACAAGCTCCGAGCCCACCTTGTGGCGCGAAGCCCGACGCCCCCCGTTCGCGTCAGGACACCGGCGCGAAGTGGACGTCGTGGGACGGGCTGTCAGGAGCCGCGAAGGCGAGCAGCCGCGCCCCCTCCTCCGTCAGCGCCGCGCGGTCCTCGCGCGCAATCCGTTCGAAGGGTTCGATGCGCAGCGTGACGCGCTCCTTCTCGCGCTCCAGCTTCCACATCCCTCGCACGAAGCCATCCACCAGCACCGTCGGGCGGATGATGCCGTTGATGGTGAAGACACGCTTGCGGTAGGGCTCGGAGATGATGCGCGAGCGCTCCGCATGCGACAGCAGCAGGTTGTCGAACTCCGCCACCAAGCGCACCGGAGCCGGCGTGTCCCCTTCCGGCCGAGGCGCGTCCGGCACATCGAACAGCTCGACCCCCTGCTCGTCGCGGAACGTTCGCAGCCGAGGACGAAGCTGCTCGACGGTGTCCGCCAGTCGAATCAGCCCGGACCAGGCCTGCATGTCCTTCACGCTCGCGGGACCGAAGGCGCCCAGGTAGCGCAGCACCACGTCCTCCAGGGGCAGCGCGGGGCCTGGCGGCTCACCGAACCACGACTTCGACGTGGCGAACTCCACCTCTCCGCCCACGCCCCACGTCCCGAAAGGAGGCACGGTGACGAGCGGCTCGGCCACCCGCACCACGAAGCTCAGCGCACGAGCATCCCGCTCCGGCCAGCGCGCCTGGAGGCGACGCCCCAACTCCACGGTGCTCAAGGGCTCCTTGGCGAGCAGCTTCCGTCCCTCGGCGACCACCAGGTCCAGGTCCAACCCCACCAGCTCCCGCGGATAGACGCTCTGTTTCATCATCCGGTCCAGGACCGCCTGGAGCGTGGGCCGCAGGCGCTGGAAGTCGCGCGCGGTGACGAGGTGCTGCGTGGACCGCATCATCGTCGCCCGAACGACGGTGCGCTCCTGGTAGCACCGCGTCAGGTCGTCGAGCTGGAAGTCCTTCATCCGCGTCCAGAGAGCCAGGTAGGGCGCGTTGCCGGCCTGCGCTTGAAGCCCCACCAGGTGCTCAATCACCTCCGGGAGCGAGCTGGCCGTCCGGCGCAGCAGGTACTGCCGCTGGAGCAGGGCCCGGTTGAGCTCCCGCGTCGTCAGCACCGGAGCCAGTCCACCCTTCCCGCTCCGACGCGGGGTGGTGGCGGATGCCGGGCTCTTGCTTCGAGGCGACAAGACGACCTCCTTCACATTCCGGGGTGCGGCAACCACGCGCTGGCGACGTCCCGGGTTCTTCGCACCGCCCACCCTGGAGCGCGTCTCTTCGGCCGGAATGAAGGGGAAAGGCAAGAACATCAAGGGGATGGGAATCATGGGGCCTGGGGTCCTGGGCGGGTCCGGAAGCTCGACGGCTTCGTAAGACGCACCATGACCCTCGGGCGTGACAGCGATATGTCAGGTATCTGGGCAGGCGCCCCGCCGCCCGCGCGCGACAAGAAACACGGCAGCTCAGGCGGCGACGGTGTCGGCCAGGAGCGGCACGCGCTGGAGCAGGAGTTCCCCGTCGCGCAGCGAGAAGCGCAGCAGCGACGAGCCCTCCTCGTCCTCCATCAGGAACGAGCGGACGGGACCGAAGACGAACTGGAGCTCCTCGGCGTTGCACGTGGGCAGGTACGTCCGGAGCACTCGAGGGTCGTAGTAGCGGAAGTAGAGGCGCTTGCCCCGCTCGTCCTGGACCTTGAGGAACCGTCGGAAGTGACGGCGCAGCAACTCCGGCGCGACGGGCGCCTCGACGTAGAGCCCCCACGCGCGGCCCCACCCCGTACCGAGCAGCTCTCCCAGGAGAGGAGCATCGGGCCGCAGCCGGACCAGGTAGGGAGCCACCTCGGCCAGCTCGGCGGGAATGCGCCCTTCGTAGAGACACGAAGCGGCGGGCTCCCAGCGAATCAGCGAGTACACGCGCGGCTCACGGGCCGCGTCGAGCAGGGCGTAGCGCTCCAGCGGAGGCGAGCCCTCTTCCGGAGCGGCCCAGAGCAACGCTGACAAGTGTCTGGCGCGCGGTGACATCCTCGTTCTCCCCTTCAGGCGGCGCGCTTCTGGGGCCCTTGCAGGGCCTTCTTCGCGCACTCCTCGCAGAAGGGCGTGCCGTCGGCGGCCGCCTGTCGCAAGGCGCGCACCTGCGCGGCGATGTCCTGCTCGGGCGCGGGAGGCGGGGGCGCGGGACGCTCCATAGGAGCCTCGCGTTCGATGACCACCGGCTCGGTGAACGGAGGCGGCACGTGGCGTACGAGCGGCACCTCGCGCACCGTCAGTTCGCCATCGAGAAGGGCCCGCTCCAACCGCTGCTTGAGCCGCTGTTCGAAGTGCGTGCGCTCCAGCGTGGACAGGCCCATGGGACACATGCCGCCCAGCGTCTCGTAGAGCGAGTACACCGTCGCCCGCGAACCCGCGAGCCACCGGTCCAGGTGCCAGATGGCCAGCCCGCCCGCCACCGGCGCGAAGCCCTCGCCGTCCTCGAACGTCATGTCGACGGCGCGCGCAATCTCGTAATCGAGTTGCGTTCCCGGCAGGAGCCAGGACCGCGCATGGGAGGACTTGCGGCGAGGAAGCATGAGCTCAGTATCTCACAGGGCTTCGCGCGAAGTGACGGCCCTGCGCGCGACTAGGGCGTGGGCGAGGGTGCGACTTCCACGGGGATGGGGGCTTCGTCGGTCGGAGCCGACGCGGGCGGTGCCGTCTCACCCGGAACCTTGTCGGTAGGCTTGCGCGTCTTCGCCCACTCCTCGGCGGAGAGGGGGATGATCTCCTTGAGCGTGGAGTACTCCACCTTGAGGTCGCGCGGCTCGGTGCGAGTGTCCAGACCGGCGGTGAAGGACAGGCGGTTGATTTCGTGCCCGGCCTCCGTCTCCAGCACCACGCGCCAGTTGCCGGGCTTCAGGTTGGACGTGGTGGCGTAGAAGCGGTAGCCGCCGTCCGTCCCGTTGCTGCTGACGTTGGCGATGAAGCCGTTGCCGCTGGTCGTCCAGCCCTTCTCCGGGTGGTCGTAGTACCAGCGCACGCGCACCTTGTAGGGCGCGAAGTGCTTCGGGGCGAAGATGCGGAAGAAGTAGTACGGCTTGTCGCCGGGCCGAATCACGAAGTCCGGGCCGAACCACGTCCACGGCTTGTACCAGAGCGAGTCGTCCACCGAGGTGAGCTGGTACAGGCCCGGACTGACGCGCTTCACCTCGTGGAAGATGCCCGAGTACTGCACGGCCAGGGGAATCGGCGGGATGACGCCCACCAGGTAGCAGATCAGCAGCGCCGCCTGTACGCCGAAGCCCGGCAGGGCCACCTTGCGCACCACGTACTCGACATCCGGGCGCAGGCGCTCCATCAGCCGCATCAGCCCGAACACACTCGCGCAGCCCAGGGACACGGCCAGCAGGAACACCCAGAAGCCCATCCGGCCGATGAGCACGGGCAGGAGGAAGGCGAAGTACATCGTCACGCAGAGGCTGAGCAGCGACACGCGGACGATGGGGCCCAGTTGCCGGAAGCGCGGCAGCTCGTTGGCCACCAGCAGGCCGAAGAGGCCCACGATGAAGAGGTACGGCGTGAAGCCCGACGTGCTCTTGAACAAGAGCAGCATGAAGACGCTGAGGAGGCTTCCGAAGAAGAAGTGGATGGCGTCTTCGCGCCAGCGCCACACCTTCGACAGCACCCCCGGGGGCGGCGTGCCCTCCGGAAAGCGCTGCTCCAACAGGATGAGGGTCGCCAGGATGAGCAGGTACGCGAAGCTCTGCACCATCGTCAGCGTGTCGTCGATGCGGCTGAGCGAGACGATGTCGTAGAGGAAGCCGCCGAAGAAGAAGGCGGCCATCTCCCACTTCTCGTGCCGGGTGCGGAACGCCTGCACCTTCTCCATCAGCGTGGGCGTCTTCGCCGTGGCCACCAGGTCATCGGGGTCCACCACCGCGGGCGCGACGCCCGGTGGGGCATCCGTCAACACGACAGCGGCGTTGGTGGCGGCGTTGGAGACCGGCGGGGCACCCGACGGGTCTGCGGTCTCTTCGGTCTTCTCGGACGGGTTGGGCTGAGTGGCGGTGACCACGGTGTTTCCTCGCGGGAGCGGCCACCCATTCTACCCGCAGGAGGGGAGCAAATCTCCCCTCCCCCCTCCAGCCCGGGTCAGGCCGGGGGCTTGCCAGCGACCAGGTCGGTCAGCTCGCCGCGCTCCGCGATTTCGGCCAGGATGTCCACGCCGCCAACGAACTGCCCGCGGATGAAGATCTGCGGGATGGTGGGCCAGTTCGTGTAGTCCTTGATGCCCTGGCGAATGGCGGGGTCGGACAGCACGTCCACCGTGAAGACCTCACCGTGGGGCTGGAGTATCTGCAGCGCCCGCGCGGAGAAGCCGCACTGGGGGAACAGGGCATTGCCCTTCATGAAGAGGACGATGGGGTGCGACTGGGTCAGCTCGTCGAACCGGGCCTTGAGCTCTGGGTTCATGGATGGGTCTCCTTCGTTAGCGGTTCCCGAGCTTCTTCCACTGCTCGGGCGAGTAGGTCTTAAGGGCCAGGGCATGCAGTTCGCCCGACTTCAGCCATTGCTGGAGCGGCGCGTACACGAGCTGGTGTTGCTGAACCATCGCCTTACCGGCGAAGTCGGGGCTGATGACACGGGCCTCGAAGTGGTCGCCCGTCCCCGTGGTGTCCTGGACCTCCACCTCGGAGCCCGGCAGGGCCTCCAGGATTCGGCTGCGGACGAAGTCTGCGTCAAGCATCAGTTCATTCCCCTTCCCATCACCAGCATGGCTGGGTCCACGCCCATGCCACGCAATGTCGTCTCCCACAACTTGCCAGGCTCCATATCCAGCACCGCGTCCGCGCTGGCCTCGGTGAAGAGCCAGGAGCCGGCGGCAATCTCGCTCTCCAGTTGCCGGGGTCCCCAGCCCGCATAGCCCAGGCAGAAGCGCAGGCGGGGCGCCCCGCGCTCCAGCAGCGGCCCCAGGGCATCCAGCGTCACGCTGAGGAACAGTCCGGGAAGCACCGAGTGCTTCTCCAGGACACCTCCGTCGTCGTGCAGCACGAAGCCCCGTTGAGGCTCCACGGGGCCGCCGACGAAGACGGGCTGGCTGGTGCGCTCCGTGTGGATGTCCAGGTTCTGCCCGCGCGCCAGCTCGCCCAGGGTCAGCGGTGCGCCCCGGTTGACGACGAGCCCCATGGAGCCGGACTCCCCATGCTCAATCATCAGGATGACGGAGCGGTAGAAGTTGGGGTCCCCGAGCTGAGGCATGGCCAGCAGGAAGCCGGGAGCGAGGTTCTTCACGAGCCGAGCATCAACCGTTCGAGCGGGCGGCGCAACCGGAACCGCCCCCGTCGGGGCTCGCTCCGAGCACGCCGCCGCCCTGGCTTTCAGTGCCAGCTGGTGTGCTTGGACTGCAGCGCCTCGGAGAGTCGCTCCGGGTTGAGCGGCTTGCCGATGAAGAGGTCCGCGCCCAGGCCCTTGCACTTGCGCGCCATGGCCGCGTCGCTCATCGCGCTCACGCCGATGAGGACCGCTTGCGGGAAGCGCTCGCGCAGTCGGGACATCAGCGTGGCGCCGCTGCGACCGGGGAGGAACACGTCGACGATGGCGGCATCCATGCGCTTGTTGCGCACGGCGAACTCCGCCTCCTCGGCGCTGCCCACGGGCATGGGCTCGTATCCCCAGCCCGCCAGCATCTCCACCAGGATTTCGCGGTGGGATGGATCATCCTCCACGACAAGGACCGAGCTGCGCACGGTCTCCACCTTCAACTCGTCGCTGCGTTCCGTGCGCTCCTTCGCGTCGTGGCCGAGCACGGGGATGGTCTCTTCAGTGGTAGGCAGGGACATGAGGGCACCGGTTGGGCAAAAGGTTTCCGTGTGATGGGAACCCACATTTCCACGGTGGGAATTCCTCACACCCACCGGTGCCCCGGTGCCTGCTCAGGTGGCCTTGCGAGGGCTCGCCGAGAGTGCCTGTGAGGCGAGCGAAGCGCCGAGCACCAGGAGGACGAGCAGCGCCCAGGCGGGCAGGACGACGCGAGCGCCGCCCTCGTAGATGAGGGCCGCGTAACTGGTACCCAGGTAGCGCCCGAGCGACATGGGCTCCATTCGCGCGATGCCGAAGAAGCTCACGGTGGACTCGGTGAGGATGGCGGTGGGCAGGCGGCTGAGGAACACGGCCAGGGCGAAGGGGCGCAGGGCGGGCCAGAGGTGGACGCGCAACACGTGCGTGCCGCCACCGCCGAGTGCTCGGGCCGCGGCGACGAACTCCTGTCCTTCCAGTGTGGCCAAGCGATTGCGGAACATGCGAGCGGGGCCCGCCCAGCCGACGAGCGCGAGTGACGCCACCATCAATCCGAAGGGGCCCAGGCCGCCGCTGTGTCCCGCGTCCGCGAGGGATTGGCCCGCGAGTTGGAGCACCATGACGACGAGCACGTCGGGCAGGGCGAAGACGGCGTCCACGCCGCGCAGCAGGGCCTGTTCCCACGCGCCACCGACGAGTCGAGCCACGGCCGCGACGATGAGACCGATGAGCGTGGACAGCCCGCCCGCGCACAGGCCCACGGCGAGGGACACCCAGAGCCCACCAAAGGCCAGCTCGCACACGGTGCGGTCCGGCCGCGTCGGGTCCACGCCCAGCGGACAGGTGCTGGCGAGCCAGTCAGGGAACAGGCGCCCAGCCACGAGGCTCAGCACGCCGAGGCCGACGAGGAGGATGAGCCCGAAGGTGGCGCGAGCAGGGACGCGACTCATGCGGGCACCTCGGGTGGGACCGGCGACCTCGGGCTCACCACACCGCGCATACGGCGAGCCCCGCGTGGGCGTGGCATCAGCGAGTCACACGACCACGGTCTCACGAAGCCGCGCGCGGGGCGCGCGTGACACGTGCGCGGAATCAGCGCATCGCACGACCCCGCTCCTGAGCAGGTGGATGCAGGAACAGGCCTCATGCGCGGGCTTCTCGTGAGCGAGGGTCCACCGCATACCGCGTGAGTTCTACCGCGAGGCTGACGACGACGAGCAGCGAGGCAAAGGTGGTGGTGGCCACCACGACGACGGCCACCTGTTTATTGAGGACGGCGAGGACGTAGAGCTGACCGAAGTACGGCAGGCCCAGCACACGCTCGGCGGCGAACGAGCCGGCGAGCAGCGCCGTGGCCACCGGCCCCACCGCGTCCAACAAGGCGGGCAGCACGTTGGGCAACACGTGACGGCGAAGCACCGTGCCGGGCGCGAGCCCCTTGCCCAACGCGGTGCGCACGTAGTCGCGCGACAGTTCCGTCTCCAGCGAGTCACCCACCAGGGTGCCCAGGAAGATGCCGGGCCAGATGGACGTGACGAGCGCGGCGCAAAGCTCCGGCAGCATGTTGCCGCGCTCCACCACGGCGGGAGCGAGCAGGAGCGCGGGGATGAAGACAGGGGTGCCGAAGGCCAGCGCGGGCACGACATCGCCCAGCGCGGCCCAGCGGCCCCGACGCCAGCGCGTACGCACCATCGCGAAGCCGAGCGCCCACGTCAGCGCCAGGGGCAGCGCGAGCAGTCCGACACCGACACTGCCGGACAGCTTGCGCGCCAGTTCGTCACCGGTGACTCCTTGCGCGCTCGTGCCCAGTCGCTCGCCGCGCCAGAGCTTCTGCCACGGCCGAAGAAAGCCCAGCGGCTCACCGATGCCCAGGTCCCGTCGATACGAAGCGGCCAGCTCCGGTGACACCTGTCGCTTCGCTTCGCTCTCCGTGGTGAGCGGCAGCATCGCCATGAGGAAGTACGAGGCCACCGCCACGAGCGGTACCAGCACGAGCTGTCGCGCCAGCTTCTGGAGCACCGACCTCATGGCGTGACCTCGGCGCGCTGCGACTCCACCGGGAGCCGCAACCCTGGTGGGGCCAGCGCCATATGCCACAAGCGCCCTGCCTTCATGGCGTGACCTCGGATCGCCACGGTTCCACCGGGAGCCGCCATGATGGTGCCTGCGCCACGCGCCACAAGCATCGCCGTCATGGCGCCACCTCGGCCTGCTTCGGTTCCGGAGCAGACCGGCGCAGCGTGCGCAGCGCCAGGAAGTTGAACGGGTCCACGTCCAGACCGCGAAGCGTGTCCCGAGCACGGAAGTAGCGGTCCGGGTGGTAGAGCGGCGCAATCACCGCCTGCTCCCCCACCAGCACCTCCTGCGCCTGGGTGTACAGCGCATGGGCGCGGGCCTCATCCGCCTCGCCATCCGCCGCCTCCAGGAGTCGCTCGAAGCGCCCCATCGGCTCCCCACCCGCCTGCGTCTCCCAGCCCGTCTGATGGTTGCCCTCGCGCTCGAAGAGCGTGAAGAACGTATTCGGGTGCGCGTAGTCCCCGCCCAATCGGCGCAGATACAGGTCATACGCGCGAGGCCCCTGCGCCGTGCGCCGAGCCACCTCCGCCATGAAATCCGAGCGCGCTTCCAGCACCACCTGCACACCCACGCGAGCCAGCTGCGCGGCCACGCGCTCCGCGATGGCGACCTCCGGCACGAAGTTGTCCCCAGCGCGATACACGAGCCGCAACGGCCGCTCCAACCCGGGCACCCCAGCCAGCTCCTGCTTCGCGCGCTCGGGCTCGTAGTGCGGCAGTCGCGCCGCCTCCTCCGTCGAAGCCGCACCCGGAAGTTCCGGAGGCAACAACACATGCGACGGACGCGAAGCCGGCAGCAACCCCGCCACCAGCGCTTCCCGGTCCAACGCCCGTGACAGCGCGCGACGCACCTCGGGCCTGTCCAGCGGAGCGCGCTCCGTGTTGAAGGCCAGGTAGTACGTCGACAGCAAGGGTTCGCGCTGCAGGTCCTCGGGCCGCTTCACGCGCAGGGCCGCGGCACTGTCCACGAAGACGAAGTCCACGCGGCCCCGCTCGTACAGCGCCGGGCCAATCTCCGACTTCATCAAGGTGATGACGGGCACGGGCGCCTCGCCGGGCACCAGCGGCGGAGGAAACGCCGAGCGCGGGTTGTACACCAACCGCACCCGCTCGCCCGCGCGGTCCCAGCTCTCCACGCGGTACGGCCCCAGCGCCAGCGGACGTCCGTCACGAGGCCGATCGAAGTAGTCACGGACCTCCTCATCCGCCCTGCCCTCCAGGTCCGCGGCTGGCGCCGGATAGAAGATGTAGACGTTGGCCACACGGGCCAGGAAGTAGCTGCGTGGATGCACCAGCGTCACCCGCAGCGTGTGCGCGTCCACGGCCTCCACGCCCACGCGCTCCATCGCCGCGCGGAGGTCCGCCTCGGGCGCCATCCGCTCCTGGAGCGCCAGCACCTCCGATGCGCCATCCAGGTCCGCCATCTCCCCGCGCTCCCGCCCGCGCAGCGCACGTCGCCAGCCGACGACGAAGTCCCGCGCGGTGAGCAGCGAGCCATCGGACCAGCGCACATCCCGACGCAGGTGGAAGACGTAGACCTCGCGGCCCTTCTCGTCGCGAGTGCGCTCCCAGCGCTCCGCCAGCCCCGGCCGCACCGAGTGGTCCGCTCCGAGAACCGTGAGCCCCCGCTGCGTGGCCAGCATCACCGGATAGTTGGCCCAGCTCTCGGGGTCCGAGTGACTCCAGTCCAGCGTGGTGGGCATGGCGGGCACCACCACCTTGACGCCCGCGTCGGGCTGAAAGCCGCACGGCCCGCAGGCCCCGGTCACCCAGGCCAGCAAGAGACACCACCAGGCGAGTCGCGCGCGAGGAGCCACCGGAGCACGTTGTACCCCGAAGCGCCGCTCCCCCGAAAAGGAGAAGCCAGGAGACCGGCGACTCCTGGTCGGCCGGCATCCTGGCTTCGGTACCTCACGGAGGAAACTCCTCCGCTGTCACCCCGGCACTAGGCCGGGGCGGGGGCGGGCGTGGACGGAAGGTCCGGCGGCGCGGCCTTCAGGCTGTCGGAGAACGGCTTGCGGCCGAACTCCTCCGGCTTCTCCAACACCAGCGCCTCGCGCAGCACGTCGTCCACGAACTCCACCGGGACGATGCGCAGCTGCTTGCGAATCTTCAGCGGGATGTCCTTCAGGTCCTTCTTGTTCGCCTTCGGGATGAGGACCGTCTTGATGCCCGCCCGGTGCGCAGCCAGCGTCTTCTCCTTCAGGCCGCCGATGGGGAGCACCCGTCCACGCAGGGTGATTTCACCCGTCATCGCGACGTCGCGACGGATGAGGACCCGCGTGAGCGCGCTCACCAACGCCGTGCAGATGGTGACACCCGCCGAGGGACCGTCCTTCGGAATGGCGCCTTCCGGCAGGTGGACGTGGATGTCGTAGTTCTCGAACACCTTGCGGTCGATACCGAAGCGCTCGGCGCGGCTGCGCACGTACGACATGGCCGCCTGGGCGGACTCCTGCATCACCTCACCCAGCTTGCCGGTGATGATGAGCTTGCCCTTGCCCGGCATCACGGTGGCCTCGGTGGTGAGAATCTCACCGCCCAGCTCCGTCCACGCAAGGCCGGTGACGATGCCCACCTGGTCCTCCTGCTCCGCCACGCCGTAGCGGTAGCGCGGGGTGCCCAGGAACTTCATCGCCATCTTGCGGTCCACCGCCATGTCCCGCTTGCCGTTCTTCAGCACGTCGCGGGCAATCTTCCGGTACACGCCGCCAATCTCACGCTCGAGCGAGCGCACGCCGGACTCACGCGTGTAGCGGTGGATGATGGTCTTCAGCGCCTCTCGGCTGATGTCCACCTTGATGTCCGCCAGCCCGTTGGCCTCCTGCTCCTTCGGGATGAGGTAGCGCCGGGCGATGGAGAGCTTCTCCGGCTCGGTGTACCCCGCGATGCGAATCACCTCCATGCGGTCCTGGAGAGGACCGGGGATGTTGTGCATCGTGTTCGCGGTGCAGATGAACATCACCTTCGACAAGTCGTAGTCGAGGTCCAGGTAGTGGTCGTTGAAGTTGTGGTTCTGCTCGGGGTCCAGCACTTCCAGGAGCGCCGCGCTCGGGTCGCCTCGGAAGTCCGTGGACATCTTGTCGATTTCGTCGAGCAGGAAGACGGGGTTGTTGCTGCCCGCCTTCTTCAGCGACTGGATGAGCTTGCCCGGCATCGCGCCGATGTACGTGCGCCGGTGGCCGCGAATCTCGGCCTCGTCACGCACGCCGCCCAGGGACAGGCGCACGAACTTGCGGCCCGTGGCCCGAGCAATGGAGCGCGCCAGCGACGTCTTGCCCACGCCCGGAGGACCCACGAAGCACAGCACGGGGCCCTTGAGCTTCTTCACCAACTGCTGCACGGCCAGGTACTCGAGGATGCGCTCCTTCGGCTTCTTCAAGCCGTAGTGGTCCTCGTTGAGCACCGTCTCCGCTTCCGTCACGTCGAGCCTGTCTTGCGTCTCGTCGTACCAGGGGAGGCTGATGATCCAGTCGATGTAGTTGCGGACGACGGTGGCCTCGGCGCTCATCGGGCTCATCATCCGGAGCTTCTTCAGCTCCTTCTTGACCTTGAGCGTGGCCTCCTTGCTCATCCGCTTGTTCTTCAGCTTCTCTTCAATCTCCTGAATCTCGTTCTTGAACTCGTCGCGCTCACCCAGCTCCTTCTGAATGGCCTGCATCTGCTCATTCAGGTAGTACTCCTTCTGGGTCTTCTCCATCTGCTTCTTGACGCGGGTGCGGATCTTCTTCTCCACCTGGAGAATCTCGATCTCCCCCTGCATCAGCTCGTACAGCTTCTCCAGCCGCTTGGCCGGGGACTCCGTCTCGAGCAGCGCCTGCTTGTCGTTCAGCTTCAGCGACAGGTGCGCGACGATGGTGTCAGCGAGCCGCGCCGGGTCGTCGATGCTGGCGACCTGCATCAGCATCTCTGGCGGGATGCGCTTGTTGAGTTTGACGAAGGCCTCGAACACGGAGTGGACGCTGCGAACCAGCGCCTCCAGCTCCACGCTCTTCTCCGTCTGCTCTTCGACCTCCTCGACCTCCACCATGAAGAAGGCGTCGTTGGGGTGGAACTTCTTCACCTTGGCCCGGCGCACGCCTTCCACCAGCACCTTCACCGTGCCGTCAGGCAGGGGAAGCAGCTGGATGACATGGCCCATGGTACCGAAGTGGAAGATGTCGTCAGGAGAGGGGTCATTCGTCTTGGCCTTCTTCTGGGCGGCCAGCAGGATGACGGCCTTGTCGTCCGGCCCCTTGTGAGCCATCGCGTCCTTCAACGCCGCGATGGACTTCTCCCGGCCGACGAACAGCGGAACCACCATGTGCGGGAACACGATGATGTCCCGAAGGGGCAAGAGCGGGACGGTGAGTCCCCGCTTCTGGGCTTCCTTCTTGTCGTCACGTCCGAAGAACATGTATCCGCCACCTGCTGGCCTACCGGGAGGGTAGGCCCCTGAAGAGTTGCCCGGTTGCTCGCCCGACGAGCGCTTACCCGGGGTGAAGCATGTCTATAACACGTCGGTTTCAGGCGCCGTTCCCCGCCTCAAGATTGGGGAACGACTTGCTGCCTTCAAGGGAACACCCGGAGCCGACTCGGGTGTCCGCCTGGGGTGTCAGCGGCCCTGCGCTGACTGCCCACCCTGGAGCCCTCCCACCTCCAACGCCTGGAACAAGAACGCGTACTGGTCCGCGCTGGATTCAATGCTCTTGGCCACCTGGTCCGCGCCACCATGTCCCGCGTTCATTTCGATGCGGAGCAGGGCGGGTGACAAGCCGCCAGGTGCGTTCTGCACCGCCGCGATGAACTTGCGAGCGTGCATGGGGTCCACCCTGTCATCGTGGTCCGCGGACATCATCAAGAGCGCGGGGTAGCGCACGTCCGAACGGACGTGGTGGTAGGGCGAATAGGCGTGAAGCGTCCGGAAGTCCTCGGCCTTCTCCGCCGTCCCGTACTCGGGAATCCACGTCCGCCCGCTTCCGAAGAGGTGGTAGCGCACCATGTCCAGCAGGGGCACCTGGCACACCACCGCGCCGTACAGCTCCGGGCGCTGAGTCATGGCCGCCCCCACCAGCAGGCCGCCGTTGCTGCCGCCCTGGATGGCCAGGCGGCGAGGCTGGGTGTACTTCTCGCGGATGAGGTACTCGGCGGCGGCGTGGAAGTCGTCGAAGACGTTCTGCTTGTTCGCCTGGCGACCGGCCTCATGCCACGACGTCCCGTACTCGCCGCCCCCGCGCAGGTTGGCCACCGCATACACGCCTCCCGCGTCCAGCCAGGGCAGGATGCTGGCTCGGAAGCTGGCCTCCATGTTCACGTTGAAGCCGCCATACCCGTACAGCAGCGTGGGGGCGTCACCGTCCCGCTTCAGGCCCTTTCGGTACACCAGGAACATGGGCACGCGGGTGCCGTCCTTGGAGGGGTAGAAGACCTGGTCCACGGTGTAGGCCGTCGGGTCCATGGGCAGCTCCACCTGGGCCCACAGCTCTGACTTCCCGCTCTGGACGGACGTCTTGTAGACGCGCCGGGGCGTGGTGAAGGACGTGAAGACGAAATAGGCCTCATCCTCGTCCTCCAGGCCGGACAGGTTGGAGGCCGCGCCCACGCCCGGCAGCTCCACCTCGCGCACGGGCTTGCCCCGCAGCGTCGTCACGCGGATGACGGTGGTGGCGTCCTTCATGTACTCCAGCGCCAGGTGCCCCCCGACGATGTTCATCGTCTGGAGCGAGGCCACCGGGTCCTCGGGGACGATTTCCTTCCACGAGGCACGTGCGGGGTTCGCCGGGTCCACCTCGAACACGCGCTGGCGCGGAGCGCCCTCGTCGGTGTTGACGTAGAAGCGGCCCTTCCAGGCCAGCGCGGTGTAGCGGGCGCCCTGCCCCTTCACCAGCAGACGGAAGTCCTTCTCCCCGGGCCGCTTCCAGTAGATGTCGTTCTCGTTCCAGCCCCGGAGCACATAGACGAAGAGGAACTGGCCGTCGCGGCTCAAGTCGCCCTGGAGGAAGGTGCTCGGGTCACCCGTGTGCGGGTGCACCAGCGCATCCTTCGCGGGGTCCTCGCCGAGCGCGTGGAAGCGCAGCGTGGTGTAGCCCGGCCGCGCGTCCACGGGGATGGAGGCGTCGGTGGGCAGCCACTCGTAATAGAAGCCCTTGCTGTCCGGCGTCCACCGGGGCTGGGCGTACTTGGCCCCCTCGATGACATCCGCCTTCGACCACTGGCCCGAGTCCACGTCCATCACGTGCAGCACGGCCTCGTCGGCCGCGTTGGGCTTTTGCGCGAAGACGAGCTTCTTGCCGTCCCACGAAGGTGCCCACGTGCCCAGCGACACGGAGCCGTCCTGGCTCCAGCCGTTGGGGTCCAGGAGGACTTTCTCCGCGCCCTTCTCACCGTCGCGCCAGTAGAGGACCGCCTTCTCCTTGTCCTTGTGGGTGCGCATGTAGAAGTAGCGGCCCGCGCGCCGGCTGGGCATGGAGATGGAGTCCACGTAGAACAGCTCGCGGAAGCGGCGCACCAGCGCGTCGCGGCCGGGCACCTTCGCCAGGGCCTCGCGCGCGACGGCATCCTGCGCCTTCATCCACGCCTGGACTTCGGGTGCCTTCTCGTCTTCCAGCCAGCGGTAGGCGTCCGACACCGGCACGCCGTGCACCGTGTCCACCACCGCGTCCACCCGTGTCGCCGGGTATGCCATGCGCGAGTGTTCCTCCTGGGCCCGCGCCCCCACCGGAGGCGCTTCCCGTTCCGCCGGCTTCGAGCCAGCGCAGGCAGAGAGCATCAACCACAAGGCGGGCAGGGGCAGCCGTCTCATGGAGCCAGCACATACAGAAAGCCCCACGCCCGTCCCACAAAAACCGTGGGCCGCCTGGAAGGCCGGCCCTGCTCCAGAATGGATGGGGCGCGTCGGGCCTGCTGCCTGGCCCTTGACGCGCCCCGTCACATCTCAAGGGGCCGCCCCTGGAAGAGGCGGCTCGGCGCCGCGCTAGGCGGATTCCTTCTTCGGCTCCGCGGGCTCTTTCTCCGCCGCGGAATGGAGGATGACGGGCTCGCTCTTCTTGAGGATGACCTCCTCGGAGATGAGCACCTCGCGCACCGTCTTGCGGGACGGGATTTCGTACATCACGTCCAGCATGGCCGACTCGAGGATGGAGCGCAGGCCGCGGGCACCGGCCTTGCGGCGGATGGCCTCGCTGGCGATGGCCTTGAGCGCGCCGTCGGTGAACTTCAGCGCCACGCCGTCCAGTTCGAAGAGCTTCTTGTACTGCTTGGTGAGCGCGTTCTTCGGCTGGTTGAGGATGTTGATGAGCGCGGGCTCATCCAGCTCCTCCAGCGCGGTGATGATGGGCAGACGGCCGATGAACTCCGGAATCATGCCGAACTTGAGCAGGTCCTCCGGCTCCACGTGCTTGAGCAGCTCCGTGAGGTTGCGCTGCTTCTTGGACTGGATGTCCGCGCCGAAGCCCAGGCTGCGGCCACCCAGGCGCCGCTCGATGACCTGGTCCAACCCGCCGAAGGCGCCACCGCAGATGAAGAGGATGTTGGTGGTGTCCACCTGCAGGAACTCCTGCTGAGGGTGCTTGCGGCCACCCTTGGGCGGAACGTTGGCCACCGTACCTTCGATGATTTTCAGCAGGGCCTGCTGAACGCCCTCGCCGCTGACGTCGCGGGTGATGGAGGGGTTCTCCGACTTGCGGGCAATCTTGTCGATTTCGTCGATGTAGACGATGCCGCGCTGCGCCCGCTCGATGTCGTGGTCGGCCGCCTGGAGCAGGTTGACAATGATGTTCTCGACGTCCTCGCCCACGTAGCCGGCCTCGGTGAGGCACGTGGCGTCCGCAATCGTGAAGGGGACGTTGAGGATGCGCGCCAGCGTCTGCGCCAGGAGCGTCTTGCCGCTACCGGTGGGGCCCAGGAGGAGGATGTTGCTCTTCTGGAGCTCCACGTCCTCGAGCGCGACCTTGGACTCGATGCGCTTGTAGTGGTTGTGAACGGCCACCGACAGCGTCTTCTTCGCCCGCTCCTGGCCAATGACGTACTCATCCAGCACGGCCTTGATTTCAGAGGGCCGGGGGATGCGCAGCTTGGTGTCCTTGGTCTCCTCGCGGTCGATCTCCTCCGCGATGATGTCGTTGCACAGCCCGATGCACTCGTCGCAGATGTAGACCGTTGGCCCCGCGATGAGCTTCTTCACTTCCTTCTGCGACTTGCCGCAGAAAGAGCAGCAGAGGGTCTGGTTGTCTCGCTTCTCCACGTTCTTGCCCGCCATGAAATCCCTCGCTGCGCCTGTAAAGCCGCCACCCTGCCTCGCGCCACCCGACCCGGCCCCAAAGCAATCTAGTCAGCCCCCATCAGGGACGTCCACGCGCCTTCCCGGTACTTAACAGGGAGAGTGGGTCGGCGCAGAAAGCAGAAAGCCGGAGGCGCGGGGACGAATTCCCGCGGCTCCGGCCACCGGCCGAGGCGTCAAGCCCCGGCGAACGGCTACTTCTTCTCGTCCTTGCCCAGCCCCACGACCTTTCGGGGGTTCTGGATTTCATCCACGATTCCGTAGGCTTTCGCCTCCGTGGCGCCCATGAAGTAGTCGCGATCCGTGTCCTTCTCGACGCGCTCGATGGTCTGCCCGGTGTGCTTGACGATGATCTCGTTGAGCTTCGCCTTCATCCGCAGGATTTCCCGGGCCTGGATTTCGATATCCGTGGCCTGGCCCCGCACCCCGCCCAGCGGCTGGTGGATCATGATGCGGCTGGAGGGCAGCGAGTAGCGCTTGCCCTTCGTCCCGGCGAGCAGGAGCACGGCCCCCATCGACGCCGCCTGCCCCACGCAGATGGTGGAGACCGGCGGCTTGACGTACTGCATCGTGTCGTAGATGGCCATGCCCGCCGTCACGGAGCCGCCCGGCGAGTTGATGTAGATGTTGATGTCCTTGTCCGGGTCTTCGGACTCGAGGAACAGCAGCTGGGCGACGATGACGTTGGCCACGTCATCGTCGATTTCGGTGCCCAGCATGATGATGCGGTCCTTCAGGAGCCGACTGTAGATGTCGTACGAGCGCTCACCGCGGTGCGTCTGCTCGATGACGTAGGGAACGGGCATGAAGGGCATGTCGACCTCGAGTAGCGGGCTGAAGCGCTGAAGACGGCTCGGAAGAGAACCTCAGGAATACTTCGCCCGGCCCTTCAGGAATTCAATCGTCTTTTCCTCGCGCAGTCGCAGAGACAACCCGAGGCGCTCGTCCGGACCCTTGAAGTACTTCTTCACGGCGGCCACCGGCTGGCCCGCCTCGACGGCGAGCTGCTCGATGCGCGCTTCCACGTCCGCGTCGGACGCCTGCACGCCCTCCTTGAGGGCGATGGACTCCAGGAGCAGCGTGCCCTTCACTTCCTGGAGGGCCTTCTCGCGCATCTCCTCGCGCAGCCGGTTGAAGTCCAGGTTCAGACGGCTGGGGTCCACGCCCGAGCGCTGCAGCTGCTGCAGGGCGCCACGCAGCATGGAGTCCATGGCGCGCTCCACCATGGCGCGGGGGACCTCGAACGGATTGCGCTCCACGAGCACCTTCACCAGGGCCTCGCGCTCGTCGTTGTCCGCTTGCGAACGGCGCGCCTTCTCCATGTCGGTGCGCAGCTTGCCGCGCAGCTCCTCCATCGTCTGCGCGATGCCCGTCTCCTTGGCGAACTCGTCGTTGAGTTCGGGGCTGATCTCCTTCTTCAGCGCCTTGAGGGTGACGTGGAAGCGGCCCGTCTTCCCCTTCACCTCTTCCACCCGGTAGTCCGCGGGGAAGGCGTAGTCGATGTCCTTGGACTCGCCCACCTTGACGCCTTCCAGGGCGGCGATCTTCGACTCCACCAGCTCGCCGGGCTGCACCTGGACGGTGATGCCCTCGGCCTTGCTGCCGGTGAACGGCTGGCCGTCCACGGTGGCGTCATAGTCCACGGTGGCGTAGTCGCCGGAGGCCGCCGAGTCGCGGTCGGCCACGGGCTCCAGCCGGCTCAGCGACTGGCGCATGCGGTCCAGCTGCTCGTTGACCTGCTCGTCGGTGACGGCGGCGTCCGACTTCGTCAGGGGCAGCTCCGCGTACTCCTTCGCCTCGACCTTGGGCTTGACCTCCACCCGGGCCTCGAAGGTGAACGGGGCGTCGGCCTTGAGGCCCGCGTTGGTCACCTGCGGGCTGGCGACGACCTCCACGTTGTGCTCGCGCACGGCGTCCAGGTAGGCGGTCTGCACCACGCGCTGGATGACCTCGTCCTCGACCTGGTCCTTGAAGCGCTGCTCCAGGATGCGCCGGGGAACCTTGCCCTGGCGGAAGCCGGGCAGCTTCACCTGCTTACTCAGCGCGGAATAAGCGCGGTTCAGCTCTTCCGCCACGCGGGCGGACTCGACCTCGATGGAGAGCTTCTTCTCAACGGGAGAGAGCTCCTCGACCTGGACCTTCATACGGGCCTCGCTCGCCGCCGCCTCGGACAGTCGTCCCGAGCGGCGCCGGTTAAGTGGGACGTGCGCCTTTAGGGGATAGGCACGAACGGGTCAACGCGAAATGGGCGAGGAGGGACTCGAACCCTCACACCTTGCGGTACCAGATCCTAAGTCTGGCGCGTCTACCAGTTTCGCCACCCGCCCGGATGCGCCGCGTGCCGTGTTCCGTACATACCGCGAAACGTCCGCTGGACATCAGCATGCGGCGGCTGCGCGGAAAAACAAACGGGGCCTCTCCATTGCTGGAGAGACCCCGTAATGAGAGCGGAGGGAATCGAACCCACAACCTATGGATTAAGAGTCCATTGCTCTGCCAATTGAGCTACGCTCCCGGCACTGCGCTTGGCCCGTCGGCTGCGTGACGTCCAAGTGGCGGCGGTAACTATAGAAGGCCGGCCGCGCTGTCAAAAAGTATTTTCGTCCCCCCTGCATTACCACGCTGAGCGATCACCTCTCGGAGACGCCGAGTCCGGGTGACGCCGCGCCGCCCGCCCCACGGGCTGGCGCCACCGTGGGTCCTCGCGCGGATGAAACAGACTCCCAGCACCTCTGTTGAACGAGGCCACGTCGGGCCTTCCTTCCCAGTCCACCGGGACGGCGGGCACGCACGGCCCCCCATTCGGGATTCGCACGGGTGCACCGCCGAGGCACAGGCGGGCGGACGGAGGTCGTCCGCCCTTTTCGCGCAGGACGTATGCAGGAGACGACAGTGACGGAAGCCAACATGTCCCCGAAGGTGGAGGAAACGGGCTCAGCCCTCGGCAACTGGAGCCGGGAGCGCATGGAGCTGATTCGACGCACCATCTGCCCGCGGGGAATCAGCGA
This sequence comes from Myxococcus sp. CA056, assembly GCF_013336715.1. Classification (NCBI taxonomy): domain Bacteria; kingdom Pseudomonadati; phylum Myxococcota; class Myxococcia; order Myxococcales; family Myxococcaceae; genus Myxococcus; species Myxococcus sp. CA056. The sequence continues at coordinate 57,821 of NZ_JABUMT010000022.1, forward strand.
GGACGAGTTCGCCCTCTTCATCGAGCAGTGCAAGCGCAGCGGGTTGGACCCCCTCCTCAAGGAGGCCTTCTGCGTGGCCCGCCGGCAGAACATCGGCAACCGGGAGCGCCCCAACTGGGTGAACAAGTACGAGTTCCAGCCCTCCGAGGCCGGCATGCTCGCCCGAGCGGAGCGCTTTCCGGACTTCAAGGGCATCCAGGCGAGCGCGGTGTTCGCCGAGGACGATATCGTCGTGGACCAGGGCAAGGGCGAGGTCGTGCACCGCTTCAATCCGGCCAAGCGCAAGGGTGCGCTGGTGGGAGGCTGGTCTCGCGTGGTGCGCGACGGAAAGCTGCCCGTCGTGGTGTGGCTGGACTTCAGCGGGTACGTCCAGCAGACGCCGCTGTGGGCCAAGATTCCCACGACGATGATTGAAAAGTGCGCCCGGGTGGCGGCGCTGCGCAAGGCGTATCCCGAGGCCTTCGGGGGCTTGTACGTCCGCGAGGAGATGCCGGCGGACGACTTCGAGCCGGTGGCCACAAGCCACGCGGAGCCCCCGGGCGCCTACGAGGTGCTGGGCGCGCGTCCCGGCCCGGTGAAGGCGTCCTTCCCCACCCTGCCGGCCGCCGCGCCCGCCAAGGAGGAGAAGCCACAGAGGCTCGACGTCGACGTGCCACTGGCGCCCCTTCCCCCCAAGGAGTCGGCGAAGGCCGTGGAGGTGGATGCCGCTGAAGCACCCCACTCCGCCGAGCCGTCCGCGCCGCGCGCCAGCCTCAAGGCCAGCGCCGTGGTGGTGGCGTTCGGCCCGTACAAGGGGAAGACAGCCTCGGAGCTCTCCGACGAGGAGCTGAGCGAGAGCATCGAGCTGGCGAACGAGAAGCTGATGGAGCAGCCCCGAGCACGCTGGGCCAAGGCGATGCGAGACAACCTGCTCGCGCTGGAGGCGGAGACGGAGCTGCGCTGCCGGGTGCCCACCGCCGACAAGGGCAACGGCGCCTCGCACGGAGCCTGATCCGCACCCGGACGCGGTGAAGTCCTCCTCCGCCGGAAGAGCCTCGGCGGAGGACGGGCCACGCGGATCCACGGGTGCGAAGGGGCGGGCGTCTCTCCGGAGGCGCCGTTGCTCGGGCACGGATCATCGGAGGGACAGGGTACTGGAGCGCGCTCGGAGGGACTTGAACCCCCAACCCCTGGGTTCGAAGCCCAGTGCTCTATCCAGTTGAGCTACGAGCGCAGAGTACGGAAGGGAAAAACGTGGGCGGCCAACCGGGGTCGAACCGGCAACCTCTGGAGTCACAGTCCAGCGCTCTAACCAGTTGAGCTATGGCCGCCGTTCCGCAACGGCGTTTGAAGCGTGGCTTCCCTACCGTGGAAAGCCGGGCCAGTTCAAGGCCCAAATGTCACGGCAGCCAGGTTGGCGCCCCAAGCAGGACTCGAACCTGCGACCCCCGACTTAGAAGGTCGGTGCTCTATCCAGCTGAGCTATTGGAGCTGGCCGGGCCGCCTGCTTCCACTTCGCTACTTAAAGTCGGGGCGAGAGGATTCGAACCTCCGACCCCCTGCGCCCAAGGCAGGTGCGCTACCAGGCTGCGCTACGCCCCGAAAAGTAGAGTGCGGCATTGTTGAACCATCGCGGACGGACGCGCAAGGACAACGTGTCTGACCAGCTCGCTCAAGTGCCCGTGGTGAGCATCAGCAGCCTGGGCTTCATCTTCCGGAAGGCCGCGCCCCGGTGCGACACGGCGGACTTCTCCTCCGGGGTCAGCTCCGCCATCGTCCGGCCACTGTCCGGAAACATGAAGATGGGGTCATAGCCGAAGCCATGCGTCCCGCTCGGCGCGTGGCCGATGCGGCCCTCGCACCGCCCCTCCTCCACGTGCGTCCGGCCGTCCGGCCACGCCAGCGCCAGCGCGCAGCGGAACGACGCCGTGCGCTTCGCGTCGGGCACCCCGGTCAGCGCGGAGAGCAGCTTCTGGTACCGGGCCTTGTCATCCCCCAGCGCGTACCGGGCGGACAACACGCCGGGCTGGCCATCCAGCGCGTCCACGCAAAGTCCGGAGTCGTCCGCCAGCGCGGGCAGTCCCGTGGCCCGGGCATACTCCAGCGCCTTCTTCACCGCGTTGGCCTCGAAGGTGTCGCCGTCCTCCTCGGGCTCGGGGATGGGCGGCAGGTCCCCAAGCGACACCACCTCCACCGAGTCCCCCACCAGCTCCCGCAGCTCGCGCAGCTTTCCCTTGTTGGTGGTGGCGAAGAGGAGCTTCGACGTGCCCGTCGTCATTCGAGGGCCTTGGCCTGCGCGACGACGAGCTGCTGGATGGCGGCGAGCCCCCCGTCGAGCATCGCGTCCATCGTCTTGCGGTCGAAGAGCTGGTGCTCGGCGGTGCCCTGCACTTCCACCATGCGCCCGTCCCCCGTGGCCACGATGTTCAGGTCCACGTCCGCCTTCGAGTCCTCCTCGTAATCCAGGTCCACGCGCACCTCGCCCCCCACCACGCCCACGGACACCGCGGCCATGGGCGTCAGCTTGGGCGTCTTGGTGAGGGTGCCCGCCTTCTGCAGCGAGCGCAGCGCGAGTACCAGGGCCACGTAGGCGCCCGTAATCGAGGCGGTGCGCGTGCCGCCGTCCGCCTGAATCACGTCGCAGTCCAGCGTGAGGGTGCGCGTGCCCAGGGTGGTCAGGTCCACCGCGGCGCGCAGGGAGCGGCCGATGAGCCGCTGGATTTCCATGGTGCGGCCGGTCTGCTTGCCCTTGGCCGCCTCGCGGTGGCTGCGCGTGTGCGTGGCCCGGGGCAGCATGCCGTACTCGGCCGTCACCCAGCCGGTGCCCTTGCCCATGAGGTGCGGGGGAACGCGCTCCTCGGTGGAGCACGTGACGAGCACCTTGGTGTGGCCGAACTCCACCTGCACGGAGCCCTCCGCATAGCGGGACACTCCGGGGGTGATGATGACGGGGCGAAGGTCCAGCGCACCACGTTGGAAGGAACGCACGGCGAGCTCCTGGGGAAGTGAGGCGAGCGTCCCTTCTCTACCAGAGCCGCGCGGCGCGCGTGGCGTCCCCATCGCCCGCCTGTCCACTCAGGGGGAGACGGGGCCCGCCACCTGGGCGGGCCGGGCGGCGTCCCGCCGACGCGTCTCACGCAGGAAGGCGAGCACGCCCTCGCTGATCGCCTCGGCCAGCTTCTCCTGGTAGTCGTCCCGCCCCAGCCGCATGCCCTCCTCCGGATGGGAGATGTAGCCCACCTCGACGAGCACGGCGGGGCACTCCACGCCGGAGAGCACGAAGAAGGGCGCCTGTTGCACGCCCCGGTCCGCCGCGCGTGTGCGAGCCACCAGGCGGGGGTGGATGGCATAGGCCAGCCGGGAGGAATCCGAGTGCGCCTCCGTGCGGACCAGGTCCTCGAGGATGAGCGCCAGTGTCGAGTCGCCGCGTGCCACGCGGGACATGGGCGCCTCCGCGTTCTCCCGGTCCGCCACCGCGAGGGCCGCCTCACCCGAGGCACTGGCGGACAGGAAGTAGGTCTCCACGCCCTCGGTGCGCGCGCGCATGCGGGGCGTGGGCATGGAGTTGGCGTGGATGGAGATGAAGAGGTCCGCGCCGTGGTCGTTCGTCATCTCCACGCGCTCGGTGAGCGTCACCAGCGCGTCGCGCTCCCGCGTCAGGTAGACCTCTCCACCCGCCGCCTCCAGCTTCGAGCGAAGCCGGTGGGCAATCTGGAGCGCCACTTCCTTCTCGCGCAGCGCGCCCGGCCCCTTCGCGCCTTCCTTGATTCCACCGTGCCCCGGGTCGATGACGATGCGCGCGGGGCGCTCGCCGGCACCGGCGGTGACGGGGACGAGCCAGAGGAAGGCAACGAAGGCCAGGAGGGGGCGGGGGGACAGCGGCATGCCGGGGTGGAATGCTAGCGGAGCCCCACCCCGGGCGCGAAATCCCAGCCCGGCCCGGGTTCGGAAGCTCGGCGGTCCGGCGGTTCAGCCGATGACTTCGATTGCGGGGCGCCCCGCCCGGACTTCACCGATGAGGGCCGCATCCACGCCCGCCTTCTCCAGGGCCTTGAGGGCCTTGAGCGCGTCGCTCGCGGGCACGCTGGCCAGCAGCCCACCGTTGGTCTGCGCGTCGGCGAGCACCCACTGAATCGCCTCCGGCAACCCCTTGGGGAAGCGGACCTTCTTCTGGACGTGGGCCAGGTTGGACCGGGTGCCACCGGGCACCACCCCCGCCTCGGCCAGCGCGGGCACTTCGGCGATGAGGGGGATGCGCTCCAGGTCGATGGCCGCGCGCGCCTTCGCGCCCGTCATCATCTCCAACAGGTGGCCCAGGAGCCCGTAACCCGTCACGTCCGTGAGCGCGTTCACCTTGAACCTGCCGGACGCGAAGACCTCGCCCGCGGCGCGGTTCAGGGTGGTCATCACCGCGACCACGCGCTTCTGGAGCTGCTTCGAGGCGAGCCCGCGCTTGATGGCCGTGGTCGCGATGCCCGTGCCCAGCGGCTTGGTGAGCAGCAGCACGTCGCCCGGCTTCGCGCCCGCGTTGGTGAGGACCTTCTTCGGATCCACCACGCCGGTGACGGCCAGGCCGTACTTGGGCTCCGGGTCTCGAATGCTGTGGCCCCCGAGGATGGAGATGCCCGCCTCCTCCACCTTGGACTGGCCCCCCGCGAGAATCTTCGACAGCACGGACAGCGGGAGGCTGTCCGGGAAGCCGACGAGGTTGAGCGCGAACAGTGGCTTCGCCCCCATCGCGTAGATGTCCGACAGCGCGTTCGCCGCGGCGATGGCCCCGAACTGGAACGGGTCGTCCACCACCGGCGGGAAGAAGTCCACCGTCTCCACCACGGCGAGGCTGGGCGAGAGGCGGTAGACGGCCGCGTCGTCGTTCGTGTTGAAGCCCACCAGGGCCTGAGGGGCACGGGAGGATTTCAGTCCCCCCAGGATTTTCGACAGGTCCCCGGCCTTGAGCTTCGCCGCGCATCCCGCGCAGTGACTCAGCTCGGTGAGGCGCAGGCGCTTCACCGACTTCGCGTTCGCCACGGCGTGTTCCCCTTTTCGGACCCGCCCGGATGAGGGGCGGGCCAGGTGTCCGACTCAGATGATGCGCACGTACTCGCGCTTGAGGAGCTGTACCAGACCCTCCGCCGTGACGACATCATCCGCATCCGCGCGGTCCAGCACGCCCACCAGGGTGCCCTGGTTGATGACCAGTTGGAGCACGTCCAGGAGCTCTGGCGTCAGCTCCTTGAGCGGCGCCGCCAGCGGGACGACGAGCTGGAGCATCGCCTCCGGGGGCGGCAGGCTCGGCTGGAGGCGCTTGAGTTCGTCGAGCTGACGGAGCGCATCCATCAGCAGCGCCTCCGTGGACGAGTCCAGCTCCACCATGAACTCCTGGCTGTCCGCCGGACGCAGCTCGAAGTCGCCCTGCTCCCAGGTGATGATGCGGTTGAAGCTCTTCTGCGGCCCCAGGTTGTGGTTCTCGTTGATGACCGCGTAGTACACGCGACCCTGGCGCAGGTAGATCTTCCCCTCCTGGGCGCTGTTGACGACCAGCACGCCGTTCTTCTTGGAGGTGTGGAAGAGCTGGAGCAGGTCCGGCAGGGGGATTTCCTCAATCTTCCCCGTCATGGAGCTGCCCTTGGTGGTGGTCCGCGCGGCCTGGGCGGCGGCGGCCTCCTCCAGCTTCAGCTTGGCCATGCTCTCGTCCACGTTGGCGCCGTCAGCGCCCTGGTGCACGAGCTTGAGGATGGAGGTGCCAATGAGGATGCGGTCCCCCTCCTTGAGCCGGGCCTGCTTCACCTTCTCGCCGTTGACGAAGGTGCCGTTGGTCGAGCCGAGGTCCTCGATGGTGATCTTCCCATCCGAGAAGCTGATCTTCGCGTGCTTGCGAGAGACCATGTCCTCGACGAGCACCATGTCCAGCTCGCTGGAGCGGCCGATGACGATCTGCTTCTCCGCCTTCAGCGGGAACTCTCCGCCCTGGTACTTCCCGGAGATGAACTTCAGGGCATAGGTCTTCGTAATATCCATGGTCATCAACCCGCCTGCTCCACCTTGCCGGGGTCCTTCACCAGGTTGAGATACATCTGCGCGCTCTTGTTGTCCGGGCTGCGCGCCAGCACGTCCTCCCACACCTGCACCGCCTCCGCCCTGCGACCGGCGGAGTACAGCGCCACGCCGTACTGGATACGGCCTGGGATGAAGGATGGGTTCTGGGCGATGACCTGCTCGTACTCGGCGATGGCCGCCACGTTGTCACCCGCGTCGCGCAGGGCGTTGCCCAGCTTGAGGCGGATGTCCACGAACTGGGGACACAGGCCCAGCGCGCGACGGTACTCCTCGACGGCCTTCTGCCAGGCGCCGCTGGACGCGTACACGTCGCCAATCTCGCCGTACATGTTGGCGATCTTCTTCTCGACGTAGGGGTCCAACTCACCGGGGCCGGTCTTCTGCCGGGACAAGGCGGCCTGGTAGACCTCCTTCGCCTCGGCGTACTTCCCCATGTCGTTGTAGATGACCGCCAGGTTCAGCGCCGCTTCGGTGTACGCCGGATTCAGGTTCAGCGCGGACTCGAACGCCCGCTGCGCCCGGGCGAACTGGCCCTGGTCGTGGTAGATGATGCCGAGCATGTTGAATACGTCCGCGAACGTCGGATTCTGCTCGACGATTTTCGCGAGGTACTGCTCGGCCTGGGCGTACTGCTTCTTCTCGAAGTAGCCGCGCCCGAGGGTCAGTAGCTGCTTGAGGGGCTCTTCCATGACTCGGCCCGTCCTCGGGCCCTGCCTCCGACGCAGGTAGCCTACATGAGCCCGGGCGAAAACAAGAATTCATCACCGTGAAGCGTGAGCGACAGCGACCGTTGGCCCCGGGTGTCCACCGGCCTCGACGGGAGAGAGCCCTGCAGCCGCCAGTGCTCCGTGACGACCGCCTCCTCCCGCTCCAAACGGATGTACCACGCCTCCGCCCGATAGACGCGTCCTCGCATCATCTTCAGCTCTTCCCATTCGGGTCCCGCCACTCCGGGATTTCCCGGCACGGTCAGCCGACTCAGGGCCTCCGCGTTCGCCGTCTCGAGCGCGCGGCGCCGGGCCTCCAGCGCGGCCACCACGGCGACCAGTCGGGGGGCGGCGGAGGGCTCGGGTTCCCAGTCTCCATTCTTGAAGACGAAGGGCACGCGCTCCACGCCGGCCGTGCCCACCTGGGTAGGGCCCAGCGTCCCCTTGAAGTCGAGGGTGGCGAAGGCCTCCGCCCGCTTCGCACCGGGCTCCACCGTCACGGTGATGCGGGCGAAGTGGTGCTCCTGGGAGACGAGCGGCACGGCCGCGTGGGGGATGGGCAGGGAAAGCCCGTAGGCCTCGGTCTGCTTCAGGACGGTGATGACCTCCGCCTCGGGCCCCGCGGCGAAGCCCAGGAGCCGGGGGACGAGCACCGCGCAGGCGGCGAGCACCGCCAGTCCGGCGATGAACAGGCCGCCCAGGCGACTCCACTGCTGCGTCGTCCTCACGTGCCCAGCATGCGCTGGGCCTTCTCCGCGGCGGGAGTCCCGGGCAGGCGGCGCAGCACCTGGCGCAGCGTCTCCTCCGCGCGCTTCGGGTCATTCAGCTTCACGTACGCCTCATGCAGGTCGAAGAGCGCCTCCTCCTCGAAGGGCGTGCCCGGGTACTTGGTGAGCAGGGCCTCCAGTCGCTGGGCGACGGCCTTCCAGCGCTCGCGCTTCGTGTAGAAGCGGGCCACGTACAGCTCGTGCTCGGCCAGCCGCTTGCGCGCCTCGTCCGCATGCTTCTTGGCCTCCGGGGCGAACTCCGAATCGGGGTACTGGCGGAGGAACTCCTCCATGGTGGACAGCCCCGCGCGAATCTCCACCTGGTCCTTCTCCTCCGAGGGCGGGAGGGCGAAGAAGTCGGAGGGATACTCCTCCACGTGGGTGAGGGCGGAGCGGAAGGCGGCGTAGTCCACCTTGGCGTGGGTGGGGTGGAGCTTGATGAAGGACTGGTACTGGTCCCGGGCCTCCGGAAAGGCCTCGCGAGCGAAGTCCAGGTCCGCCAGTCGCAGCTCCGCTTCGCGCGCGGCCTCCTGGTAGGGGAACTTGGCGCGGACGTACTCGAAGTACTTCTGGGACTTGAGGAAGTCCTTGTTCTCCAGGGCCTCGCTGCCGAGTCGGAGGTTCTCCTCGGCGGTGACGGCGTAGTCAGGGTCTCCGCCCTGCGTGCCGGAGAGGGCGGCGCAACCGGAGGTGAGCAGCAGGACGGTGGTCAGGAAGGCGACGGCGGAACGCATCGGCGCCACGCTATTCGTCCGGCCCCGAGGGGTCCAGCGAAGGTTCTCCCAGGAGCTGATGGATGACGTCCTGGGAGAATCCACGACCCGACAGGAACCGTGCGGCGCGGGCCCACGCCTTCCCGTCGGGCGGGCGAGCCGACAGCCCCCGCTTCTCCAGGGCCGTGCGCGCGGCGGCCACCGCGTCGAACTCCACCGCGTCCCGGGCGGAGTCGAGCGCACCTTGGGCCTCGTCCTCGGACAACCCATGGGAGTGGAGGCGATGGAGGACGGCCGCGGGCCCCTTGCCGCCCTTCAGGAGGGAGGCGGCGCGCTCGCGGCCGAAGCGGGTGTCGTCGAGGTAACCCCAGCCCTGGAGCCGGGCGAGCGCGGCGGCGCGCACGGAGGACGGGAAGCCCTTTTTCTCCAGGGCCTGGAGCAGCTCGTGGCGGGTGCGGGCGCGGGCCGCCAGGAGCTTGAGGCCCGCATCCGTGGCGCGCTGGACGGCCTCCGGTCCTTCATCCTCCGAGAGCATGGCGGGATACGTAGCATGTGGTAACAGGCGCGGGCATGCACCCTGTCCTCGCCCGCTTCCTCACGGCCGATGTCGCGAAGGAGACGCTCCGCAAGCAGCAGGCGGGAGAGTCCCTCGCTCCGGAGGAGAAGTCCTTCACCGAGGCCGCCAAGGCTCACCCGCGCCAGGCCTCCATCCTCATGGACGTGGGAGGCCGCGTCCTGTCCTCGGATGCCCAGGCCGCGCTCGTGCTGCTGGCGGCCCATGCCTCGGCGCGCGCGCTGATGGAGGACGCGGAGCTGGCCGAGCCGGCTCGCAAGGCCCGCGAGGCGCTGGCCGAGGAAGGCGCCAGTGAGGAGGAGACGGACGCGTTCATCGCCTCCATCCTCCTGGAGGAAGCCTTCGGCTACGCGCAGGACGTGGATTCGTTCGACCGGGACTACGTGAAGGAGTCCCTGGGCGAAGTACCCGCGCTGGCGGGGCTCACCAAGGAAGCGGTGGACGCCCTCTTCCTTGGATTCGTGAAGGGCGCGCCGAACGACGGCGAGCGCAAGGTGCGGGAGACCATGGCCCGCGCGCTCTTCGACATCGCCTGGGAAGAAGGGCCCGCGCCCATCAACCCCGAACACATCGATTCACTCTTCGACGCGGAGATCGCCAACAAGCCCGAGGAGGAGCAGGAGGCCAAGGTGCACGCCACCGCGCAGTTGCTCCAGGTGCTCTCGCGTGAGGGACTCATGGGGCCGCTGCGCCTGTCGCGGCTGCGCGCCATGCTCGGTGAGGAAGACGCGTAGAGACGAAGCTCGCGGCTGAAGGGCCCGGGGCGACTGGAGGGGCGAGCCCCCTGCCCTGCCTCAACGTCAAGCGCTCGGACGGTCCTGGTCAACCGCTGAACCGGCCGAAGCCACCGCTCGGAGCGAGCCGGCCCCTCTGGACGATGCGGCTCCCGCTCCGCGCGACTCACGCAGGCGAACCGTCCAGTCGGCGGGTGCTGACGGGCTGCCGTGCGGGGCGACTCACTCAGGCCAGCGGGCCCATCCGTTCGATTGGATGGGCACCGCTGTCACATCAGAAGCGTTCGATCTGGAAGTCGTCGTCGCCGCCGGCCGCCGGTGCGGGCGCGGGGGCCGGAGCGGGAGGACGTGCAGCGGGCGCGGGGGCCGGTGGACGCGCGGCCTGGGCGGGCGCGGGCGGGCGGGCGGCGGCGGGAGCCATGGGCGGGCCCGGACGCTGGGCCTGGGCGGGCACCGGCGTGGGCGGTGAAGCCGGAGGCGGCGCGGCGGCTCCCGTGGGAGCCCCCTTCTGCGCGAAGGCGGCCGAGCCGGGAATCGGGCGGGCATCGCCGGGCTTCGCGTCGAAGTTGTCCCACTTCGAGTCGGACGTACCGCTGATGCCGGAGAAGCGCAGCGCGAAGTCGTCCGGGTTGGACGCCTGCCGGTGGGCCTCCTCGTAGGTGACGAGCCCCTGTCGCACCAGGCTCATCAACGACTGGTCGAAGGTCTGCATGCCGTAGGAGTCGGTGCCCTGGGCGATGGCGTCGTGAATCTCCTTCGTCCGGTCCTTGTCCTCGATGAGCTCGCGCACGCGCGCGGTGACGCGCAGCACCTCCACCGCGGCCACGCGGCCCTTGCCGTCCGCGCGCGGCACCAGACGCTGGCTGACCACGCCCTTGAGCACGCTCGCGAGCTGGATGCGCACCTGCTTCTGCTGGTGTGGAGGGAAGGCGGAGACAATGCGGTTGACCGTCTCGGTCGCGTCCAGCGTGTGCAGCGTCGACATGACGAGGTGGCCCGTCTCCGCCGCGTGCAGCGCCGTCTCGATGGTCTCGTGATCTCTCATTTCGCCCACGAGGATGACGTCCGGGTCCTGCCGCAGCGCGCTCTTGAGCGCCTGCGCGAAGCTCATCGTGTCCACGCCCACTTCGCGCTGATTCACGATGGAGCGCTTGTCCCGGATGAGGAACTCGATGGGGTCCTCAATCGTCATGATGTGGCTGGTCTCGTTGGCGTTGATGTGGTCGATCATCGCCGCCAACGTCGTGGACTTGCCCGAGCCCGTCGTCCCCGTCACCAGGACCAGGCCGCGCTCCTCACCACAAATCTTCGCCAGCACCTGGGGCAGCAGCAGGTCCTGCATGGTCATCACCTTGAACGGGATGACACGCAGCACCGCGCCCACCGTGCCGCGCTGCTGGAAGACGTTCACGCGGAAGCGGCCCAGGCCCGGCACGCCGTACGCCAGGTCCACCTCGTTGCTCGACTTGAACTTCTCCTTCTGGAACTCGTTCATGATGCCGAAGGCCATGCGCGCCACCTCCTCCGGAGGGAGGCGACGACCGTCCTTCAACGGCACCAGCGAGCCATCCACCCGGAACATGGGAGGCAGGCCTGCCTTGAGATGAATGTCGGAGGCACCGCCGCGCAGGGCGATCTGGAGAATCTCATTCAGTTCCATGGGCGCCTGGAATCGTAGCAGACGCCCCCGCGCCGAAGCGACCGAGGGAAATGGTGAGTCCCGGAAAACACCACGGCGGAGACCCTCGTGAGAGAGCCTCCGCCGCGGGAGACAACCGAGCAACCAACCTGAGCGGTTAGCGCTTGGAGAACTGGAACCGGCGACGCGCGCCCGGCTGACCGTACTTCTTGCGCTCGACCGCGCGAGCATCGCGGGTGAGGAAGCCGGCCTTCTTCAGCGCCGGACGGAACTCCGGGTTGAAGGCGCACAGGGCGCGAGCGATGCCGTGACGGATGGCACCGGCCTGACCGGAGAGACCGCCGCCGCGAACGTTCACGGTGACGTCGAGCTTCCCCTTCTGCTCGAGGATCTCGAGAGGCTGATTGAGCACCATCTTCGAGGTCTCACGACCGAAGTAGTCGTTGATCTCCCGACCGTTGATGGTGACCTGACCCGTGCCGGGACGGAGCCACACGCGGGCGGTGGCTTCCTTGCGGCGGCCGGTGGCGTAGAAACCGAGCTCTTGGTGAATGGGCATGGACGTTGTCTCCCTTACGCCTCGACCGCGAACGCGGCCGGCTTCTGGGCGGCGTGCGGGTGGGTGTCACCTGCGTAGACCTTCAGCTTCGTCATCATCTGCCGACCGAGCGCGTTGCGGGGCAACATGCGGCGCACGGCGTTGAGGATGACGTCCTCGGGGTGACGCTGGCGGAGCTTCTCCAGGTTGGTGATCTTCAAACCACCGGGGAAACCCGCACGGGAGTGCCGGTAGTAGAGCTTGTCCTGCTCCTTCGTTCCCGTCACCTTCACCTTTTCGGCGTTGATGACGATGACGTGGTCGCCCGTATCGATGGACGGCGTGTAGATGGCCTTGTGCTTACCCTTGAGCAGGGTGGCAATCTGGCTCGCCGCGCGGCCCAGCACCTTGTCGGACACGTCGATGACGTGCCACTGGCGCTTGATGTCCCCAGCCTTCGCGCTGTAGGTCTTCTGCGACATTTCTTGCACTCCAAACTTCTCGCGGCCGCCAGGTGCATGCCGGGGAACCGCTGAACGTGCCTAACCAACCGCAGGTCCGCCGTTGAAACTCCACGGAGGCCTGGAAAGGCCGACCCTCCTAGTCGGCATGGGGGATCAAGTCAAGGTTGGTGGGGCCTCGCCCCTGGAAAGCCTGTCTGCCGCCCCCACCCCACCCTACCGCCCAGGCACCCCACCGCCCCCCGGAGCCCCGGGCGCCGGCTTCTTGAAGCGCTCCTTGAGGTTCGCGAAGAAGTTCTTCTCCTCCGGCGTGGGGTCGCCTTGACGCGGCGCGTCCATGGCGACGTGCTCGGCGACCTCCGGAGGGAGGTCCTCCAGGAACCGGGAGGGCGTCCGGGGGGCTTCCTTGCCGCGCTTCACGCGGGTGACGGCGCGCGTGAGGTACAGCGTCTCCTTGGCGCGGGTGATGCCCACGTAGCAGAGGCGGCGCTCCTCCTCGAGGTTCTGCGCCTCGCCCTGCATGCCTCCGTGCGGCATCAGGTCCTCCTCCATGCCGATGAAGAAGACGAGCCGGTACTCCAGGCCCTTGGACGCGTGCACCGTCATCAGGGTGACGCGGCGGTTGGCGCCGGGCACGTCGTCATCCTCCTCCTGCTTCGTGTCCAGGCTGAGGCGGTTGAGGTACGTCAGGAGGCTGGCCTTGGGGCCCTCGCGCTTCTCGAAGCGCTCCAGCGAGCCGAGCACCCCATCCACGCCCTTGAGCTTCTTGTCCGCGCTGGTGGCGCTGGGCGCGTGGGCGCGCGTGGCCTCGCGAAAGCCAATCTCCTCCAGGAGCTTGCGCGTCACGGTGGCCAGCTGGCCGTGCTCGTACGCGGCGCGGTAGCGCTCCACCAGCTCCACGAACTCGCGGACCTTCTCGCCGGCGCCGGGGGGCAAATCCTCGTACTCGGTGGCCTTGCGCATCACCGTCCACAGGGTGACGCCCTCGGAGCGCGAGTGCCCGTGCAGCCGCTCCATCGTCACGTCGCCGATGCCCCGGGACGGGACGTTGACGATGCGCATCAGGGAGATTTCATCCAGCCGGTTCACGATGACCTTGAAGTACGCGATGACATCCTTCACCTCGCGCCGGTCGAAGAACTCGCTGCCGCCCACGACTTCGTAGGGGATGCCCTTCTCGCGCAGCATCTCCTCCACCGGGTGGGACTGGCCGTTGGTCCGGTAGAGCACCGCGATGTCGTCCTCGGGGACGCCCAGCGACACGTGCTTCTGGATTTCGTGCGCGACGAAGCGGGCCTCCTCCTCGTCATTGGGGCACGCGACGACCTTGACCTTGGGGCCGCCCTTGCGGTCGGTCCACATCTGCTTGGCCTTGCGCTCGGGGTTCTTCGCGATGACGGCGTTGGCCGCGTCCAGCACCATCTGCACGGAGCGGTAGTTCTGCTCCAGTCGCACCTCCTTCCCACCCGGGAAGAAGTGGTCGAAGTGGAGGATGTTGCGCACCTCCGCGCCGCGCCACGAGTAGATGCACTGGTCGTCGTCACCCACCGCGCACACGTTGCGCGACTCGCCGGCCATCAGCTTGAGCACGTCGAGCTGGGCCATGTTGGTGTCCTGGAACTCGTCCACCAGGAGGTAGCGGAAGCGGCGCGTGTACTTGACGTAGAGGTCCGAGTGCTCGCGCAACAGCCGCGCGGGCAACAGGAGCAGGTCATCGAAGTCCACCGAGCCCTGCGCCTTCAGCGCGAGCTGGTAGCCCGGGTACACCATGTGGGTGATGAGGTCGTAGTCATCACCGATGCCCTCCGGCTTGGGCTCCGGGGCCTTGCCGGAGTTCTTCGCCTTGGAGATGAGGTTGAGCACCTTGCGCGCGTCGAAGGCGCGGTCGTCGATGCGGTGCTCGCGCATGGCGCGGCGGATGATGGCCAGCTGATCACCCATGTCCGCGATGGCGAACTTCTTGGGCCACCCCAGGCGATGGATGTCCTCGCGGAGCATCTCCGCGCCGAAGGCGTGGAAGGTGCACACCAGCACGCCCTGCGCGCGCGGCCCGGCCATGTGGACCAGGCGCTCCTTCATCTCGGTCGCCGCCTTGTTGGTGAAGGTGACGGCGAGGATGTTGCGAGCCAGGATGTGGTCTGGTCGCTCGTTGAGCAGGTGGACGATGCGGTGGGTGATGACGCGAGTCTTGCCGCTGCCAGCACCCGCGAGAACCAGCAAGGGCCCCTGGAGGGTAACCACGGCCTCGCGCTGAGGAGGGTTGAGCTTCGAGAGGTCCATTGCGCGCGGGCCGGGGATACCCTTTGATTCGTCCGTGCGCGACAACTTTCTCCTCCGCCTCACCGCCGCCCTGCTCGCGCTCGCTCCAGGTGTCGGATGCCTGGACCGTGACGGCGCCTCACGCGAGGTGGAAGCCTCCGTGCCCGCCGCGAGCGCGCCCTGCGTGTACTTCAAGACGCTGGCCCCCTTCCTCCCAGAGACGCTGGAGGGGTTCACCGTCGCGCGCACCCAGGGCTCCACCGGCAAGTACGGCGAGGTGTCCGTCTCCGAGGCCGAGCGCCTGTTCACCCGAGGTGAGGGACGAGAGGTGAAGGTGCGCATCGTGGACACCACGATGGGCGAGAAGATTGGACAGGCCATCCGCGACGCGGCGGAGCGGGCCAAGGACCGGGCACCCAGCGACCCGGCGGCCCCCATCCACTGGAAGGACGCGGTGGGCTTCGTGAGGTACGACGCGGAGGAGTCGCTGGCGGAGGCCAACCTGCTGGTGGGCGACCGCTTCGTGGTGGCCGTCACCAGCCGGGGTTTCCCGGGTACGGTGGAGGTGCGGCGGGTGGCGCGTGGAATCGACCTGGCCGGGCTGGCCCGGCTTCAGTGAGCCCCGACAATGGGCAAGGAGTGTCCCGGGTGGTGAAGGAGAAAGGTACGCGGCCCGACGCAGTGGATCCGCTCGCCGCGGAGAAGGCCGCACGCGCGTTGGTGGCGACGCTCGGCAAGCGGGAGTTCCTGGAACAACTCCAGAAGCTCACCAAGAGCTTTGCGTCGGACCCCGGCAACCCCGGCTCCTACGCATGCGAGGGATGTCAGCGCTGCGCCAACTGCATGTTCTGCAAGGACTGCGACAGCTGCTTCCAGTGCACCCACTGCACGCGGTGCGAGCTGTGCAACAACTGCTCGCACTGCGTGGAGTGCAAGAGCTGTCACGCGTGCGCCTACTGCCTGCAGAGCGAGAACTGCACCACCAGCGCGTACCTGGTGCTCTGCCGCAACCTGCAGGACTGCAACTACTGCTTCGGCTGCGTGGGGCTGGCCAAGAAGGACTTCCACATCCTGAATGTCCCCTTCCCTCGAACCGAGTACTTCAAGGTCGTGGGCAAGCTGCGCAAGGAGCTGGGGCTGTCGTGAGCAGCCCCGTCGTCCCCGTGCGCGCGCGCTGCTAGAGGGCGCGCACGTAGAGGGCCTTGAGGTACTCCGTCTCCTGCAACCCACCGAGCACCGGGTGGTCCAGGCCCGCGCCCCGGCGCTCCAGAATCTGAATCGGGCGCTTGGCGTCCGCCGCGGCGCCGAGCAGCATCTCCTCGAAGCCCGCGCGGTCCAGCTTGCCGGAGCACGAGCAGGTGACGAGCAGTCCGTCCGGCTTCAAGCAGCGCAACGCGCGCAGGTTCAGCTCGTGGTAGGCGCGCAGCGCGGTCTCCAGGCCCTCGCGGCGCTTGGCGAGCCCCGGCGGGTCCAACACGATGGTGTCGAAGCGCCGGCTCTGTGAGTCGAAGCGCTTGAGCACATCGAAGGCGTTGGCGTTCTCCACGCTGACGTTCGTCCGGTTGTTGGCGCGGGCGTTTTCGCCGATGCGCGCCGCGGCCTTCTCGTCCTGCTCCACCGCGAGCACCGACTCGGAGTTGCGAGCCAGGGCCAGCGCGAAGCCACCGTGGTAGCTGAAGAGGTCCAGCGCCTCGCCGCGCGCCAGCTCTCCGGCGCGCAGGTGGTTGTCCACCTGGTCCAGGAAGGCGCCCGTCTTCATGTCGCCCAGCAGGTCCACTTCGAAGCGGTTGTCGCCCTCGTGGTACGTGAAGCGCGATTCGCCCTCGCCGTGCAGGAAGCGCGACTCGCGCGGAAGGCCCTCGAAGTCGCGGCCGGAGGCGTCGTCGCGGCACACCACGTGGGTGGCGCCGGTGAGTTCCACCAGCATCTTCGCCAGGGACTCCTTGCGGGCGTCCATGCCCTCGGAGAGCGTCTGGAGCGTCAGGCCCTTGCCGTAGCGGTCCACGAAGAGACCGGGCAGTTGGTCCGACTCACCATGCACCAGCCGCAGACCGTCGCGCCCGGACAGCGAGGACCTGCGCGCGAGCGCGGCCTCCAGGCGACGACGGAAGAAGAGGTCGTTCACCGGCTGCTCGCGAGGAGGCTTGCGCGTCAGCAGCCGCAGCGCCAGCGGGGAGCGCCGCGCATAGAGGGCCTGGCCAATGGGGTTGCCCTGCGAGTCCACCACCAGCACCACCGCGCCAGGGCCCGTCACGTCGGGCGGGGCGGCCAGCTCGGTGCGGTACAGCCAGGGGTTTCCGGTGCGCAGGGACTTCGCGCCCTTGGGAGTCGTACGTGCCACGGGAAGCGTTACGTTGATGGCCATTCGCGTCACTCCAGGCCGCGCGCGGCCAGTTCTTCATCGTCCTCCCCTCGCAGATGCCCGATTTCGTGCAGCAATGTCACGCGAATCTGCTCGTGCAGCTCCGCCGGCGTGCGCACGGCCCTCGCCAGGTTGCGTCGGTAGAGCACCACGGAGCGGCACGGTGTCTCCGTTCCGTCGCACGGCGCGCCCAGCGGCGGCCCTCTGAACAATCCAAGGATGGTGGGCGACAGCGGAGGCTGGTTGGCCAGCAAGTCACCCTCGGCGGGCAACTCCTCCGCGGTGACGGGCACGCCCTCCAGGTCACCCCGCATGTCCACGGGCAGCTCCGACACGGCCCGCGCCACGTCCAGGCGGAAGGCGTCCTCGCCAGGCAGGGGCGGCGTCGGGAAGTCCTCCGGCGCCAGGCTCCGGGCCTTGTCGAAGTGGACCTGCGCCTGCTTCCACTTCCCCTCTCGCTCCAGCAGCAAGCCCAGGTGCTGGTGCGCATGCGCGGCGCGCTCCGCGTCGGACACGAGCCCCTGGAAGGCCACCTTCGCCTCGGCGAAGCGACACAGCTCGAAGAGGGCCAGGGCCCGCTCGTAGAGCGCTTCCCTGCTGCCCGGCTCCCGGGCCAGGACGATGGCCGCGCGCGCCAGGGCCTCTTCCGACTGGCCCAGGTCGTTGAAGGCCATGGCCGCCACCAGCGCCAGATGCGGAATCAGCTCCGGAGGCGTGCCGGGCTGAGACAGGCCGCGCTCGGCGTAGAGCGTGCCCAGTTCGTCTCGCTCGCGCGTGGAGGGCAGCTGCACGGCATAGAGGTGCGCCGCGCCCAGCAGCGCATCCGAGTCCCCCGGGTCGATGGCGAGCGCCCGCGCGAAGGCGAGCTGGGCCTCGGGCTCGCGTCCCAGCGCGGCCAGCGCCACGCCGCGCTCGGCATGGGCCGCCGCGAGGTCCGGCTCCAGGGCCGCCGCCTGCGCCGCGCACGACAGCGCCTCCTCGAAGCGACCTCCGTCGTAGTACCCGCGCGCCGCGTCCAGCGGAGAGCTGCCCTGCGCGCGACACACCGCGAGCGGCTGCACGGGACGCGAGGCGACGTCGGCACCTTCCGCCGGGGAGGCATTGGCCGCCGGGGCCTTCACCGAGGACACCTCCGGCGGACCGGCGTCTCCCGTCTCCGGGGCCGAGGCGTTCCGCTTACACGCGGTGAGGAGAAGGCAGAGGGCGAGCAGACCGCGCCGCGACATGGGGCGTCAGGCTACGGCATCACCTCGTGGCCGGGAAGCGGGGACGTGCATGCTCGCTCGGCAGGCGGCATCCCCGCGCGCGCTCGGGTGAACTAGGGTGGGAGCCCCATGAGAGACTTGATTCTGGCGTCCACGTCCAGCGCCCGCCGAGCGCTGATGGACGGCCTGGGCCTGCCCTACCGCACCCATTCCCCAGGGGTGGACGAGACGGTGGCTCCCCACCTGTCCGCGAAGGAGGCGGTCCGGGAGCTGGCGGCCCGCAAGGCCCGCGCGGTCCACGCGCGCAACCCGGACGCCTGGGTGCTGGGCGCCGACCAGCTCGTCGAAGTCGCCGGCGAGACGCTCACCAAGCCCGACAACCGCGACGCCGCGCGCGGGCAACTGGGCAAGTTGCTGGGCCATACCCACGACATCCACACCGGCGTCTGCCTCGTGGGCCCCGGAGGCCACGTCAGCGAGGCCGTGGAGACCGCCCGACTCACCTTCCACGCCGTGACGCCCGACGAGTTGGAGCGCTACCTGGACCTGAACGAGTGGGAGGGCTGCTGCGGCAGCTACCGCGTGGAGGGCGCGGGACAGGCACTGCTGGCGCGACTGGAAGGAGACCGCGCCAACGTGCAGGGCCTGCCCATGGTGACGGTGGTGCGACTGCTGCGGCTGGCCGGCTTCTCGTTCTTCGAGCGCCGGTAGTCCGCCCCTCCGTCAGCCCGCGGTGGACAGCTCCGCGAGAATCTCCTGGTACGCGGCGCGGGCCTTGTCGGACTGGTCCGCCTTGAAGCTGGCCGCCGCCACCACCGGATGGCCGCCACCGCCGAACCGGCCGGCAATCGCGGACAGGTCGTGCTTGCGCAGCTCCGGCTTCCACGGGTTGGAGCCGAGCGACACCTTGGCGCGCGACGCGCCCTTGCCCACCCACAGCGTGTAGCGCGCATCCGGATAGAGCGCGTACGCGATGAACTTGTTGAGGCTGTCGACGCCCTCGTCCACCAGGTCGAAGAAGACGACGCCGCGCTCGTAGCGGGCCTTCGCGCGCACCAGCTCGATGTGGCCCTGGTGACGCGAGAGCAGCGGGGCCAGCGGCGTGGCGATGAGCGGCGAGGCGGCGAGCTCCGCGAGCGACTCCGACTGCATGCGCCGGATGACCTCGGGGATGAGCGCCGGGTCCTTGTTCGCCTCCAGCACCGTCATGATGCGCAGCGCGGGCTCCTCCAGCGCCACCGCCATCTGGGGCGACGGAAACTGGGCGCCGTCGATGATTTCGGCCCAGTGGATGAGGTCCGAGAGCGACGACGCATCCCAGCCGAAGCGCTCGTGCGCCACGTCCGCCAGGTACTTCGTGCAGCTCTTGCGGTGCCCGTCGTGGAACTTGCGCCCGCTGGTGTCCGCGCGGAAGTGCGCCTCGTCCCCCGGCTGCTGGAAGGCGGAGGCATGGTGGTCGAACCACCACGTCAGCCGCGCGTCCTGGCTGTAGCGGAAGTCGACAATGACGTTCTCCTCGCCAGTGAAGACCGCCGGGTCGATGCCCTCCGCGCCCGGCTTGTGATTCAGGCCCTGGTAGCCAAAGGCCGCGTCCGCGCGGACGCGCTCCCGATAGAAGCGGGAGAACACCGCGGCGCTCGCGGCACCGTCGAAGCAGTTGTCGTGGAAGAGGACCTGAACGTTCATGGCGGGCTGCCCTTTACTGCAACGCGAGTCCCTCGCCCACCGCCGCGAAGGCCGCGGCCCCCTGCGCATCGCCCGTCTGTACATCACCCGACCCGGCGGCGACGACGGCCAGCCCCACCAGTCGACCATCCGCCAGCAGCCCGCAGCCCAGCGTGCCTCGCGCCCCCGCCGACGTGTTCAGCGCGTAGAGCTGCGTGCGGCCTCCCAGCGCCGCGGGCGCGGGACGCGTCAACGGCGCATTCGACGCCCCCCCCAACGAGCGCAGCAGGCCCTGACACCCCGCCGCCAGCGACACACCCGGCGAGCGCTCCACCCACAAGAGACCGAAGCGTCCTCGCGCCACGTCGCCGAAGCCCACGCCACTGCCATTCAGCGTCGCCGTGGGCAGCACCAGGTGCGTGGAGAGCTGCTCGCGCGTCAGCCGCTCCCACCCCACGGGCAGCTCCAGCCGGTATCCCAGCTCGCTGCCGACCAGGAGCTGGCGGACGCCGCCACCGCCCCCCGGAGTCAGCGTCCCCGGAATGGCGAGGAGCGCCGACGACGCCAACGCCACGGCGAGTCCCAGCCCCAGGCCCACGTACCGCCGCGCGGCGCCGGGCTCGCCCAGCACCAGCGTCAGCGCCACCAGTCCCAGCGCGAAGTAGGCCACGTGCACCGGGGCCGTCGGCGCCGCGCGCGCAAGCCAGGCCGTGGCCAACAGCTGCACCACCAGCCCCGTCTGCGCGAGCCCCTTCGCGGGCCCCCGGTTGACCACCAGCACCAGCGCGAGCAATAGGTCCAGCGCCACCAGCCCGTACGTCCACGAGGGGTCCTGGAGCGAGCCCAACACGCCACCGGCTCGCAGGAACCACGCCGCCGCGCTCGCCCCCAGCACACCCGCCACGGGCCCTGGATGGGCGGACACCGCGCTCGTCACCAGGTCGCCACCGAACACCGTGGCGTCGTCGTCCACCGCGTCCCCCAACCTGTCCAGCCGCGTGCGGCCGACCTTCTTGTACGACTGGAGATGATCGAACGGCTCACCACAGGCGGGACAGGCCGTGGCACCCCGGGGAATGGGGCTATGACCGCAGCTCGGGCAGAGGGTCTGAGGCATGCGCCGGCGTATACCGCACTGAACACTCCGCCCACGAGAGCGCGACGCGCGTGTCAGCCTCACCCCGCAGTGCCAATTTTTCGACCAAAAGGGCGGGGCTCGAATGACACCTGAGTCATTCAAGACTGAGCACACTCGCAGTCCTTGCGGCTTCTGGCCGACTCTCGACTCTTGAACGAAACGTCGAGATTCCCGGGCTGGCTGAACGAAAAATCTCGACAGAACGAGGAATCGGTTCCGAACCCCGACGTTTACCGTGAGGTGGTGAACCTGGAACCCTGCTTCACTACAGGGAAATCCCGTAGAGCAGGTTACCTGCCAGGTGAGCCTTCGACTGGCACCTCGTCTGCATATGTCAGACCCCAGGTGTACTCACCCGCGCTGAACCGCGTGGTGGGAGGAGCACATGGCCAAGAGGACGACACGCAAGAGCGTCACGGTCCGCAGGCAGGGTCGCCGGGTGATGCCCGCGCTCCGGCGGACGGCTCAGCGGGCCCGGGTGGCCGCGGAGAGGGCCCAGCTCACCGTGGGGGAAGTCATCGCCGCGGCCTTCGACACGGCCGGTGGCGAACTCGGTGAGGCGCTGGAGGTGATGACCTCGCCGCAGATGGCGCGGGCCCTGGGGCGCCGCATCATCGTCGTAGGTTGAAGCACGACAGCATCCCAGGCTCCCTCGGGCCGCTCCCTCGACTCGGGACGCGGCCGGGAGCCCTGGGTGTCAGTCTCCCGCCAGCAGTTCGCTGGTGTAGTTCTGCTGGGTAGGCTCGCCCGCGAGCGCGCGTGAGAAGTCCTCGGCGTTGTTCGGGTGCACCAGGAAGGTGCCCGCGCGCGTCTCCAGGCGCACAGGCTCCACGTCCGGGTGCGGGTCAGCGGCCACGGTGCCACCGCCGCCATCGTCCAGTCGCGCGGTCGGCACGGTGGCACAGCCAGCGAACAGCAGGACACCGAGCGTCACGAGGCCAGTCTTCATCCGAGTCCTCCGGGGCACGGCCCCCACACATGCGGCGGACCGAGGGCCCCTGCCTATTCCGGTGACACCCCGAGCCGCAAGGCTCGACGCGTCGCACGCGAAGGACGGAAGGCCCTCGCCCCGGACACTCCACCGGAACGCGGGCCGAGCACGACTCGGACTACCGGGGCTGCCAGCGCGGCCGAGCAGTACTCGACGCGTCGCTCGCGAAGGACGGCAGGCCCGCGCCCCGGACACTTCACCGGAACGCGGGCCAAACACGACTCGGACTACCGGGGCTGCCAGCGCGGCCGGTGGTCGTCGCTGTCACCTGTCTGGAGCGTGTAGCCCGCCCTGGGATGGACGATGGCCGCGTTCACCGGAGCGCCGGTGGCGGGGTCGACCTGCTGGACGTTGAGCTGCCCCGCCTTGATGAAGGCAACGAAACGTCCGTCCGGAGAGAACGACGGGAGCGTGCCGTCATCCGCGAGCCGCACCTCGGTGCCCGTGGCGGTGCCATCCTGCGGATTGATTGCGCGCAGGAAGACGGCGTTGCCCGGTCGCGTCTGGCAGGGAGAAACGCCCCCGCCGCACAGCACGGCATCTCCCGTGGTGGGCTTGAAGTAGTACGCGCGCACGTACGCGGACCAGGTCCCATCCGGAGCCCAGATGGGACTGGCGATGAACGAGTCGATGGTGCCATCCGTGGACGTCTCCGTGGAGACATCCGCGATGAGCTGGGGCTGCCCACCCCCCGTCACGTTGAGCGAGTACAGCCGGAACAGCGGCACGGGGATGGCGTCCCCGGCGAACGTCACCATTTCGTTGTTCGGGTTGGACAGGAACAGGAGCTGGGAATTGACGTGGTTGTAGTGCGCCTGCTCCGCGGTGGCCCCCGAGTTGGCCAGGGGCGTCGGCGAGGCGCCGAGGCTCGAGGTCAACAGGCCCTCGCCCGTCACGTTGTAGACGAACGTCGTGCCATCCGGAGCCCAGTCCGGGAACGCGCCCGTCGTCGTGGCCTGCGATACCACGCTGCCCGCGGGGTCCGTCGACACCACGGAGATGCCCGAGCGGCTGCTGCCGTTCTGCCGCACCCAGGCGATGGAGCTGCTCGGCTCCCACTCCATGGAGCGGAAGCTCTCCGTGTTGCCCGAACCACCATCCGCGAGGACCAGGGCCTGCCCCTGAACGAGCGGAACATCGCGCACCGTCAGGTCACCCGCGACCTTCTCCGTGGACGTGTCCACGGCCCCCTGCGCGAACGATACCCGCGTGCCGCTCGGTGCCCAGCGCGGGTAGCGGCTGTCCGTATCCCCGTCCGACAACGCCGTCATGCCCGGCGTGTCGTAGCGCATGACGAGCGCCTTCGAGACACCCGCGTCGTCGCGCCCCGTCACTGCGACATGCTGCGCCTGACACGTCAGGGGTGTGCCCTCACAGCGCAAGCCCGCGATGCAATCCGCGGAGGCCGCGCAGCTCTCGCCCTTCCCCGCCGTGCCCTGGCCTCCACCATCCGCCGGGCCCGCATCCGGCACGCCCGCGTCAGGCTCTCCCGCATCCGGGACACCCGCATCCGGCTCTCCCGCGTCAGGCTCTCCCGCGTCCGGCTCGGGAGGAGCGGGAATGGGACGCTGCTCACATTCATTGTCGGCGGTGCAGACCCACTCCTGCCCCTCGGCGGGCTGGCCATTGTCCGCGCGACAATCGAACTGGTCGACGCACTCGTCAGCACACCCCGACGAGAGTACCCACAGCGCGCAACACAGCGCCCCGACGACTCGCTTGTCCATATTGCCCCTCCAAAAAAGAGGAGGGCGTATAGCCTCGGGAAAATGACCGCGATGGTTCCCCGGGGTGGGTTCCAGAAGCGTGTTCCTGATTGAACGGCGATGCCCCACGGCGTGATGAATGATCGACACCCACTGCCATCTCGATGCGACGCGATTCGATGAGGACCGAACCTTCGTGCTGGAGCGAGCCTGGGCCGCGGGCCTCCAAGGCATCCTCATCCCCGGCGTGGGCACGCATGACTGGGAACCCTTGCTGGCGCTGTCCCGGAACGAGCCCCGCATCCAGGTGGGCCTGGGCATCCACCCCCAGCTCCTGCCGGAGATGACGCCCGAGGAGGACGACGTGGCGCTGGAGTTGCTCGACGCGCTGTTGTCGAAGGGCGGCGCGGTGGCCGTGGGCGAGTGCGGACTGGATGGTCCGTCCCTTCCCGGCGCGCCGCTGGAGCGACAGGTGTCGGTGCTCCGGAGGCACCTGGCGCTCGCTCGCAAGCACCAGCTCCCCGTGTTGATGCATTGTCACCGACTCCATCCCGCGCTCATCGAACTGCTCAAGCAGGAGCAGATTCCGGAGGCGGGCCTGCTCATGCACAGCTACAGCGGCGGCGTGGAGCTGGCGCGCTTCTATCTCCAGAAGGGCTGCCACTTCTCCTTCGCGGGCCCGGTGACGTGGGCGGAGGCACGCAAGCCGCTGGATGCGCTGCGCGCCATTCCCCTGGAGCGACTGATGGCGGAGACGGACGCCCCGGACCAGGCGCCCACGCCCCACCGGGGGGGCCGCTCCGAGCCGGCCTACCTGCCCCACATCCTGGAGGGGATGGCCCGCGTCCGAGGGGAGCCCCTCGACGAGGTCGCCCAGCGGACGACCGAGAATGCCCGCAGGCTCTTCCGGGAAGGTTTTCCCCCCGCTTCGCGGTAGGCGAGCGGTCGCGTTATAGAGGACTCCCATGAACCCGCAGCCCCCACCGCCCGCCCCTCCCCAGCCCGAGACCCCGCCCGCCGCCACGACGGCCACGCCGAATGCGGCCACGGGCTCGCTCGCCAGGCCCTTCAAGCTGTCCCGGCGCTTCGACCGCACGGGCCGACTGCTGGGCGACACTGCGATGGAGCGGCTGGCCAACGCACGCGTGGTGGTGTTCGGATTGGGCGGCGTGGGCAGCTACGCGGCCGAGGGACTGGTGCGCAGTGGCATCGGCCACCTCACGCTGGTGGACCACGATGACGTGTGCGTCACCAACACCAACCGCCAGCTCCACGCGACGGTGAAGGCCGTGGGCAAGCCGAAGGCGGACCTGATGGCGCAGCGCTGCCGGGAGATCAACCCGGAGGCGAAGGTCGAAGCCGTGCGCGAGTTCTACCGCGAGGAAATCGCGGAGCAGATGCTCCAGGCCGGTCAGTACGACTTCGTCGTCGACGCCATCGACAACGTGAAGGCGAAGCTGCACCTCCTGCACCGCTGCGTGTCGCTGGGCATTCCCGTGGTCAGCTCCATGGGCGCCGCCGCGCGACTGGACCCCACCGCCATCCGCGTGGAGGACCTGTCCGAGACGCACATGGACCCGTTCGCCAAGGACATCCGCAAGCTGCTCAAGCGCAAGTACGGCGTGGAGACGGACCGGCACACCGGCATCACCGCCGTCTACTCCATCGAAGCGCGGCGCATGCCCGTGGCCCTCAACTACGACGACTCCACGGACGGCTTCCTCTGCGTGTGCCCGAACGACAACGACTTCCACACGTGCGACCACCGCACGCAGATTGACGGAAGCGTGTCCTTCGTCACGTCGTGCTTCGGGATGAACGCGGCCGGCGTCGTCGTGCGCCGGCTCGCCTCCACCCGCTGACGCCTCACGCCACCTGCTGGGACGAGGACTGCTGCGCCGTCACGGCGGCTTCTCGCCCGCAGGGACGACGGAAGACGCAACGCACGCACGGAGACAGGGACTCCGAGGTCGGAAAGGCGGACGCGTCCAGCGGCGTGTTCGTCGCCGGGTCCTTCAAGAGTGAGCGCATCTTCGCCACGCTCGTCTCGAAGTGCTGGTGGAAGGACGCCATGGCGCCCAGGTCCACCTGGACGTCCTGCTCCTTGCCCTCGTTGAGGTACACCAGCGACGCGCGCACCTTCTCCACCGGGAAGCGGTAGCGCTGCGACACGTAGAGCGCGTAGCCGAGCACCTGCTCGTCATAGCCATCGCGAGACTTGCCCGTCTTCCAGTCCACCACGACGGGCGTGCCGTCGGCGTCCACGAAGGCGAAGTCGGGGATGGCGAACACCTTCAGCCCGTTCAGCGTGAAGTGGGCGAAGTCGAAGCCCGCGTCGACCTCCAACCACTGCTCGGGCTTGAGGCTCTTGGCGATGACGGGCCAGCGCGACGTGAAGAACCACGCCAGCGCCGCGCGCACCGTCTCCCAGTTCTGCTTCCAGGCCTCGTCCGGCAGCACGTCGCCGTACTCGTGCTCGACGAGTCCGGTGAACGGCTTGCGGTACTTCTGCGACCAGTAGAGCTTCCCGCGCGAGTGCCGGAAGTCGTCCTGCATCACCTTGCGGGCCCGGGCCTCCACCGCGGCCGGGTCGACAGTGCGCCCCGCGCGCCAGTCCAGGAGCACGTCCTTGATCTGCTCGTGCACGATGCTGCCCGCCCAACTGAAGCGGTTGGCCAGCTTCTTGAGCACGTACAGCTCTCGCACGTCCTTCGGCGCGTCCGCCTCCCACCCGCCCCACGAGCGGTAGTAGTAGAAGTAGTAGGAGCGCAGGCATTCGGAGAACTTCTCGTGGCGGCTCTTGGACCAGGAGAAGTCGTTGCTGAGAGGGGGGCGCCGCATGGAGGCGGCGCATCCTAGGCGTTCGCTCGCTCCGCCAGAAGGGGAACAGGCAGGGAAACGAGCCCCCGGAGCGGGTTGAATGACAGTCCGGGTGCGCAACCCTGGGAGTATGGTCCCCGCCACCATGAAGAGCCAACCCTTCAAGGAGCGAGTCGTCCTCATCACAGGAGCGTCCAGCGGCATCGGCCGCGCGGCGGCTCGGGCCTACGCCGCTGCCGGGGCGCATGTCGTGCTCGCCGCCCGGCGACTGGAGCGACTGGAGGATGTGGCCCATGAAGTGGAGTCACTCGGCGTCAGGGCACTGTCCGTGCGGTGCGACGTGACGCGCAGCGAGGACGTGGAGCACCTCATGCGCGAGACACAGGCCGCCTTCGGTGGGCTGGACGTGCTGGTGAACAACGCGGGCCAGGGCTTGTACGGCCCCCTGGCGTCCATCAGCGAGGAGCAGCTTCGGCAGGTCTTCGAGCTGAACGTGTTCGCGCTGTGGCGGGTGACTCGCGCGGCGCTGCCACTGCTGCGCGGACGGCGCGGGGCCCAGGTGGTGAATGTCAGCTCCGTGCTCGGACATCGCGGGTTGCCGTTGCTGGGTGGGTACTGCGCGTCGAAGGCCGCGGTGAACGCGATGACGGAGTCGCTGCGCACGGAGCTGGCGACGGAGGGCATCCGCGTGCTGCTCGTGTCTCCGGGCTTTACCGAGAGCGAGTTCCGCGAGCACCGGTTGAACGCGGAGGGCTGGGCGCAGGAAGCCGTTCCGTTGAAGGCCATGTCGTCGGAGGAAGTCGCCCAATCGATGGTGCGCGCGAGCGTGCGAGGACGGCGCGACACCATCCTCACCCTCCCCGGACGCGTCATGGTACTGGCCAACCGATTCGTCCCCGGCCTGTTCGACCGTGTTGCCCACCGCATGGCCAACCCCGTGAAGAAAGACGCATGAGTCCCCGCAGTCGCCCCACGAAGCGCGCCGCAACACCGGACACCCAGACGCAGCTTGGAATGCTGGACTCGGGTGCGGCGCCCCCGGCCGAACCCACGACGGAGCAGGACCGGAACGTGGTCCGTCCGCGTCGAGGTCGTCCGCCGCGCAAGCCTGAAGCCGTGCCCGCACAGTCTTCAGTCCCCGTTGCCGCGATGACTCATGAGGCCACACCCGTGGAGCCTCCTCGCGCGAAGCGCGGTCGTCCACCGCGTACCGTCGTGTCGGCCCGTGTTCCCACGGTGACTCCGAGCACCGCGCACCTCGCCTCGGTCCGCGCCCCCCTGTTGGACTGGTACGACCGGAACAAGCGCGACCTGCCCTGGCGCCGCACGAAGGACCCGTATGCCATCTGGCTGAGCGAGGTCATGCTCCAGCAGACGCAGGTGGCCACCGTGATTCCCTACTGGGAGCGCTTCCTCGCGCGATTCCCCACGGTGCTCGCCCTGGCCGCCGCTCCGCTGGATGACGTTCTCTCCGGCTGGAAGGGCCTGGGCTACTACTCCCGCGCGCGCAACCTGCACCGCGCCGCGCAGGAAGTGGTGTCGCGCTTCGGCGGCAAGCTGCCCTCGACCGCGGCGGAGCTGCTCTCTCTCCCTGGCTTCGGCCGCTACACCTCCGGCGCGGTGGCCTCCATCGCCTTCGGAGAACAGGCTCCGCTCGTCGATGGCAACGTCGCGCGCGTGCTGTCCCGACTCTTCGAAGTGGAAGGTCTCCCCGGTGACCGCGAGCGAGAGGCCACGCTCTGGGAACTCGCCACCCTGCTGGTGAAGGGCGAGCGGCCCGGCGACTTCAACCAGGCGCTCATGGAGCACGGCGCCACGACGTGCCGCCCGGAGAACCCGCTGTGTCTGTTGTGCCCGGTGCGCACCGGCTGCGTCGCCTTCCGCAAGGGCCGCGTGGACGAGCTGCCACCCGCCAGGGTGCGCGCCGCGCCGAAGAAGCTGACGCTGGCCCTCGCCGTGTGGGCCCACGCGGACACCCTGTTGTTCGCTCGCCGCGCGGACTCCGGCCTCTTCGGGGGCCTGTGGGAACTCCCCGCCGCCGAGGTGGATGAGGACGCCACCGAAGCGGAAACCACACTCCGCCTCACTGGAGCGCTGGGCGCGGGCGTGAAGCTGGAGGCCATGCTGGGCACGGTGAAGCGGCAGCTCACCCATCGCGACCTCACGCTGCGCCTCTACCGGGTATCGGGGCCGCTGCGCCCCACCCGCTCGGCGGCATTCCAGGAACTGCGCTGGTGCACACCGTCTGAAGCGGCGACCCTCGGCATGAGCACCGCGATGCAGCGCGCGCTCGAAGCAGCGATGACCGCGCTGAAGTAGGGCCGTGCCTGCTCGCTCTGCCTCGCGAGTCACGTCAAATCCGCGTCACGCGCCCGCGCTGTCCACCGCGCGACACGGCGTCACTCGGCATGTTGCGTCGCCAACCCCCAACGCATCAGGTCGCTTTCGCGTGCACCTCTCGAGACTCAAGCTTCGCGCGCCCTTTCCCGGAGGCGCCTCGATGGCTCGCAACAACACACAAAAGTCGACCCCGCATACGGCGACGCAGCCCACGGAACACGCCAACGGGTCCAAGGCCTCACGCGGCCCCATTCCTCATGAGCAGATTGCCCGGCGCGCCTACGAAATCTATCTGGCACGAGGCGGCAACCACGGCAGTCACGAGCAGGACTGGCAGCAGGCCGAACGAGAGCTGAGGCTCGGCCGCCAGTAGACACTCCTCGCTCCGCGCCTTTTGGCGTGGAGCGTCCGACACCGGAGCGCGGACGGCCTCCGTGGCCGTCTTGCTCAGTGAGGAGGCGGCGAGTGCAACACGGGGCGCTCGGCTTCGAGCGCTCCACGCGACCTCCACCGTGCCGCCTTGCTCAGTGCGGAGGCGGCGCGTGCAGCACGGGGCGCTCGGCTTCGAGCGCGCCACGCAGCCTCCGCTGGGCCACCTTCAACTCGGAGAGGACGCGCTCCGCATCCACCACCGAGCGCATGGCCAGTCCGCACGCGGGCGTCAGCAGCACCGTCGACACGGCCCGAGGGAAGGTGAAGCCGCGCGGCAATGCGGCCTTCAACGAGGCCTCCACCGAATCCGCCAGCTCCGTCACCTCGTACGTCGACGCCAGGTCCGTGGGAATGATGCCCAGGCTCAGCGTCGCGCCAGAGTTCAGATAGCGCTCCAGCGCGTCACCCTCCTCCAGCATCGCATCCAGCGACAGCCGCACATCCAGCGACAACAGGTCCGGCTGCACGTCCAGCAGCGCGGCCCAGTCCGTGTTGCCACAGCAGTGCAGCCCCACCAGCGCGCCTTCACGCTGGAGCGCCACCACCAAGAGCCTCAGCTCCTGGAGCGCCAGCAGGTGACGAGGCTGGACGCGCTGGAAGGCATAGAGCCCGGGCTCATCCAGGAAGAACAGCGGCGTGGTGCCCGCGCGCCGCAGCGCCTTCACCATCGCCAGCGAGCGCGCCAGCACCAGTCGGAAAATCACCTGGTCCAGTCCGGGTACCTCCAGCGCGGACAGGCCCGAGTCCGTGCGCGCCACCGAGCGCACCGTGAACGGCCCCGCGAGCTGCGCCTTCGCGAACGCCAGCTTGCGATGCTCCACTTCCCACAAGAAGGGACGCCACGCACGGCACGCCTCGGGGGTGGGCTCGTACGCCTCCAGCGTCCCCGCCGCGAGGGCCGCGTCCAGCTTGGCCTCGAACTCGCCGCGCCCCTCCTCCCAGGCCTTCAGGTCCACCGTGCACAGGCCCTCCTCGTCAAAGCGCAGGCCCGGCAACCCCTCGAGCGCCGCCGGAATCATCAGCTCCGAGGGCTTGCCCACCGGAAGCTGCGGGAGGAACGGGATGTCCATCGACAGGGCGACCTGGAGCCCCAGCTCCACCTGCGTATGGGGCAGGCTTCCAATCCCCGTCGTGGCACAGGCGGGCAGCAACTGGACGGCTCGGCGGATGTTGGGCGCGCTCATGGCCGGCGAGTCTACCCGCTCCCTCCGCCAGCGGGGCACCTTGGGCTTCCCCAGGCGCCGGGCCTTCTCTGAACGAGACGACCTCATCCTTGCCAGGGGCCCCCTGGGGCGTCCCAAGGAGGAGGAATCCGACATGGTGCTTCCAATCTGGCGAGCAGGCGTGCTGCTGGCGACCTTGGGATGGGCTGCCCCCTCCCTCGCGAAGGACTCCCAGGTGCGCGAACAGCAGCAGCCAGCCCCCTTCTTCGGCGCCCCCGGCCTCACCGTCCGAGGCGGTGTCACGGCGTACACCGGTGACTTGGGCACGGAGACGGATGTGGGCACGTTCCTGGGGCTCCAGGCGGATGCGCAGCTGTTGCCCGCGGTGGGCCTGGAGCTGGGCTACGAGGGCTCCGCCAACGGCTTCGCGGACATCGACAACGCGACACTGTGGCGCCACAACCTGGGAGCGCTGGCCAAGGTGGGCCCCACCGTCCGGGAGAACTGGAAGCCCTTCCTCGGCGCGGGCGTGGGCGTCAGCTACCTGGACGCGACCTCCGAGGCCAACGCGCGCCAGTTCGACGACACCTTCCTGGCCGAGGTGCCGCTCACCGCCGGAGTCGAGTACCGCTACAACGGCGTGACGGCGGGCGCGCGTGCCACCTATCGCGTGTTCGCCGGCGGCGGAGACTTCGCCCCCGGCGCCGATGATGACGGCGACCTCTTCAGCGCCGGGCTCAGCCTGGGCGGCCGCTTCTGACGGACCGCCCGGGCCTCAAGCCACTTCCATTCGAGTCACGGGCGTCCAACGCCAGCGGGCGGTGCTGACCGCCGCCCTGGCGTCACGGCACCTTCCGCTCACGTCACGGAGAAGTACGACGCCTGCTGATGGTGGAAGACGAGGGCGGACACGGAGGCCTCCGGCTCCATCATGCAGCCGTCGGTGAGCTGCACGCCGATGTCCTCCGGTCGCAGCGCGGTGAAGAGCTTCGACTGGTCCTCCAGCCGGGGACACGCGGGGTAGCCGAATGAGTAGCGCTTGCCCGCGTACTCCGCGCGGAAGCGCTCCAGCATCGTCATGTCCGGCTTGTCCGGCGTGCCCCACATGCTGCGCAGCTGCGTGTGCAACAGCTCCGCGTAGCCCTCGGCCGTCTCCAGCGCGAGCGCCTGCACGGCGTGCATCTTCAGGAACTCGCCCTTGGCCTTCATGCCCTCGGACAGCTCGCGGATGCCAGAGCCCGCCGTCACCACGAACATCGCCACGTTGTCCGTGGGCACGCCGCGCTCCAGCGGGCGCAGGTAGTCGGCCAGGCACAGCCCTCCCTCGCGGTCCTGCCGCGGGAAGTCGAACGACGCCGCCTCCTTGCCGGTGCTCCCGTCGAAGAGCACCACCCGGTTGCCGTCGCTGCCCGCCTTGTAGAACTGGAACACCGCGCGCGCCTGCATCAACCCGCCGCGCAGCATGCCCTTGAGTTCTTCCACCGCCTCCTTCAGCGCCAGCGCCTTGCGCCCCTCCTCCGTCTTCGCCAGCTCCGCTTCCGCCGGAGTCCCCAACGCGCGCGACGACGTGCGCAGGCCCAGGTGCCGGCCGTACAGCATGACCGGGTTGATGAACTTCCAGATGTGGTCCAGCGGCGTGTTCGTCAGCACGTGCCGCTCCCAGTCCGGCGCCGAGGGCACCGTGTCCAGGATGCGAATCTCCGCGCTGCGCGCACGCGACGTCTGAGCCTCCACGCGAGGACGCTCCTTCACCTCTTGCGCCAGCTTCACGCGCCGCTCGGACAGCTCTCCGCGCAGCTTCTCGTGCGAGGACGGGTCCACAATCTGCTTCGCCAGGTCCAGACCGCTCATCGCGTCCTGCGCGTAGGCCACCGTGCCGCCGCCGTACGCCGGAGCGATGTTGCGGTCCACGAAGTTGCGGCTGAGCGCCGCGCCGCCCACCAGAATCGGCACGCTCACACCCGCGCGCTTCAAGTCCTCCGCCGTGGCCACCATCTGGTGCGCGCTCTTCACCAGCAGCCCCGACAGGCCGACGATGTCCGGCTTGTGCTCGCGCACCGCCTGCACCAGCTGCTCGGGCGGAACCTTGATGCCCAGGTTCACGACCTGGAAGCCGTTGTTGGCCAGGATGATTTCCACCAGGTTCTTCCCGATGTCGTGCACGTCACCCTTCACCGTGGCCAGGACAATCTTGCCGCGCATCGCCGCCTGGGCGGCGCTCATGTGCGGCTCCAGGAAGGTCACCGCCGCCTTCATCGACTCGGCGCTCTGGAGCACCTCCGCGACAATCAGCTCGTTGGCGGCGAAGAGCCGGCCCACCTCGTCCATGCCCTTCATCAACGGCCCGTTGATGATGTCCAGCGGCGCGTACTTCGCCATCGCCGCTTCCAGGTCCGCGAAGAGGCCGTCGCGCGAGCCCTCGATGATGTAGCGCTGGAGCCGCTCCTCCAGCGGCAGCGTGCTCACCTGCGCCTTGGGCGGCTTGCGCTCGCGGAAGTGCGCGGCGAACGGCGTCACCGGGTCCGTGCCCCGGTTGTAGAGCAGGTCCTCCGCCAGCTTGCGCTCTTCCTCGGGCAGCGACGCGTAGCGCTCCAGCTTCTCGGAGTTGACCAGCGCCATGTCCAGGCCCGCCTGGACGCAGTGGTACAGGAAGACGGAGTTGAGCACCTCGCGGCCCGCCGTCGGCAGACCGAAGGACACGTTGGAGATGCCCAGCACGGAGCGGCACTGCGGGAAGCGCTGCTTGATGAGCCGCACGCCCTCCACCGTCTCCACGCCGCTGCCCGTGTACTGCGCGTCACCGGAGGCGCACGGGAAGACGAGCGGGTCGAAGTACAGGTCCTCCGCCTTCATGCCGTACTTCTTCGTCAAGAGTTCGAACGAGCGCTCCGCGACCTCCAGCTTGCGCTGGCGCGTCACGGCCATGCCAATCTCGTCGATGCAGCCCACCACCAGCGCCGCGCCGAAGCGCCGCGCCAGCGGCACCACCTTCTCGAAGCGCTCCTCTCCGTCCTCCAGGTTGACGGAGTTGATGATGGCCTTGCCCTGGCTGTACGTCAGGGCCATCTCGATGACGCGCTCGTCGGTGGAGTCAATCATCAAGGGCACGCGCACCTTCTTGATGACCACCTCCAGGAACTCGCGCATGTCCTCCAGCTCTTCCCGGTCCGGGTTGGCCAGGCAGATGTCGATGATCTGCGCGCCCCGCTTCACCTGCGCGCGGGCAATCTCCGACGCGTCCTCCAACTGCCCCGCGACGATGAGCTCCTTGAACTTCTTGCTGCCGATGACGTTGGTGCGCTCGCCGACGATGACCGGCCGCATCTCGTCCGTCACTTCCAGGTAGTCCACGCCAGACAACGTGGAGCGGGGCTTGGGCGTGGACGCGCGCGGCTTCAGACCCTTCACCGCCTGGGACAGCGCGCGGATGTGGCCCTCCTGCGTGCCGCAACAGCCACCCACCACGTTGAGCCAGCCCTGCTCGCAGAAGCGCGTGAGCGAACGCGCGAGCATCTCCGGCGTCTCCAGGTAGTTTCCGTTCTCGTCCGGCAGGCCCGCGTTGGGCACGCACGACACCGGGAACGGGCTCAGCGCCGCCAGCGAGCGCAGGTGGTCCGTCATGAAGTCCGGACCCGTGGCGCAGTTGAGCCCCAGGTACAGCAACTCCACGTGCTCCAGCGACGTGGCCAGGCTCTCCACGCTCTGGCCCGCGAGCATGGTGCCCATGGGTTCAATCGTGCCGGACACCGCCACCGGCAGCGAGTAGCCCAGCTTGCGGAACGCGCGGTCGATGCCCAGGAGCGCCGCCTTCACGTTGCGCGTGTCCTGCGCCGTCTCCACCAGGAGATAGTCGGAGCCGCCGAGCGCGAGGCCCTCGGCCTGCACGGCGAAGTTCTCCACCAGCTCCTCGAAGGTGATGCCGCCCGTGACGCTGATGGCCTTGGTGGTGGGGCCCACCGAGCCCGCCACCCAGCGCATGCGCCCATCCTTCGCCTCGGCCTCGGCGGCGGCTTCACGTGCCAGTCGCGCGGAGGCCGCGTTGATTTCGAGCGCCTTGTGCCCCAGGCCGAACTCGTTGAGCACCACCGGCGTGCCGCCGAAGCTGTCGGTCTCCGTGACGTCCGCGCCCGCCGCGAAGTAGCGCGCGTGGATGTCCCGGATGATTTCCGGCCGGGTGAGGACCAGGTTCTCGTTGCAGCCCTCGAACTCGGCGCCGCCGAAGTCCGCGGCCTTGAGGTCCAGTTGCTGCAGCAGCGTGCCCATGGCGCCGTCGAGCACCAGCACGCGCTCACGCATCGCGGTGCGCAGGGCCTCCACGCGACGACCGTTCTCTCCAGAGGGGGGCGGAAGGGCAGTGGGACTCGTCATGATGGCTTCACTCCAGTCAGCAGAAAGACTCGAAAAGGGCTGGCACCCTCGCGGGCATGCGCCTCGCGGGTGAGCGACGCGAAACCCTGCTCGCGCAGCGCCGTCTCCAGCTGTGACGGCTCGAAGCCCAGGTGGCGGTGGCCCAGCCGCTCCACCACCCAACGCTCGTCATGCGGCATCAACTCCAGCAGCACCAGCCGGCCGCCCGGCTTGAGCAGCCGCGCCGCCTCCGCCAGCACACAGGCGGGGTCCTCCACGTGGTGGAGGCTCTGCGAAATCACCACCAGGTCCATCCGCCCCGACTGCAGCGACAGGTGCTGAAGGTCCTCGCACAGGAAGGTGACGTTGGCGGCGTGCTCATTGCCGGCCCGCTCGCGCGCCTGCTCCAGCGCCACGGCGTTCTGGTCGATGGCCCACACGTGCCGCGCCCACCGGGCGATGGCCACGCTCAAGACGCCCGTGCCACAGCCAAAGTCCGCCACGTCCAGGGGCGGCAACAGCGACGCCAGCGCGCCGGCCCACAGGAACCAGGACTGGCCCGGCTCCAGGAGTCGCTCGTTGAGCGCCTGCCGGTCCGCCCGCGCGCGCAGCAGGTCCATCAACCGCGCCGAGTCACCCGCCGCGTCCTCGGCCTCCCTCGCCAGTCGGATGAGGGGCCAGCGCGTGTCGTCCCCCTCCAAGGCCAGCGAGTAGTAGCTGAAGCCCGCCTGCCGCTCCTCGCGGATGAGCCCCAGCCCCTTGAGCTTCCCCAGGTGGTGCGACACCGACGACTGCGCCACGCCCACCAGCGACACCAGCTCCGTCACGTTCAGCGGAGCCTCCGCCACCAACCGGAGGATGCGCAGCCGCGTCGGGTCCCCGAGGGCCCGGAAGGATTGGGACAGGGCTTCCATATCGCCGCATCAACATACGTCGATGTCTCACTGGTGGCCAGCGGACTTTCGACGCACTGCGTGCTTCATGGCGGACAGTGGTAGATGTGGGACATGGCTTCTCCCTCCCTGCACCAGCTCCTTGAAGGCAAGCGGTTTGGCCTGGTCCTCTCCGCGGGCTACTTCGGCTTCTACGGGCACGCCGGCTTCCTCAAGGGGCTGACGAGTTCGGGGCTCAAGCCGCATGCGTACGCGGGGACGAGCGCGGGCGGCATGGTGGCGGCCTACGCGGCGGCGGGGATGCCGGTGCACGCCATCGAGGAGTTGGTGCTGCGCCAGACGCGCGCCAACTTCTGGGACCCGGATCCGATTGGCGCGGTGCTGAACGCGGACGCCAGCGGCCATGGGCTGACGGGGCTCCTCAAGGGAGAGCGCTTCCGGAGGCTGCTCGAGGACACGCTGGGCGCCAGGACGTTCGAGGACCTGCCGCACCCGCTGTTGCTCGTCGGCGCGAACCTCACGCTGGGCAGCCACGAGGTGTTCACCTCGGGAGAGCTGGCCCCGCGCGTCCACGCCACCTGTGCGTACCCGGGCCTGTTCCGCGCGGTGCCGCTGGAGGGCAACCTGTACTGGGACGGCGGCCTGGTGGACAAGGCGCCCGCGCTGTCGCTGCATGACAGCAACGTGGGGAAGGACTTGGACGCCATCCTCGTGCACTTCCTGCCCAGCAAGACGCGCAAGGTGGTGGGTGGCCCCATGGCGTACGCGCAGGGGCTCGCGGCGGGCTCGGCGGCGCTGCGCCGCGACCACTTCCGCCTCCAGCTCACCGTGCTGGAGGGGCGCAACATCCCCGTCTACGTCGTCGTCTCCAACCTGCCCCCGGTGACGCCCACCACCATGGAGCGCGGCTTCGACGCGTTGGACCAGGCGCGCCTGTCCGCCGCCGTCTCCCTGGCCCGGCCTCCCGTGCCGTTCGCCCAGGCGCAGTGGTGAGCGGCCCCTCGCGGGAGGGCGCTCACCTTCCGCCGTAGCGCCGGTGGTCCACCATCAGGCAGCGGTCCTGCACCACCTGGATGCCCGCGCGCGCCAGCTTCTCCGCCGCCGCGTCGTTGCGGATGCCGGACTGGAACCACACCGCCTTCGGCTTCTTGGCGATGAGGTCGTCCACGTGCGCGTCGATGTCCTGCGGCCGCCGGAAGACGTCCACCAGGTCCACCTCGCCCGGCACGTCCGCCACCCGGCGGAACACGGGCTTGCCGAGGATGTGCGTCACGTCCGGGTAGTAGACGGGCACGGGCACCACCTCCACGCCCGCGCTCGCCAGATAGTCCGGCACGTAGAAGGCGGGCTGACCCGAGTGCTGCTCCGTCTTCATCCCCAGCACCGCCACCCGCCGCGCGCTCTTCACCACGCGCTCCACGCCCGCTTCGTCCTTGATGAGGTTCTCTTCCCAGCTCATCGCGCCTCCTCTTGAAGCCCTTGTGCTCGCGACTCCATCGTCACCGTCCACGCCGCCCCGTCCACTGGCGCCTTCACCGTGAGCTCGCGACTCACTGGCACGAAGCGCCCATACGCCATCACCTGCTCACCCTGGCACGTCACGCCCGGCGTCAGCTCCGGCCGTCCCGCCTCTTCCCACGCATCCGTCAGCTCGTCCGGCGCGTCCTGAGGCACCGCGTCCAGGCACCGCAGGCTCAGCACCACCGCGTCACCGTACTCCGTGTCCCGAGTCCCCTGCACCGTGCGCTCCAGCACATAGGCCACCTGCTTGTCGCCCGCTGGCAGCGTGTCCACCGCCCAGGTGCGTTGTCCCTCCGACAGATGGCGCTGGAACAGGCCGCCGAACTTCGCCTCCCACTCGCGCCGCGTGCGCCCCTCCAGCGCCTCCGGCGCGAAGAAGCGCGCCAGTGGCTTCGCGTCCACGCCCGAAGGCACCGACTGCCGCACGGCCTCCGCCGCGGCCTCGGGAGACACCAGCTTCACGAACGTGCCGTCCGCCGCCAGTTGGAGTCGCAGCGCGAAGCGCAGGAGCACATCGTCCACCCAGCCCTCCACCTCCACCTCCACCCCGGCCCGCGACTGCTTGGCGTGCGTCACCGACTGAGTCAGCAACCAGCCGCCCTCGTTCGGCGTGAAGCGGGACTCGGTGGTCAGCTCCGCCTCCTCGCGCAGCACGGAGCCACCCTGCTCGACGACGCGGACGCCGCGCTGGGACTCGGTGAGGACCCGGTCGACGGGGGGCAGGAAGGACACGCGCACCCGGGGCTTCACCTCGGGCACGGGAACCCGCAGCGGGGACGGCTTCCGACAAGCGGACGTCAGGGACAACACGAGACAGCTCAACAGGAGACCTGGACGCATGCGCCCGCGAACGCTGGCAGAAACGGCCAGCGCCCGCGAGCGCTTCCTCACCGCGAGGGCCCGTGCCTCACGGGTGACGCGTGCTGCCGTCGGGCGCGTTCTCCACCAAATCCCGCCCGATGTTGCGCCTGTCCCGCCGCACACCGTCATCGTCGGGCAGCCCGCCGCGGGCGGAGCGCCTCGACGCCTCCGACAAGTCCCTCATCACGGCCTCGCGCGACGCGTACTCGGTACTCGGCAGGCACTTGAGGACGTTGATGATGCTCACGGGGGCCCCGCCATCCTCGGCGGACTCCACGAGCTCCTCCCGCGTCGACGGGTAGTCCACCGAGTCGATGTGAGGGGTGATGGAGAGCCCGGGGTCTTCCGCGGTTCCGAATGCCATCTGGCGCTGCCTTTCTGCCCGGCCCGCGAGGCCCGGGCGTGCGTCACTGGGTACGAGGAATCTGGTGACGGCGCTCGCGCCGGACCACCCGGCCATCCCCCTCCCCGCCCCTGCCCGGCCAGGGGGCCAGCCGCCCCGGCACCTCCCGAGGTAGAGTGCCGCCCGCCGCCCCTGTCGCCCGGAGCCCCATCCATGCCCGCCGCACCCCTGCTGCTCGCCTGGCTCGTGTTCGCCAGCACGCCGCCCACGCCAGCCGCCGCCCCCAAGAGCGTCTACTCCCTCGATGACGCCGCCTTCGTCGCCCAGGCCCAGGCCGACCTGGAGCAGTTGGAGCGGCACGCCCGTGGCCTGCGACGTCTCCAGGACGAGGTGAAGCAGTCGCGCGGCCTCTACCTCCAGAAGCAGAGCGAGCCGTACACGCCGGACCAGAAGCAGCGGCTGCTCACCACGTGGGCGGCCTTCTTCGACTACTTCGTCTCCACCGAGGTCATCCGTCAGCGCTACTGGGACTTCGTGAAGGTGCCCGCCCTCACCCAGCCCAAGAAGCACGCCTGGGGCTTCCTGCTCACCCACGGCGCGCTCACCACGGAGCTGGCCCACGGCCTCACCTACGCGGAGCTCACCGGAGGCCGCAAGCAGTTGGAAGTCCTCCTGGACGAGCCCGCCCCCGAGTTCGGCCTGCCCCCGCGCGCCTTCGCCCGCTTCAAGGAAAAGGTCATCCACGTGGGCACCACCACCCAGCTCTACACCGGTGACACGTACAAGGAGCAGCTGCGCCCGCTGCTGGTGAAGGCCGGCGCGCTGGACGGCCCCCGCGTGCCCTGGGTGATGCAGGAGATGAAGCTCAACAGCGAGGTGGCTCGGGGCCTTCTCGCCAAGCGCGGCGCCACGATTTTCGCCAAGGCCGCCACGGACCTCACCCAGGACTCCGCCCAGCGCGCCTTCTTCCCCGTCCAGCGCGCCGTGGCCGAGTGGATGGGCGACACGCGCGTGCACCGCTCCGGCCAGCCGCTCATCAGCCGCGAGCAGGTGCTGGGTGTGCTCAAGAAGATGGAGCCCGGCGACATCATGGTGGCGCGGCAGAACTGGTACCTCTCCAACATCGGCCTGCCGGGCTTCTGGCCGCACGCGGAGCTGTTTGTCGGCACCGCGCCGGAGATGGCCGCGTACTTCGACGAGGACGCGGACGTGAAGGCCTGGGTGGCCACGCTCCCCGGCAAGCCCGCGTCCTTCACCGCGCACCTGGCGCGCGCGTTCCCCGCCAAGTGGGCCGAGTACTCCGGCAAGGACTCCCACGGCGACCCCATCCGCATCATCGAGTCCATCAGCGAGGGCGTCAGCTTCACCGGCCTGGAGCACGGCATGCGCGTGGACTACCTGGGCGTCATGCGCCCGCGGCTGCCTCGCGTGGACAAGGCGCGCGCCATCCTCCGCGCCTTCGCGTACCAGGGCCGCCCGTACGACTTCGACTTCGACTTCTTCTCGGACCAGACGCTGGTGTGCACGGAGCTGGTGTGGAAGTCCTACGCGCCCTCGCAGGAGATGCGAGGCCTGGCGGTGCCCCTGGTGGACGTCGTCGGCCGGCGCACGCTGCCCGCCAACGAGCTGGTCCGCCTCTTCGACACCGAGCACGGACGCGACAACCGCCAGCTCGACTTCGTCGCCTTCCTGGACGGCCGGGAGGGCGAGGGGCTCGCGAAAGAGGCGGATGAGGCCGCTTTCCGTTACAGCTACCGCCGAGCCAAGTGGGACATCGCCCAGGAGTAGGCACGCACATGACGGAAGAAGTGGCCCAGGACATGCTGGAGCTGTCCGCCCAGCTCTTCGAGCGGATGATTTCGCAGCAACAGGCCAAGGTGCTGCGACTGGCCCGCGAGGCCGTCCCCAACCTCACCCCCGAGGAGCTTCGCAATCCCCACGACTTTCCCGAACTCAAGGAACACCCGACTTTCGAGTACGAGGACGGAATCCTGGCGGGGCTGATTTCGGCTCAAATGGGGCTGCGCGCGGAAATCAAGGGGAGGCTGCCCTATGCACCGCCCACCTTCTGACGCTCGGTTGCCTGCCTTTGCCGTCAAGCCCGGTGTGGGTTAGTGGTTGCGGCCGTGAGCATCCCCACAGGATTCAGCCCGCCGCTGGCCCGGGAACGGTTGGTGTCGGCGCTGGCCGCGGAGCCACCGCGTCTGGACCTGGCCGCGCTGGCCATCGCCACGCTGGACAGGCCGGAGCTGGATGCCCCCGCGTGTCTGCACGTCCTGGACGTCCTGGCGTGCCGGGTCCAGGTGGAGTCGGAGCGGCTCACCGACAAGGGCGAGGCGCTGGCATCGCTGCGAGCGCTGCGCCACGTGCTGTCGGACATCGAGGGCTTTCGCGGCAACGAGGACAACTACCACTCGCCCGAGAACAGCTTCCTGGACCAGGTGCTGGAGCGGAAGCTGGGGCTGCCGATAACGCTGTCCGTCGTCTATCTGGAAGTCGCGCGTCGGGCGGGCATCCCCCTGTACGGAGTGCCGTTTCCCGGACACTTCCTCGTCGCCCATGACGCGGGGGACCACAAGCTGGTGATGGACCCCTTCCACCACGGCGACATCCTCACCGAGCACGGCTGCGAGGAGCTGCTCAAGCGGGTGGCGCCGCAGCTCAAGTTCGACCGGGCCATGCTGGCGCCGGCGCCGGTGGAGTTGATTGCCTACCGCATGCTGTCCAACCTGCGGCGCGTGTACCTGGGCCGCGAGGACCGCGAGCGGGGGCTGGCGGTGGTGGACCTGCTGCTCCTGTTGGCGCCGGATCATCCCGGGGAGCTGCGCACGCGCGCGGCGCTGCTGGCCAACCTGGGGGCGTACCGCGCGGCGCTGCGCGACGTGGAGCGGTGCCTGGAGCTGTCGCCGGAGGCGCCAGACCGCGACCGCCTGGAGATGACGGCCCGCGAGCTGCGTGAGCGCGCCTCGCTGCTCAACTGAAAACCCCAAGGCCCTCGCCCGTGTCGGGGGGGGGCCGGAGCGTCAACCATGTCCCAGACGGTGAAGCCCTGGCGGCGCCTGCGCCTTGGGTTGGAGCACGACTATCAGGTGATGAAGGTCCGCGAGGACAAGTGGGCGGACCCGAGGACGGAGCAGGAGCATCCGCGCGTACGGGTGGTCTGCGCGGACTGGGTCAACGTCATCGCGGTGACGCCGGAGGACTCGCTCGTGCTGGTGCGGCAGTTCCGCTTCGGCGTCGGCGCGGACACGCTGGAACTCGCGGGAGGACTCGTCGAGGAAGGCGAGGACCCGGCCGTGGCGGCGGCGCGCGAGCTGGAGGAGGAGACGGGTTACGTCGCGGGCCGCGTGGTGCCGCTGGGCTGGATGCATCCCAATCCCGCGCTGCAGGACAACCGCTGCTTCATCTTCCTCGCGCGGGACTGCGTGAGGGCCCATGCGGGCCGGCAGGACGAGGCCGAGGACATCGCCGTGGAGCTGCACCCGCGCGCGGACGTGCCCCGGCTCATCCTGGAGGGACACATCACCCACTCGCTCGTGGTGGGGGCACTCTTCCTGGAGAAGCTGCGCGAGGACGCGGACAGGAAGCGGTAGCGCACGCTACCTGCGCTCGCAGCCACAGCCACACGCGTCGAAGAAGGGCGTCTCGCCCGGGGCGCAGACGAACATGATTTGACGGCAGCCCTTGGGGTCCTTGGAGATGGAGCGGCGGCCCGAGCCCCCTGGGGAGCAGCGTGAGTGGGCCCCCGCCGCGACGAGCGTGGGCGACTCCGGCGCATCGCCGTCCCCGTCCCCGGATGCGGGGCTGCAGCCCATGCCCATCATGAGCGCGAGGAGCCCCACGGTGGAGTGGGTCGTCCTGACGTTGAGCACCCTTGGACCTCCTCTACGGCCTCCCGCGCTTGCTGGGCGCATGGTGGCGAGAGTCCAATCTGGACGACCGCTCCGACAAGCGGGAGCCCCGGAGGGCACGAGTTCAGGGGAGGCCGTGCTCGGGAGCACACTGTCCACGTCCTGAAGCGGACACAGGGCAGCCCGCACGTGCCGCGCTTCACCGCGCGGGCATTGCGTCAGGCGGGTGGGCATGCGGCTCCACCTCGCGGCGTGAAGCGGCTCCCTCGCACGCCTCCAGGGCACGGAACGGGGAGGACGCGGGCCCGTGTCGCGCTCCCCTTCCCGCGCGCTCGCACGCGCGTCCGCGCTCAACCCTTCGCGCGCTTGCGTGGACGTGACGTGGCGGCACGGGTCGCCCCCGCGCCGTCCTTCGCCGAGCCCCGCTCCCAGGTCCCCGAGCGTCCCCCGGACTTGTGCTCGAGCTGGACGGCCTCCAGCACCATGCCCCGGTCCACGCTCTTGCACATGTCATAGACGGTGAGCGCCGCCGCGCACGCCGACGTCAGGGCCTCCATCTCCACGCCCGTACGGTCCACCGTCCGCACCGTCACGCGGACGGACAGCCCCTCCTTCACGGCGTCCAGCGTCACCTCGACTCCGGACAGGGCGATGGGGTGGCACAGCGGGATGAAGTCCGGGGTGCGCTTGGCGGCCATGATGCCGGCGAGCCTCGCCGCGGCGAGCACGTCCCCCTTCTCCACCTTCCCCGCGAGGATGCGCTCCCGCGTGGCGGGCAACATGCGCAAGCGCGCGGTGGCCACCGCCACGCGCTCCGTCTTCGGCTTCGCGCCGACATCGACCATCTTCACCGGCCCACCCCCTGGGCCACGGCCTGGAGCAGGTCATCCACCACGTCGTCCGGGTCCTCGAGTCCGACGGACACCCGGATGAGGCTCTCGCGAATCCCCGCCGCCTCGCGCTCCTCGGGCGTCAGGCGTCGCGCGCTGGCGCTGGCCGCGTGCATCACCAGCGTGCACACGTCCCCAAGCGACGGACCGGGTCGACCGACCTTGAGCGCCTCCAGGAAGCGCATGGCCTCGGGGCGGCCCGCGCCCCGGATTTCAAAGGACACCATGGGGCCGCCATCCTTGAGCACCTCGCGAGCCACCGCATGGTCCGGATGCGAGGCCAGCCCCGGGTAGATGACCCGCTCCAGCAGGGGCGACTCCGCAAGCCGCCGCGCCACGTGCGCCGCGTGTTCGGCATGGGCCTTCATCCGTACGGGCAAGGTGCGCAGGCCGCGCAGCGTGAGCCACGCCTCGAACGGACCCAGCACATCACCCGAGAGCACGCGCGCGGCGCGCAGCACGTCGATGCGCGAGCGAGCACCACTCACCGTGCCGCCCAGCGCGTCGCTGTGCCCGTTGAGCCACTTGCTGGTGGACTGCACCGCGTAGTCCGCGCCCAGCTCCAGCACGCGCTGCCCCATGGGCGAAGGGAACGTGGCGTCCACCGCGAAGGCCGCGCCCACGTCCCGGCACGCCTTCGCCAGCTCACGCAGGTCCGCCACGCGCAGCAGCGGATTGGTGATGCTCTCCGCCAGCACCAGGCGCGGCTTCAGCTCGCGGATGCGCGCCTGCGTCCCCGCGTCCGTCAGCTTCAGCGCATGCAGCTCCACGCCGAGCGCGGCACACAGCTTCTTGTAGAGCGCGCGCGTGACGCCGTAGCCGTCCGCCGGCATCACCAGCCTGTCGCCGGGCCGGAAGTCCTGGGCCTCGAAGAGCGAGCGAAGCGCGGCCATCCCACTGGCGTAGGCCACGCACGCCTCGGCGCCCTCCAACGCCGCCACGGCTTCTTCGAGCAGCGTGGTGTTCGGAGCACTGATGCGGGCGTAGGCGTAGTCCTTGCCGTCCAGCGCGCCGTCCAGGTCGTCGCTGCTGTCGAACCAGCTCACCGCGGACACGGAGATGGGGGGCGAGACGGGAACCGCCTTGCTGCCCTTCAGCCGCGTTCCGGCATGCACCGCCAGCGTCTTCTGCTTCGTGCTCATGAGAGTCCTGTTCCGCCCTTGCCCGGCTCGAAAAGAAGGCCGGTCCGCCATGGAGACGGACCGGCCTGGAGCATGCGTCACGCGGTGGTGAGCGGGCTACTC
This sequence comes from Myxococcus sp. CA056, assembly GCF_013336715.1. Taxonomy (NCBI): domain Bacteria; kingdom Pseudomonadati; phylum Myxococcota; class Myxococcia; order Myxococcales; family Myxococcaceae; genus Myxococcus; species Myxococcus sp. CA056. Next base: position 102,021 of record NZ_JABUMT010000022.1, read on the forward strand.
GCCCTGCTCAATCAGCCAGCGCTCCGCGTCGATGGCCGCCATGCAGCCGGTGCCGGCGGCGGTGATGGCCTGACGGTAGTAGCTGTCCTGCACGTCACCACAAGCGAACACGCCCGGGATGTTCGTGCGGGTGCTGCCCGCCACCGTCTTGAGGTAGCCGCCCTGGTGCGTCTCCAGGATGCCCTGGAACAGCTCCGTGTTCGGCGTGTGGCCAATGGCCACGAACAGGCCCGTGGCATTGAGCAGCTGGCTGTCGCCCGTCTTCAGATTGCGCACCACCGCGCCCGTCATTCCCTTCGCGTTGCCGGTGACTTCCTCCACCGCCGAGTTCCACAGGAAGGAAATCTTCGGGTTGTTGAGCGCGCGCTCCTGCATCACCTTCGACGCGCGCAGCGAGTCGCGACGGTGGACGAGGGTGACGTGCTTGACGATTTTCGCCAGGTACGTGGCCTCTTCCATCGCCGTGTCTCCACCGCCCACGACGAGTACTTCCTGGTTCTTGAAGAACGCGCCGTCACAGGTGGCACACGCGGACACGCCCCGGTTCTTGTAGATGTCCTCACCCTTGACGCTCAGCCACTTGGCCGTCGCGCCGGTGGAGATGATGACGGTCTCCGAGAGAACGCGGATGCCGCTCTCCCCTTCGATGACGAAGGGGCGCTTGCTGAAATCCACCTTCACCACGTTTTCCATGTGGATGACCGTGCCGAACCGCTCCGCCTGCTTCTGGAAGCGGTCCATCAGCTCCGGGCCGGTGATGGCCTCCGGGAAGCCCGGGTAGTTCTCCACGTCCGTGGTCACCATGAGCTGCCCGCCCGGCACGCGCTGGGGATGCTCCAGCGTGGGCCCACCAGCGAACACCATCGGTTCCAGGTTGGCGCGCGCGGCATAGATGGCCGCGGTGTAACCCGCCGGCCCCGAGCCGATGATGGTCACCTTGTTGATTTTCTCCTCCGCCACGGGTGGCTCCTCCCTCTTTCCGTTGAGGCCGCGAAGGTACCAGAGGCCCTCGGGCGCGTGATACGAAGCTGGCCTCATGGATGCCGAGCTCCTCAAGAAGGTTGCGCTGTTCGAGGGTTTGACCCAGGGCCAGCTCGCCAAGGTGGCGCAACTCGGCCACACCAGGGACTACCCGGCGGGCGCCTTCCTCTTCCGCGAGGGGGAGTCCGGCCAGGAAATGTTCGTCATTTCCAGCGGCAAGGTCCGCATCTCCAAGTCGGTGCCCGGCATCGGAGAGGAAGCGCTCGCCATCCTGGAAGCCGGCCAGTACTTCGGAGAGATGGCGGTTATCGAGGACTCTCCCCGCTCCGCGGACGCCATCGCCCACATCTCCTGCTCGGTGTGGGCCATCGAAAGGTCCAAGCTGGACCAGCTGATGTTCACCGACAAGGACCTGGCGTACGTACTGCTCTGGACGTTCGTCCGCACGCTGAGCGAGCGACTTCGCGAGACGAACGACAAAATCAAATCGTTCTTCGCCATCTCCCGCTTCTGAAAGCAGGCCCGCACCGCCCACCTCTCGCCGCCCGAGAGGGTCCGTGGTGTGCGGGTGACCGTCCGGGAGTCGAGCCCTGTCGAGCCAGACGGGATGGGTAGGCCCACCGCGCCCCAGGTAGCGACAGCGGGCACATGCCTTGCTCAAGCACCGCGCCGGGGAAGGTGGGCGGGATGGAGTGGAGCATGGGCGGGGCGTGGACGGGGAGCGGTGAAGTGGTGGGCGAGGAGTCGGTGGGGGCGCTCGCGCCCGGGGGCATGGAGCAGTCCCGGGAGCGGCTCTTCCGGTTGGGGGCACAGGCTCTCACCGACTCGGAGCTTCTGTGCGTCACGTGGGGTCTGGCACCGCGCTCGCGAGGCGGGCTGGAGGCGGCAGGGGCGCTGCTGAAGCGATGCGGAGGACTCAAGGCGCTCCTGCAGGCGGAGCCTGTGGAACTCCGCGGAGTGCCGGGCCTGGGGCCTCGGAGGGCCGCGCAGGTGCTCGCGGCGCTGGAGCTGGGCCGTCGCGCCCAGCGTTCACCGGAGCGGCGGCCCAAGCTGCGCACGCCCCGGGAGATTCACGCGTACCTCACGCCCGCGCTGGGCGCGCTGCGGCGGGAGGTCTTCCACGTGCTGTGCTTCAACGCGCGCAACGTGCTGGTGCATGACGCGCGGGTGGCGGAGGGCACGCTGAACACGTGCCCGGTGGACCCCCGGGAGGTGTTCGCCGCGGCGCTCGTCTCCCGTGCGACGGCCATCGTCCTGGCGCACAACCACCCTTCGGGGGACCCGGAGCCCAGCGTCCAGGACGTGGGGCTGACGCGGCACCTCGTCGCGGGGGCGAAGCTGCTCAACCTCAAGGTGCTGGACCACCTGGTGGTGGGAGACGGGGCCTTCGTGTCGATGCTGGAGCGGGGACTGCTCCCGGACGGGGAGTGGGAGTCGAAACGGGAATGGAACGTGGCGGGAGGAGATGGGTGATGGCGGGGTGCCTTGTGGGGATGGTGCAGGTGGAGCTGCTGGAGGACACGCGGGCACAGGTGGTGCGACTGGAGACCGGGCGGGCCTGCACGGTGGAGCGCGTGGAGCTGCCAGCGGACGCCCGTGAAGGGGACGTGGTGGTGGATGGGCGACGGGAGCCGGACGCGACAGCGCTGCGCGTGCTGGAGGTGGCGCTGAGGAGGGCCCGCCTGGCTGTCCCCGTGCCGCCGGGGCTCGAGCTGTGAGGGGCGGCGAGGCGCCGTTTCCGTTGACGGCCGGGCCAGGATGGTGAACATGCGAGCGATGCCGTTGGCCCTGCCCTACTTCGAGGAAGCTCAGCAGGGCCTGGTGCGCCACTTCGGACTGACGCAGTTTCGTCCCGGGCAGGCGGAGGTCATCTCCACCGTGCTGAGCGGGCGCAACACCGTGGTGGTGATGCCCACGGGCGCGGGCAAGAGCCTGTGCTACCAGCTCCCGGCCACGCTGCTGCCGGGGCTGACGCTGGTGGTGTCGCCGCTCATCGCGCTGATGAAGGACCAGGTGGAGCAGCTCACCGCGCGCGGCATCAGCGCCACGTTCATCAACTCCTCGCTGTCGGACCTGGAGCGGGCGGAGCGGATGCGCCGGCTGCGCGCGGGCGAGTACAAGCTCTTGTACGTGGCGCCCGAGCGCTTCCGGAGCGCGAGCTTCGTCCAGACGGTCCTCGACGTGGGCGTGGACCTGCTCGCCGTGGATGAGGCGCACTGCATCTCCCAGTGGGGGCACGACTTCCGGCCGGAGTACGCGCAGCTCGGCCAGGTGCGCAAGAAGCTGCGCCCACCGCGCACCGTGGCGCTCACTGCGACGGCGACGCCGGAAGTGCGCGCGGACATCGTCCGGGTGCTGCTGATGAAGGAGCCCCGCGAGTTCGCCATGGGGTTCGACCGGCCCAACCTGTTCCTGGGCAAGCAGGAAGTCGGCGGAGACACGGACCGTCACGAGGCCTGCGCGCGGCTGGCGGCGCTGGGAGGCAGCGGCATCATCTACTGCTCCACGCGCCGCGCGGCGGACGGCATCTTCGCGGAGCTGCATGGCCGGGGCCTGAAGGCGGTGCTGTACCACGCGGGCATGGAGGACGACGCGCGGAGGCGGGCGCAGGACACCTTCATGTCCACGAAGGACGCGGTGGCGGTGGCCACCAATGCGTTCGGCATGGGCATCGACAAGTCGGACATCCGCTTCGTCGCGCACGCCAACATCCCCAGGGCGGTGGAGGCGTACTACCAGGAGATCGGCCGAGCGGGCCGGGACGGCGGCGACGCGCGCGCGGTGCTGCTGTTCAACCACTCGGACGTGTACACCCAGGAGCGGCTCATCCAGGGCAGCCACCCGTCGGAGACGGTGCTCGCGGACGTGTGGGGCGTGCTCCAGTCGGTGGAGGAGTTCGAGCGGGGCGTGCACGTGCTGGCGGGGATGGTGAACGCCAGTGAGTTCGAGGTCTCCGCGGCGCTGCGCATCTTCGAGCGTGCCGGGAAGCTGGAGCGCGGGGGACGGGGTGAGGGAGAGCACGGGCTGACGCTGACGGAGAAGGCCCAGGCGGCGCACCCGCATGCGGCGGACGCGCAGCGGCTGTTGAAGTCCCTGCTGGAGACGTTTCCCCTCGGGCGGCTGGTCACCACGGAGCTGACCATCCTCGCGCGGCGCGTCGGTCTGTCGGTGGACGAGGCGCGCCACGCGCTGGGTCTGCTGGAGAAGTCGGGCGTGGTGAATGTGCGGCGGCCCTTCTCCGGTCGCTCCATCCGAGCGCTGGCGCGGCTGCCCTTCCGCGAACTGGGCATGGACCTGAGCCACGTCCGGGAGCAGGAGCGGCAGAACCTCCAGCTCCTGCGGCGGATGACGGACTACGCCTACGCGGACCGGGAGCAGCGCTGCCGGCGGCGCGCCGTCCTCCACTACTTCGGTCAGCAGGACGTGGAGGCCTCCTGCGGCAACTGCGACGTGTGCACACCCGCGAAGATGCCCGTGCTGCTCTCGAGCGGGCCGACCGCGTCCCGAGGCCGCACGTCGGCCTCGGCGCAACCGGTGCTGAACTACAGCGAGCTGGCCTCCACGGAGCTTCGTCGCTGGCGCAAGGAGCTGTCGAAGGACCTGGGCGTCGCGCCCTTCATCATCTTCAACGACGCCACGCTGCTCGGGCTGGCGGCGACGCTTCCCATCGACCGGGAGGCCTTCCTCACGGTGAAGGGCACGGGAGAGAGTCGCTGGGAGCGCTTCGGCCCCAAGGTCGTCGAAATCTGCCTGATGGCGCGCGCCGCGGGGCATGAGCCCCAGGCAGCCCCCCTGGCGGCGCCACGCAAGCCGCGCGTCCGGCGGGCCCTGGGTACGAACTGACGAAGAGCCCCGCGGCCGGTGCCCCCGTCTTCGCGACGGAAGAGGCTACGGGCCGTTGCCTCCGCCTCGGCGCATCCCTCGGGCGATGAGGTAGCGCAGGCTGCCCATGACGGTGCCGACCACCAGGGCGAGCAGGAAGATGACCGCCACTGTGGTGAGTCCGAAGATGAGGCGCACCCCGTACTCGGGAATGCGGCCGTTGAAGAAGGCCGTACGCAGCGGCTCCATGGCGCCGACCAGCTCCAGCGCACGCGCCGGCAGCGAGTCCAACGACAGTGACAGGCGCTGGAGGAACTTCGAGGGGAACAGGCGCAAGGCGCCCTCCACCACGACGCCCACCAGCAGGTAGAGCGCCGACAGCAGGAAGGCGTTGCCCCACATGATGCGCAGCAGCGGGGACTCGGGCCCGGGGCCAGAGGGAGGGTGGCGCACGCTAGCGAGCCGCTTTCTTCTTGAGGGACGGCAGCGCCTTCTTTACGCGCCCCGCCTCCTCGCTGCCACCCGCCAGCCGGAGAAAGGCTTCGTAGGACTCCACCGCCCGATTCAGCTCCGCCGACTCGCGCACCAGCACATCCGCCAGGGCCAGGTACGCGGGGCCGTCCGTGGGCTCCAGCTCCACGGCCTTCAGCAGCGACGCCTTCGCCACGGCCTCCTGCCGCTGCTTCAGGGCCACCAACCCCAGCGCCAGGTGAGAGCGGCTCTGGAACGGCGCCAGCCGCACCGCCTCCTCCGCCGCCGCCCGCGCGTCCTTCAACACGCCGGCCCCCAACAGTACGCGGGCCATGGCGGCCTGGGCGAAGGCCTTGTCCCAGACGGTGGGCGCACGCGAGGCCAGGTCCTCCAGCGTCCGCGCCGCCCCTCGGCCTCCGCCGGGGAGCTGCACGTAGAGTTCGCCCACCCGGCCACAGGTGGCGTCAGACCCCTCGCGCCGAGCCGCCGCGAAGGCCGCGTCCGCGTTGTCCACGTTGCCCTGCCGCAGGAAGGCGTGGGCAATCTCGCAGAAGGTGTCCGGGTCCTTCGGGTCCAGCTTGTTGGCACGCTCCAGGGCGGAGAAGCCACTCTTCGCGTCACCCGAGGCGAACAGGATTGCCGCGCGCAGCCGGTGCGCCTCCGCGTCGTCGGGCGCCAGCTTCGCCGAGCGACCCGCGGCCCCTTCCGCCTCCTTGCGGCGTCCGGCGTGGAAGAGGGCCAGCGCGAAGCCCTTGTGCGCGGCGGCGCTGCCGGGGTTGTCCAGCTGCCAGGCCTCGAACTGCTTGAGGGCCTCCGGAGTACGCCCCATCGCCAGCAGCGTGCGGCCCAGCGCGTCGCGCGACTCGCCGTGCGCGCCGTTGCGCTCCACCGCCTGCGTCAACGGCTTGAGGGCCATGTCTGGCAGGCCGCGAGATAGGAGCAGCCGCCCCAGCGAGCAGGAGGCCTCGTAGTCGCGCGGGTCCTTCTGCGCCTCCTCGAACTGGGCCTGCGCCTTGTCGAAGGCTCGCTCACGCCAGTACACCTGCCCCAGCGCCAGTCGCATGTCGTTGCGCGGGCGCTTGGAGGCGGCCAGCGCCTTCTCGAGCAGCTCGCGGGCCTGGGGCGCGTTGCCCTCCGCCGCATCCGCCAGGGCCAGGAGCGACACCGCCTCCGGAGGGTAGCGCTCGTTCACCCGCGTGCGCGCGAGCTCCGCGCGGGCTCGCTTCCAATCCCCGAGCCGTGCGTACGCAGCGCCTCGCACCAGGGACACCTTGCGGCCACTGTCGGCCTCCAGGCGCGTAAGCACGTCGCGCTCGCGGTCCCTGTCCAGCAGCGTGCGGCCCAACCCCTCACGGGCCTCGTCGCTCTTGGGTTGCAGCTTCAGGGCCGCCTCGTACGCGGCCTGCGCCGCATCCAGCTTCCCCGCGGCGCGACTGGCGGCCCCCAGCGCGAGCTGGAAGTCGAAGGCCAGCGCCCCCTGCGTGCCCTTCCCCAGCAACGTGCGCGCCTCGTCGTGCTTGCCCACGGCGGACAACAGCCGGCCGTGCACCAACTGCTGGCGCGACTTGAGGTCCGCCGGCAGCGCCTTGTCCTCCGCGAGCGGCGCCACATCCGCGAGCGAGGCGTCCAGCTCCTGCTCCAGCGCGAGCCGGGCCTCCGCCTGACCGATGCGCGCCACGGGGTGCTTGGGAGACTTGGTGCGCGCCTTCTCGAACATCTCGATGGCGTGCGGGAAGTCCTCCGACGCCAGGTAGTAGCCGCCCAGCGCCACCAGGGCCCGCACGTTGGCGGGCGAGGTCCGCAGCGCGCGGTCGAACCGCTCCAGCGCCTTCTTCTCGTCCTTCGACGCCAGGAGGATGCTCGCCGCGAGCGCCTGGGCCTCGGTGCTCTCGTCCATCGAGGTGAGCAGCGCGCGACGCGCCGGCTCCCGTCCCCGGTCATCCGCCACGAGGACATTGGTGGTGAGCACCAGTCCCGGCGCGGCCTCCTTCACGCCCGGCTTCTCCAGGGCCTCCAGCGCCTTGAGACGGTCCTCCGGAGACATGCCGTGGTCCGAGAAGAGGAGCGCATGCGTCCAGGCCGTGAGGGCCCAGGCGCGGCTGCTGCCCTCGTCCATCTCCAGGGCGCGCCCCAGTTGCTGCAACGCCCCATCCAGCGAGGCGCGCGTGTCCTGGGTGATGAGGTCCTCGGCCCGGGCCAGCGCCTCGTTCAGCGTCTGGCCACCAGTGGCCGCGCGAATCCGGAGGAAGCCGACGACGATGGTGATGAGCACCATCGCCAGCGCCGTCACTCCGGCGACCTTCACACCGTTGCGCTTGAGGAAGGACGTCTTCGCCGCCTCGCGCACCAGCTTCTGGCGCAGCTCCTTCTCGTAGGCGGCGGTGAGCGCTTCGGTGTCCTGCTTGGGCTGACCCGCCTTGGGTTTCGCGGCGCTCCCAGCGGCATCGGAGGCCTCCGGCAGGTCGTCGAGCAGCGAGCGCTTGGAGCCCGAGCCCCGCGTCGCGGGCTGCGCGCGAGCGACCACGGGATTCTGCGCGGTGGGGTCCGGCGGAGGCAGATCTCCGAGGAGTCCTCCCGAAGCGGCGGGAATCACCGGCTTCGCGGTGGTGAACTCGCTGGAGCGCAGCAGCACGTCGTCGTCGGAGTCGGCGGACGCGGCGGGAATCACCGGCTTCGCGGTGGTGAACTCGCTGGAGCGCAGCAGCACGTCGTCGTCGGAGTCGGCGGACGCGGTCCCCGCCTCACCCTCGCCCGTGGACGTCAGGTCGGCAGAAGCCCCCGCTGTGTCGGAGGCAGTCCCCCGCGCATCCTCGGGCAGGGGCTCGCTGCCCTCCCCCGTCGACGCGCCAGACAAGGGCTCCGAGCCCGACGGCCGAGGAGCGTCATCCTCATCCGACAACGACAGGTCCAGGCTCGGCAGCTCGGAACCGAGCGAGGGCAGCAGCACCGGCACGGGCCGGTCAATCAGCCCCAGGGACGACGACGCCGCGGACGCGGCCGGATGCTCACCCGAGCGGGTGCGAGCGCCCCCGGTGCTCGTCGCTGTGTCCCCGGAAGCTCCAGTGTCAGCAGTGGAGCCGGAGGCACTCACGTCCCCCGCCGAATCCGCGTCGCGCTCGGGAGCGGAGACGTCCTCCGTGCTCGCGCGCCCACCCGCCGCCGCGGCGCTCGCCAGGTCAGCGGCGGCACGGGCGCCCGCGTTCCTCGCGGCCCCGGGACCCGAAGCCGTCGCGGCCTTCGCGGTATCTCCGAGCGCGGCGGCCCGGAGCCTCGCGGCCGCCATCGGAGACGCGGCCACTGGCGCGGGCTCGGCGTCGTCGCCCTCGGCCTTCGCTTCTCCGTCGGACTCCCCTTCCGACGACGACGCGGTCTTCTCCAGCCCCATCAGGTCGGCGAAGACGGGGGCCGGTCCACCGGCCAGCGCCTGCTGGGCCTGCTCCAGCCACAGCTTCACGCGGCCGTCATTGGGTTGCAGTGCCACCGCCTTTCGCAACAGCGGCAGCGCCGAGCGGTACAGCCCGCGCTGGAGCAACACCTCGCCAATCAGGTTGTAGGCGTAGGGGTTGTCCTTCTCGATGGCGATGGCCCTGTCGAACTGCTCCATCGCCTCCGCGGGGCGGCCCAGGTGGATGAGCGCCTTGCCCCAGAGCACGCGTCCCACCGTCGAGGACGGATGGTGGGAGATGCCCTGTTCACACACCTCGATGGCGCGTGCCGCGTCCCCCTTTTCCAGCAGGGCCTTGGCCAGTTCGACGAAGACGGAAGATGTGGGGTCCTGCCGGAGGAGCTGCTCGTAACGCTCCACCATCGACTTGGCCATGTGGGCTTGCGACTCCGGTGCTCGGGCGGGGGAGCGGGACCATACCACCGTGCTCTCGTCCCGGGCGGCCACCGGATGCTACCGTTCCCCCTGTGAATCGCCTGCCTGCCCTGTTTCTCGCGCTCGCCCTGTCGGGATGCGCAACCGTATCCAAGAAATCCGACCTGGAAGAACTCAAGCCCACCGTGGACAAGTTCCACCAGCTCATCCGGTGGAAGGACTTCCGGAGCGCCTCCCGCCTCCTCGTCCCGGAGCGCCGCGCGGCGTTCTCACGCGCCCGCGTCGAGCTCCACGACGAGCGGGACCTCTCCATCACCGACTACGAAATCGAGGAGGTGCGGCTGGCCGAGGACGGGGCGCACGCCACGGTGCAGAGCCGCATCCAGTGGATGCGCCTGCCGTCCGCCTCGGAGAACACCGCCGTCGTCGTCTCGGAGTTCGTCTTCCGGGACGGCGTGTGGCTCCTGGAGCGGCAGGACGCGGGGCCCTTCGTGGACGAGCTGAAGGGCGCGCTGCCCTGAAAAGAAACCGCCCACCGACTCGGGGCCGGCCGAGGCGGTGGGCGCCGGGAACTCCCCAATGGAGCGCCCTACAAGAATCCGCCCATCGGCTCGGGGCCGGCCGAGTCGATGGGCGTCGGGAACTCCCCAATGGAGTGCCCTACAAGAATCCGCCCATCGGCTCGGGGCCGGCCGAGTCGATGGGCGTCGGGAGCTCCCCAATGGAGCGCCCTGACATGTGAGCGGGGCGACGGTGTTGTTCAGGCCCGCGTCGCCGCGCGGTGACGCCGGAACCTAGAGCAATGGCGATGCCACTCCGCGCACCGGGGGTGGCGTGCGGGGCCCTGCATTGGAGATTCAAGGGCTTGCACTCGCGGCCGCCCGACAATGAGGGGGGCAGGCCGTCGGGGTGCTGACACTCCTGTCAGAGGGTCCAGCCTCCGGCGTCGTGCCATGCACGACAACCGTGTCAGGGAACCCTCGGACTTTCCTTCCCTACTCGGCCTGCACCGCGCGGATGGTTTCCCGCATGGAGTAGTGAGGCTTCCAGGCCACGTCCTGCACCCAGCGGCTGCCGTCCACGGCGCACAGGAACTGGATGTGGTCCAGCTCCGGGGGCGGGAAGTTGGCGATGCGGTACTTGAAGAGCATGCCCAACAGGGGCCGGGCCAGGGGGTGCGGGACGGGGATGGGGGAGTTGCCCAGCTCGCGCATCACCGCGGACAGGGGCACCTCGCCGGGGCCGACGATGTTGTAGACGCCCTTGGGCTCCGGGCGGAGGGCCGCCACCATGGCGCGCGCGACGTCCTCCACGTGGATGAGCTGCACCATGGGGTCGAAGCCGGCCAGCATCCACGGGTGGCGCAGGCGCAGGTAGTTGGAGGGCGCGTTCTTGATGGTGGGCCCGACGATGTGGACGGGCCGCAGAATCACCGTCTCGATGTGCGGGTGCTTCCAGAAGAAGCCATGCGCGAGCATGTCCACTTCAATCAAGTCCCGCACGCCGGAGAAGCGGCTGGCCGCCATGAGCGGCGCGTCCTCGGTGAGGAAGTTGGAGTTGTCCGGGCTGGGTCCGTAGACGTTCGCCGAGGACAACACGACGACCTTCTTCACGCCGTACTTCGCGCAGTACTCCAACAGGCGCGTGGTGCCCACGACGTTGAAGGAGTGGTGCTCCTCCTCGCTCATCCGCGGGTCATGCATGATGCCCATGTGGATGACGGCGCGGACCTCGTTCTTGCGGAAGACGTCCTCCGCCTTCTTCTTGCGCAGGTCCAGCTCGTACATCTCCACGTCTTTCGGCCGGCCCACGAAGGGACGCCGGTCGATGCCGATGATGCGCTCGTGCTTGTGGAGGAGCTTGGCGAGGGTGCGGCCGAGGTTGCCGCTGATACCCGTGACGACGACGGCCGGTCTCATGGTGCGAGCCTCATAACACCGTCAGCTGGGGCGCGGGCGCTCACCAGAACACCCCGCGACGCTCCTTGAGTCCCTGGTGAAGCATGGACTGGATGGCCGCCTTCACGGTGCGGACCTTCTTGTCCAGCTCGCTGTCCTCGTCGTCCGGGCGTCCCGTGAAGTGCATCGGGTCGCCGTAGTACAGGCGGTACTTGGTGGGCAGCGGGAAGGGCAGGCCCGTGGGGGTGACGGGGAAGGACGGGAAGCCGAGCAGCTTCGCCACGGGCTTGAGGTCCATGAGCGCGGGGGCCTGTTCCTCGGCGCCGACGACGGCCACGGGGACAATGGGCGTGCGCGTCTCCAGCGCCAGGCGCATGAAGCCCAGGCCGAACTCCTGGAGCTGGTAGCGCTGGGGCCACAGCTTGTTGATGCCGCGCAGCCCTTCCGGGAACACGAGGATGGCCTCGTCGGACTCCAGGAGCCGCCGGCAGTTCTCCGGCGTGCCGACAATCTGGCCCATGCGCGCCATGAAGGTGGAGACGTACGGCAGGGACGGCACCCACTTCTCCACCATGCTGCGCATGGCGCGGGGCGGACTGGCCTCCAGCATCAGGGAGACGCCAATCATGGCGCCGTCCAGGGGGAGCTGGCCGGAGTGGTTGGACACCAGCAGCACGCGGCCGGCGGGGACCTTTTCGATGCCGTAGGTCTCCACGCGGAAGTAGTTGCGGTAGAGCCACAGGAAGGGCGCCACCGCCGACAGGCTGAAGTCGAGGTTGTAGCCGAACGGGTCGACCCCGTACTCGTTCTCAGGCCGAACCAGGGCCTGCATCCGCTCTTTCTGCTCGTCGTTGGCCAGGCGGTCGGTCCATTCGCGCAGGCCCTTCTTCACTCGGTCGCCGAGTCGCTCCAGCATATCCCTGGTTCTTTACACCACCGGCCCCCGTACCGGGAGTGGGGAAACCTTGCCGTGCCCATCCGGGATAACGTGAGGAGCCCACGCCCATGCGAATTCCTCCCCGCCCCGCGGCTTCCTCCCCGAAGGCCGCAGCTCCCGTCTCGGCGCCCGCCAGCAGCGCCAGGGCCTCCGCGTCCACCCTCCGACGCGCGCCCGGGCAGGCGGTGACGTTCAGCCAGGACTTCCATGCGCGGCTGGACCTGCCTCCGGCGCGCCTCGAGGAGAAGCTGGCGTTGATGCGCGAGCGTCCGTCGTCCTTCTTCCGGATGATGCCCGCCCTCTTCCACGCGGACCTGCGAGGCCCCTATTCCGCCGAGGCCCGACTGGTGGACCGCCCCGCGCCCCGAATCCCGGTGGTGGGTGACGCGCACGTGGGAAACCTCGGCAGCTTCCGGGGACCGGAAGGCAAACCGGTGTGGGGACTCAACGACTTCGACCAGGCCGGACGCGGCTCGCCGGAGGTGGACCTGACGCGCATGGCGACCAGCGCCGTGCTCACCGCGCGCGAGGCGGGGCTGTCTCCCAAGGAACAAGAGGTCGTCCTCCGGGCCTTCGCGGACGCATACTTCTCGACACTCGAGTCGCTCGCCGGAGGTGCGGAGAACCCCGGGGCGTTCCTCACCAAGAAGGAGGCCACCGGGGCGGTGGATGACCTCCTCGGTGACGCGAACGACACCTCGCGCGAAGCCCTGGTGAAGAAACATGCCCGGCTGGAGGGCCCTGACGCCGCGAGCTTCCGGACCTCGGACACGCTGAAGTCGGTCTCCCCCGCGAAGCAACGGGAGGTGCGGGCTGCCCTGGCCGACTCCCTGGCCACGCTGACGGGACGGCGGGACATCGCCCTGCCGCCGCGCGTGCTGGACGTGGCCCAGCGGCTGGACGCGGGCGGCAGCAGCTATGGGCTGGAGCGGTACTGGGTGCTGGCGCGCGCGGCGGACCCGAAGGCGCCTCCCGTGCTGCTGGAGCTGAAGGAACTGCTCGCCCCGAGCGTGGAGTCGCCTCCGCTTCCAGCGGACGGAAGCGCGGTGGTGGAGGCGCAGCGCCGGCTCTCCGGCCACGCCAACCCGCTCACCGGTGCCACACGCATGAGAGGGCGGGCCTTCCTGGTGCGCGAGCTGGAGCCGGAGAAGGCGAAGCTGGGAGACGGGGCGCTGACGGGAAAGAAGGACCTGGTCTCGGTCTTCACCCAGGTCGGTCAGGTCCTGGCTCGGGCCCACGGCGCCACGCCCGGGCAGGCGCGCGAGCTGCGGTCCTGGGTGGGCGACGACGCGGCACAGGCCACGGACCGGCTGTCGTCCTTCGCGCGTGCCTATGCCGACCAGGTGCGGGCGGATTGGAGTGCACTGCGTGACGGCACCTGAGCCCCGGTCCGCCACGAGTGGACGAATGCCCCCGTGGCCCCATGCCAGCCAGGGGTGACGTCGCCATGTCTCGCCCCGCATGCGCACGATGCTCGTCCTGCTGGGCCTGGCCTGGCTCTCCTCGGGGTGCGCCGTGACGGCCGCCGCGCTCGCCGCGTCGTCTCCACGGCTGGCGCCCGTGGAGCAGCGCGTGCCCGTACTGCTCGTCCATGGCATTGGCGACAACGCCAGCGCCTTCGACCTGCTGCGCCGCCGGCTGGAGCGCGAGGGCTGGCCCCATGTCCACGCCCTCTCCATGGTCCCCAACAACGGCAGTGAGGGGATTCCCGTGCTGGCCCGGCAGGTGGCCCGCGAGGCCGAGGCCCTGCGCGCACGCACCGGCGCCCGCCGCGTGGACGTGGTGGGCTTCAGCATGGGGGCGCTCGTCACGCGCTACTGGGTGCAGTTGCTCGGAGGGCGTCTGGTGGTGAGGCGCTTCGTCTCTATCTCCGGCCCTCATGCGGGCACGGGCCTGGCGTTCCTGGGACGGGGCAAGGGCGTGGCGCAGATGAGGCCCGGCAGCAGGCTCCTGCGGGCACTCCAGCAGGACCCTCGTCCCTGGGGCAGCACGGAGGTGCACAGCTTCTGGACGCCGTGGGATTTGACCATCCTCCCCGCCTCCAGCTCACGGCTTCCGGGGGCCAGCGAGCGCACCTTTCCCGTGCTGCTCCACCCGTGGATGCTCACCGACCCGCGCGTGCTGGACTCGGTGGTGGACGTGCTCGGCTCGCCCGCCGTGGCCAGGTGACGCTCACAGCGTGGCGGACAGCCGCCCGGCCGCGTCGCGCAGCGTGACGATGTCGCATTCGGACTTCAGCCAGCCGAAGATTTCACGCAGCCGCTCGAGCTTCCGCGTCGCGCTGACGCGCAGGTCCCGCTGCTGTCGGACCAGCTCGCCGGGAATCCCGTCCGTTGCGTCCAGCACGTCCACGCCGTGGAGTTCGAAGTTGAAGAACGCGTCGCGGCGGCAGGAGCGCCACGCACCTCGCAGGGTCCGCAGCGGCAGCGTGGTGGCGAAGGTGCCGATGAACGGGAAGCGCAGGGCGGGCGTCACCGCCATGGGCAGCTCCAGCACCGAGCCTGTGCCCCGTCGATAGGGCCGGGCCGGGTCCGGGCGGTACGGCACGCGGGGCGCGAGCAGCACGCGAGGCGTGTCGAGCACCGAGCGGGACGGGCGCCCCATCAGCGACAGTGCGCCCATCACCGCCGCCTTGGCCGCGTAGTACGGCGTGGCGGGAAACGCGGACGAGCCATACCGGTAGCCCAGCTCGACGGTGGCCGCGTAGAGGTCCGCGTTCAGTGTGTAGCCCGGAGCGCGGAAGCCCTCGGGCCGTGCGCCCGTGGCCGCGAGGATGGCCGCATCGGCGCGCCGCAGGTCCTCCAGGATGGCGGCGGGGCCCCGGCGCGTGAGGGCGTAGTCATGCGCGTGGCTGTGGCTGGCCACCTCGATGCCCGCTTCATGGGCCGCGCGCATACCCGAGGAGGCAATGGTGTCCGCCTCCAGGTCCTCGCCGATGGCGAAGAAGGTGCCCGGCGCGCCGAGCGTGTCGAGCAGCTCGCGGAAGCGAGGCACCGCCACGGCATGGACGAGGGAGCGGGCACGCGCATCCAGCAGCGACTCCGGCAGGCCGTGGATGCGGCAGTAGTGCGGCAGGGAGTCGAGGTCGACGGAGATGGACGCCAGCCTCACGGTGCGCGCCCTCCCCCGCTCACGTGCCGCGAATGCGGATGACGTAGAACAGCTTGCCCACGTTCTTGAGCACGTTGGGCACGCGCTTGAAGAGGTGGATGGACGGCTGGCGCTTCTCGTGGAGCTGGATGGGAATCTCCATCACCCTCAGCCCCTCGCGCCAGGCGCGGATGACGAACTCGCTGGCGAACACGTCCATGTCCACCACGCACTTTTGGATGACCGGGAGGAGCGCCTCGCGGCGGAATGCCTTGAGCCCGTGCGTGTCCGTGCCCTGGAAGCCCAGCGTCACCTTCAGGAGCTTGTTGTGCACCCGGGTGGCCGCGCGGCGGATGAGGGGGCGCTGGTCGCTGGCGCCCTTGGCCGCCTTGGAACCCACGACCATGTCCGCCTCGCCCCGCTCCAGGCGCGGCAGCGCCGCGTCGTAGAAGGTGACGTCACAGAGGTCGATTTCGTCACAGATGACGTAGGTGCCCCGGGCCATGCTGATGCCGGCCTTGAGGGCGACGCCGTAGTTGGGGCGCTCCGAATGGAACCAGCGCAGGCGCGGGTGCTTCGCGCACAGCTCGTCGAGGATGCGCGGCGTGGCGTCCCGGGAGCCGTTCTCCGCGAAGATGATTTCGTAGTCGAGTCCACGCGCATCCAACCCCTGGCGGAGCTCGTCCGCCGCCGAGGTGATGATGGACTCCTCGTTGTAGACAGGGATGACGACGGACAGGTGCGGTGCCATGGAATCAGGTCCGGACAGGCTGCGGTCCGGTCCGCCTAGCATGCCCCGCGCCACCCGTCGACAAGATGCGGCGCGGCGCGTCTCGACTTCGTCAGCCGTTCAGCGTCCGGGCACACGCCCGCCCGCCAAGGATGGCGTCCTCCATGGACGAGTACTCCCACTGTCCATAGCGGCCCGCCGTGAGGATGCCCGCGTGCTCCAGGAAACGGAGGATTTCCGCCTTCGCGGGCCCGTAAGCGTCGTCATAGAGGACGTAGGCGTGGGGAATCTCCCGGGCCTGGGCGAAGAGGACGTCGTCCGCGGAGTGGATCATCTGCGAGCGCAGCAGGTCCTCCACGGCGTACTTCTCCGCGGCGGCCGGGGACAGCTCGCCGTGGTGGCTGTACTCCACGTAGAACGTCGCGGTGTCCTTGGGGGCCAGCGCGTCGTACACCGCCGAGGGTGAGCCGATGCGGTACGTGTGGAACTCCGGCTCCGGCAGGTAGATCCAATGCCAGGGCTGCCGGTTGGCGCCCTTGGCGGCCACGGCGACGTAGGTGACCGTGGTGGCGCGCAGACGCTTCGCGGCGGCGACGACCTCGTCGGGCACTCCCGAGGCGCCCTGGGCCAGGAGCCGCACCAGGCCGGGCAGCGACACGGTGGACACCAGCCCCGAGTAGGACAGCGTCCTGCCGTCGGACAGCACGACCTTGCGCGCCTTCCAGTCGATGGAGGTGGGCTCGGTGCGGACGCTCAACTCGCCGCCCTTCAAGTCTCGCAGCATGGCGCGGGCCAGGCTCTCGATGCCGCCCTCGCGCGGGTAGACGAAGGACGCGTTGTAGCCCACCGCGTCGCTGCCCGCGCCGAGCGCTCCGTCCACCACTTCCTTGAGAGAGGGCCGGGGCACGAAGCGACCCACCCAGGCGGCGGACAGCTCACGGGGGTGCACCGTCCAGAGCTTCTGGTTGTAGGGCACCATGAAGTTCTTCGCGAAGCCCTCGCCCATGTAGCGGAGGATGAACTCCTCGAAGTCGCGAGGCTCCCGCTCACGCAGCGCTCGGCCCTTCTCGCCGTAGATGGCCTCCACGTACCCGACGAGGTTCTCCGCGACGACGTCCGGCGGCAGCCCGTGGGTGTTCACCTGGTACGGGAAGCGCGTGAAGACGCCGCGCGTGAAGATGCCCGCCTTGCGCTGGATGCGGACCATCTGCCCCGGCAGCCAGCGTGTGTTCACCAGTTCCTGGATTTCGGCGTCCCGCAGGTGGAGCCAGTGCCCGGTGGGGTCGAAATAACACCCATCGATGACCTCGGTCTTGATGAGGCCGCCGACCCGGTCTGACTTCTCGATGAGGAGCCAGGGCTTCTGGAGGAAATGGGCGGTGGAGAGACCCGCGAGCCCCGCTCCCAGGATGACGATGGGTTCCATACCGGGTCGGTCCTACCACCTCCTCCGGGTGAGGGGGAGCCGAACGCGCGGTGCCAGGGGCGCGAAATCTCAAGCCCCCTCGGCCGCCCGCCTGGGAGTAAAGGGGGGGACCGCTTCCACTGCGGGCTGGCGCGTTCTTTCCGGGCTGGAAACGCCTCTGGTAGCCTGCGCGCGCCGGTCCCGTCGAAGGAACCCCATGAAAGTCTCCTGCCCGTCTTGCCAGACGAATTACAACATCGATGACAAGCGGATCCCCCCGGGTGGCGCGAAGCTCAAGTGCGCCCGGTGCCAGACCACCTTCCCCATCAGACCCGAGGGAGTGAGCGCAGCGGCCCCTGCCGCGCCTGCTCCGTCGGCCGCAGCCATTCCGCTGCCCGGTGCGTCCGCGCCGAGCGCCGCCGCGATTCCCCTCCCCGGGGCCGCGCCGTCGGGCGCCATCGCGATTCCCCTCCCGGGCGCCGCGCCCTCCGGGGCCATCGCCCTGGGGCACGAGGCCATTCCCCTCCCGGGCGCCGCCCCACAGTCCGATGGCTTCGGCTACGACTCGGGTGCAATTCCGCTGCCCGGCGCCTCCGCTCCGCAAGACGACTTCGGCTACGACGCGGGCGCCATTCCGCTGCCCGGTGCCTCCGCTCCGCACGACGACTTCGCCTTCGACGCGGGCGCCATTCCGCTGCCCGGCGCCTCCGCGCCGCAGGATGATTTCGGCTACGACGCGGGCGCCATTCCGCTGCCCGGCGCCTCCGCGCCGCAGGATGACTTCGGCTACGACGCGGGCGCCATTCCACTGCCTGGTGCCTCCGCGCCTTTCGACTCCGGTGCCATCCCGCTGCCGGGTGTCGCGTCTTCGTCTGGCGCCATTCCCCTGCCGGGCGCGGTGGACGCGTTCAGCGAGGGCTTCGACGACGTGGAGCCGCCCGTCCGCCAGGACCGGGACGTGACGCGGGTCGTGGCCATTCCGATGCCCAACGCGGCGTTCCGCGAGCCGCCGCGGCCCGCGGCACCCCCTCCGCCCAAGGCGGGGCGCGAGTTCGACTTCTCGGACGACTCGCTGGCGCCGCCGGTGGACCTGGCCCACGGCTCCGTCGAAATGCCCGACGTGACGGGCACCGCGCGCGACTTCGACTTCTCCGACGACGCGCTTCCCGTGCCCGCGCAGCCTGAAGCGGATCCTTTCGCCTTCGACGTCGAGACCCCGAGCGGCGAAGCCACCGCCTTCGCGCTGCCGCCCACGCCCAACCCCGCGCATGCCGGCTACCCGGTCGAGGCGAACCCGTTCGCGCTGCCTCCGCCTCCCGCGTACGCGGAGGCGCCCATGACGGAGGACCCGTTCGCGCTGCCTCCTCCGCCGTTGGAAGCAGACCCCTTCGCGCTGCCTCCGCCTCCCGCGTATGCGCAGGCGCCGATGACGGAGGACCCCTTCGCGCTGCCGCCTCCGCCCTCGGGGGGACCGTCGTTCGACTTCGCCGAGCTGCCCGTGCCCGCGGGGGAGGACCCGTTCTCCGCGTCGCCGCCCACCGCGGGAGCGATGGACTTCTCGGACCTGCCGTCGCCCGCCGCGCCCGGGATGGACTTCTCCGACCTGCCGTCGCCAGCCGCGCAGCCGCAGGACCTGTCGTTCGACTTCGCCTCGCCCCCCTCGCCCGGGTTCAACGCGGATTTCGGTTCCGCGCCCGCGCCGGTGCCGGACTTCAGCCTCGACTTCGCCGAGCCCCCGCCTCCCGCCGCGCCTCCCGCGTCGTTCAACCCCTCGGTGGACTTCGGCGACGTGGACTTCGGGATGCCGCCGACTCCCGCGGCGTCGCCCGGCATCCCGGACTCGCTCGAGTTCGACCCCACCGCCAGGCCCGGTGACGACCTGGAAGCGGACCTCTCCGACCCGCTGCCGCCCCCGCCCAACGCGGGTCCGGCGGACGGCCTGGAGATGCTGTCCTTCATCGACGACGCCGCGAGCCGCGAGACGGGCCAGGCCGGCGCCAAGGTGCGCCGCTTCCACGTCCGCCGTCGCTCCGGCAAGGTGTTCGGCCCGTTCGACGAGGGCGTCGTCGTCAAGATGCTCGAGGACGGGCAGCTGCTCGGCAACGAGGACGTCTCCCTGGACTCGGAGTCGTGGTCGGCCATCGGCACCATCCCCACCTTCGCCTCCGCCATCCAGCGGCTGATGGAGGGCCCGTCCAAGGTCGTGGCCGCCGCGCCCGTCGCCACCGCGTCGGACTCCGAAGCCCCTCGCGCCGACCCGGGTGGAACGCAGGCGAACATGCGTCGCCTGGAGCAACTCTACGAAGGCCGCATGGCCGCGGTCTCCGTCGTGGACCGCAGTGGCGCCGATGCGAAGATCAAGAAGCGCATCCCCCTGTTCATCGCCGCCGGCGTGGCCGTGTTGATGCTGGGCATCGGCGTGGGCACGGAGTTCGGCACGCGCTACGGCGCCTTCGGTCGCCGGGCCATCTTCCCCGCGCGCGTCTCGGACGGCTCCCCCCAGGCGCAGCTCGTGAGCCAGGCGAGCCAGGCGCTCCTCCAGGACACCTTCGCCAGCTACAAGCAGGCGCACACCCTCTCCGCGCAGGCGCTCCAGGAGAAGGAGTATCCGGCGGTGCGCTCGCTGTGGTGCCAGTCCGTCTACTACCTGCAGCGCAAGTACGCCGCGGCCGACATGGCCGACATGAGCCGCTGCCGCGAGGCGATGGCGGACATCGCGCTGCTGGGCGAGAAGGACGTCGACGTCATCAAGGCGGCCGCGTCGCTCGCGCTCACCTCCCGACAGGCGGACGCGGCGCTGCCCCCGCTGCTGGACGCCTTCAGCCGCGAGGCGAACCAGGCGGACCTGGAGCTGGCCTTCCTCGTGGCCGAGGCCCAGGCGATGAAGCGCGACCAGAACAGCGCCATCGAGACGCTGAAGAAGGTGCTCGCCGCGGACCCCAAGTCCGCCAAGGCCCACCACGCGCTGGGCAACCTGCACCAGGCCGCGGGCCGTGCCGACGAGGCCGCCGCCTCGTACGCCGCCGCGCTCGAGGCCGACCGCAAGCACGCCGCCTCCGCCGTGGAACTCGCGGCCGTGCAGCTGCTGGTGCGCAAGGATGCCGAGAAGGGCACCCAGTCCGTGGAGGAGGCTCTCGCCGAGGACGTCCAGTCCGCGCTCGGTCCCGCGGAGCTCGCTCGCGCCCGGGGACTCAAGGGCGTGGCGCTCTTCCACCAGCACAAGCCCAAGGAGGCGGAGGCGGAGCTGAAGTCCGCCCTGGAGAAGGACCCTCAGTCCGACTTCCTCAAGGCGCAGCTGGCCCACGTGATGCGCGCCCAGCGCAACTACGAAGGCGCCCTGCCGCTGTACACGGCGCTGGCCTCAGAAGAGGGTGACAACCTGGAGTACGCCGACGGCCACATCACCTCGCTGGTGATGACCGGGAAGATGCAGGCCGCGCTGGAGGCGGTGCAGAAGGCCAGCGGGAGCTTCCCCAATGAGGCCCGCATCGCCTACCTCTACGGCCGCATCGAGGACGCCCTGGACAAGCTCTCCGAGGCGGAGGGCCACTACAAGCGCGCCATCGCCGCGGACGCCACCCTGGTGGAGGCCAACCTCTACCTGGGCCGCTTCTACCTGCGGCAGCGCCGCAACGCGGAGGCCCGCACCCAGTTGGAGCAGGCCGCCACCAAGGCCCCGGACCTCGCGGGCGTGCGCGCCGGTCTGGGTGAGCTGGCCCTGGCGGAGAACAACGCGCTGTTGGGCCAGCAGGAGTTCGAGCGCGCCGTGCAGCTCGACCCGAACCTCGCCGACGCCCACCTGGGCCTGTCGCGCGTGGCGCTGCTCAACAACGACTTGGAGAAGGCTCAGACGGAGGCCAACCGCGCCCTGGAGCTGGACCCCCACTTGCTGAAGGACGGCCGGCTGCAGCGCGGCATCGTGCTGTGGCGCCTGGGCAAGCTCGACGAGGCCGTGGCCGAACTGGAGAAGGCCAAGGCCGAGGACCCTCGCTCCACCACGATTCCCATCACCCTGGGCGCGGTGCTGCTGGAGCGTGGAGACCTGCCCGGCGCGGAGAGCAACCTGGGCCTCGCGCTGAGCAACGAGCCCTCCAACCACGAGGCGCTCTACTACCTGGCGCTCGTGAAGGCGAAGCGGATGGAGTTCACCCAGGCCATGGACGCCATGCGCAAGGCCGTGGAGCGCGCCCCCAAGCGCCCCGACTACCACTACGCCTACGGCGTCATCCTCCGCGACGCGAAGAACCTGCCGGACGCCATGCGCGAGTGGAACACCGCCGTGGACCTGGACCCGGCCAACGCCGACGCGCACGAGGCGCTCGGCCACGCCCACCTGGAGAACGGCGAGTTCGACGAGGCCATCTCCTCCTTCGAGGACAGCCTCAAGTCAGACCCGCGCCGGACCCGGGTGCTCGGCTCCATCGGCGACGCGTACTTCAACGCGGCCCGCTGGAACGACGCCATCAAGCGCTACCAGACGGCCCTCAAGGCGGACGCGAAGCTGACTCACGTCTACTACAAGGTCGCCCGCGCCTTCACCGAGCAGGCCCAGCACGCCAAGGCCATCGACTGGTACCGCAAGGCCTCCAGCGTCGAGCCGGAAAACCCGATGACCTACTACTACCTGGGCTTCGCCTATAAGGAGAAGAACAAGCGCCGGGAAGCCGTGCAGGCCTTCAAGGACTACCTCGTGAAGAAGCCGGACGCGACGGACAAGAAGGACATCGAGGAAGAGATCTACGACCTGCAGAACTAGCCGGCAGCCGACAGCCGGCCGTCCTTCCAGGGATGGCCGGCGTCAGGCCCCCGGCGGCCGGGGCGTCCGCCCTTGAGCACCCCGGGCGCGAGGAGTCTTGCTGACGCCCACCGAGGGTGACTACAAGGCGTCCCCCATGCTGGACCTCCGGAACGTTGCGCAGAACTTCGATGCGGTCGTCGCTCGCCTGAAGACGCGGGGCGGCAACCTGGATCTCGGCCCCTTCCAGGCGCTGTTCTCCGAGCGCGGGAAGCTGTTCGCCTCCATGGAGGCGCTGGCCGCGCGCCGCAACGCCGCCAACGAGGAGATGAAGAAGAAGGCGAAGGAGGACCCCAATGCGCTGGACGCACTGCGCGGCGACCTTCGCGCCGTCTCCCAGGACATCAAGGACAAGCAGAACCGCCTCAAGGAGGTGGAGGAGGAAATCGACCGCATCCTCTTGCTCATCCCCAACTTGCCGCACGAGTCCGTGCCCGTGGGTGCCAGCGCGGACGAGAACGTCCAGGTGAAGAGCTGGGGTGAGAAGCCGAACCTGCCCTTCACGCCGAAGCAGCACTTCGAGCTGGGGGAGAAGCTGGGCATGCTCGACTTCGAGCGCGCCGCGAAGGTCTCCGGCAGCCGCTTCACCTTCTACAAGGGCGCCCTGGCGAGGCTTGAGCGTGCGCTCGTCACGTTCATGATCGATGTGCACACCCAGAAGGGCTACACGGAGCTGCTTCCGCCCTATCTGGTGCTGCGCGAGACGATGATGGGGACGGGCCAGTTGCCCAAGTTCGAGGATGACGCCTTCAAGACGCTGGGCGACCCCGAGCGCTTCCTCATCCCCACCGCGGAAGTGCCCGTCACCAACTACCACGCGGACGAAATCCTCGAGGGCGAGTCGATGCCCATCCGCTACTGCGCCTTCAGCCCGTGCTTCCGCGCGGAGGCGGGCGCCGCCGGCAAGGACACTCGCGGCCTCATCCGCCAGCACCAGTTCCACAAGGTGGAGATGGTGAAGTTCGCCCAGCCCGACAAGAGCCTGGAAGAGTTGGAGTCGATGACGGACGACGCGTGCGACATCCTGCGCCGCCTGGGCCTGCACCACCGGGTGATGCTGCTGTGCACCGGAGACATGGGCTTCTCCGCCCGCAAGACGTACGACATCGAGGTCTGGCTGCCGGGGCAGAACGCGTACCGGGAGATTTCGTCCTGCTCGGACTGCGGCGACTTCCAGTCCCGCCGGGCGAAGATTCGCTTCCGGGCCCAGAAGGGGGACAAGCCGCAGCTCGTCCATACCCTGAACGGCAGCGGGCTCGCGGTGGGCCGCACTTCCATCGCCATCCTGGAGAACTACCAGCGGGACGACGGCACCGTCGCCATCCCGGAAGTGCTCTGGCCCTACATGGGCGGCATCAAGGAACTGAAGCCGCTCTAGAACTGTGATCATCCGCTTGCAACGGGCGCGGAATGAGGTAGAAGGGCGGCCCCACGGTCGACGTCGGTCCGAGGGACACCGCCGGCTGAAGTTGTTGTATGGAGGCGTGGCCGAGCGGTTGAAGGCAGCGGTCTTGAAAACCGCAGAGGGTGCAAGCTCTCCGTAGGTTCGAATCCTACCGCCTCCGAATTTGTGCTTGAATTTTGCGGTTCTTTGACAGAGAAGAGTTGGAGAGATGGCCGAGAGGCTGAAGGCACAGGTTTGCTAAACCTGCATACTCGAAAGGGTATCGAGGGTTCGAATCCCTCTCTCTCCGCCACCTGTTGTTGTAGCAGTGCGTGAAGATTTTGCTCCCTTAGCTCAGCTGGATAGAGCGTCGGACTACGAATCCGAAGGCCGGAGGTTCGAATCCTCCAGGGAGCGCTCCCTTCTTTTCACGCCGTCTCCATGAGTGACGACGAAGCTTTCATGCAGCAGGCGCTCGCGCTCGCGCGGGAAGCCGCGACACTCGGAGAGGTCCCCGTCGGTGCGGTAGCGGTCCATGATGGAAACATCATTGGAACGGGTTTCAACCGTCGCGAAGTGGACCGCAATCCCCTTGCCCATGCGGAAGTCCTCGCACTGGATGCCGCTCGCAGGCATCTGGGGGTCTGGAGGATGACGGGCGTCACGCTTTATGTGACGTTGGAACCGTGCGCGATGTGCGCCGGTGCGCTGGTGCAGTCCCGGGTGACGCGCCTCGTCTTTGGCGCCATGGACCCGAAGGCAGGTGCAGTCGGCTCTCTCTACAATCTGGCCGAAGAGCCTCGTCACAACCACCGGCTCCAGGTCACGAGTGGTATCCTGGCGGAAGACAGCCGGATTCTTCTAAAGTCGTTCTTCGAGCGCTTGCGCGCGAAACGACGCGACAATTGAATACTTGGAGAGCTGGCCGAGTGGTCGAAGGCACCTGACTCGAAATCAGGCATACCGGGAACGGTATCGTAGGTTCGAATCCTACGCTCTCCGCTCCAGACTTCTTGGAGAGGTGGCCGAGCGGTTGAAGGCGCACGCCTGGAACGCGTGTATATCTGAAAGGGTATCGTGGGTTCGAATCCCACCCTCTCCGTAGTTGTTGTTTCAGCAGTCGATGTCTACATCCTTTGTGGTCGGGACAACGTGGGGGCGCGAACCCCGCCAGGTCCGGAAGGAAGCAACGGTAGCGATCTACCGCGTGTGTCCCGGCCGTTCTGAAGAGCCAGTCTCCCGTTTCGGGGGTCTGGCTCTTCGCCTTTGCGGGCAAGAACACGAGGGGACGCCAGGCGCCTTGCTCACGCCCTCCCCTACCGAGCTTCTGACTCGGCTTCAGTCGCGGACGAGCAGCGTCTCTCGGCCAATGCGCTTCGCGATTCGGAAGCCCGCCGCCTGGATTTCAGGCAGGGCCCGGTCCTCGAAGGTGACAACGCGATTGAAGCGCCGCTCGCGCATGCCCTGCTGGAAGGCGCCGTCCCGGGGCCAGTCGCAGGTGAGCCAGGGAATCTCCTGGCCCAGGTAGAAGAAGCCGCCGGAGCCCCACAGCCCCTCGTTGACGATGACCAGCCCTGTCGCGCCTCCCATCCGGGTCGCCGCGACGATGGCGCGGAACTGGTCCGCGCGGAGATCATTGGGCGGGAAGAAGAACGCGGAAGCGAGCCCCGAGGCCAGCGCCACCGTGGCCAGCCCCCAGCGCACTGCCCCGTGGGCCCGCGAGGTGATGAAGGCGGCGATAACGGGGGCCGCGGCGAGGAGTCCCAACACCAGGGCCGGGTAGAGGAAGCGCTCCTCCTTGTGCGCGGTGGCCAGCAGCACCGCCAGGTAGATGCCCGCACACGTGAGCGGCAGGGACACGCCGGCCTTGCGCTTCAGGGCCCAGAGGCCCAGCGGCACGGCGGCCCAGCCCCAGAGGGGGACCGCCATCAACAGGGGCATCGCGTAGAAGCCCGGGGTCGCCGAGCCGAAACGGGCCGCCGCTTCTCCGGACAGGACGTTGAAGCGGACGTACTTGAAGAACGAATGGAAGGGGCTGCCCCAGGTGACGTGGTCCAGCAGACCCAGCCCCGCGGCCACCACGAGTCCCCCCAGGCAGGTGAAGGCCAGGAGCTTCCAGCGTCGGGCGGCCATCAACCAGAGCAGCGCCGCGACGACACAGATGGCGGACGGGTAGCGCGTGACAACGGCGAACCCCAGGGCCGCGCCACCGACGAGGCCCGCCCTGCCCTCGCGCTCGCGCCGGTCCAACGCCTCCATCGCCACCACGAGGAAGGACGTGGAGAACGACTCCGCCAGCGTGCGTCCGGCGAAGACGAGCACCGGTCCATAGAGGCCCAGCAACAGGACGGCCAGCCAGCCTCCCGCGGGGCCAGCTCGACGGGCGGAGAAGCGGTATGCGGCCCACAGGCTCCACGCATGCAGCGCGAGTTGGGGGACGGCCACCACCGCGCGATAGCCCTGGGGGTCGGTGATACCGAGCATCCGCGCCAGCTTGAGGAAGGCCGCCAGCACCCCAGGCACAGCCCAGTTGCGGATGCCATCGCGCCACTCCCACGCCAGCACGCCGTAGCCGTGGACGCGCCAGTAGGCGGGTTCCAGGGCCTGATAGACCTCGTCGGGATGGATGCGGCCCAGCTGCGTCACGGCGACGATGGCGGGCAGGAGCGCCACACCCGCGAGCGACAACCAGGTGAGGCGTGTGTGCTTCCGAGGCTCGGGACGATGAGCATCGGCCGGCGGGTTCTCGAGCGACACGGGGGCGGTGGGTGCGTCGGGCAGGGGTGCGGACACGGGCGGTGGGGACTCTCCCCGGCCCCGCGCCCGGGTGCAAGCCAGGTGACGTTTGTCCGGCAGGCCCTCGCTCGGGTAGGAACGCGGTTCCCTGAGGAGGAAGACACATGCCGGACGTCATCGTGGTGGGAGCGGGACATAACGGGCTCGTGACAGCGGCGATGCTCGCGCGCCGGGGCCTGTCAGTCACTGTCCTGGAGGACAAGGACGTCATTGGCGGAGCGTGCCGCACGGAGTACCCGTTCAAGAGCGCGCCGGGGCTTGGCGTGTCCACGGGCGCGTACCTCCTGGGCCTGATGCCGCCGGAGCTGTTGCGCGAGCTGGAGCTGGACCTGCCCCTCAAGCGGAGGGACCCGCACTACTTCCTGCCCACCACGGGCAAGCGATATCTCTTGTTCGGCTCGGACGAGCGCGAGCTGAAGCGCCAGTTCCTGGAGTTCTTCTCCCAGGAGGACTGGGAGGCCAACCAGGCGATGAACACGGAGCTGGGCGCGCTGCGCGACGACCTGGCCCCCTCGTGGCTCCTGCCTCCGCTCTCCATCGAGGAGACCGCCGAGCGCTACATCCGTCCCGCGCTGCGGCAGAACTTCATCCAGCTGTGTCGGGGCTCGGCGCGCCAGTACCTGGAGCGCTTCCGCTTCAAGTCCGACTTCGTGAAGGCGATGTACGCGGTGACGGACGCGTTCTCCGGGCTGGATGGCGGCTATGACACGCCGGGGACGGGGATGAACCTGCTCGTCCACAACATGTGCCGACTGCCCGGCAGCGGCGGCACGTGGATGATTGTCGGCGGCGGCATGGGCACCGTCACCCAGTCCATCGCCAACGTCGCGCGCAAGTACGGCGCCACCATCCGCACGGGCGCGAAGGTGACCTCCGTCCGCGTGGACGCGGGCGTGGTGAAGGGCGTGGTGCTGGAGAATGGCGAGGAATTGAGCGCCAACGTCGTCATCTCCAACGGCGACCCGTTCCGCACGCTGAAGCTGGTGGACTCGGCGGCGCTGCCGGCGGACTACCGCGCGAAGGTGAACGCGATGGCGGTGCCGGGCACCACGCTCAAGGTGAACCTGTGCCTGAAGGACCTGCCCAGGTTCACCTGTCTGCCCGAGGACAAGGGCCAGTTCGGTCCCACCATCCACCTGCTGCCGCAGGAGGACGACGTGCTCGGCGCGCTGGAGCGCTCGTACCGCGAGACGCAGGCGGGCAAGCTGTCGGAGTTCCCCTCCATCGAGTGGTACATCCACACCACCGTGGACCCCACGCTGCGCGACGCCGAGGGGCACCACAACTCCGCCCTCTTCGTGGAGTGGGTGCCCTACAAGCTGGAGGGCACCACGTGGGAGAAGGAGGAGTCGCGGTACGTGCAACATCTGCTCTCCATCTGCGACCGCTTCGCCCCGGGGACCAGTGACAAGGTGCAGGAGTACTTCGCTCTCACGCCCCCGAAAATCGAGAGTCACTTCGGAATCACGGGGGGCCACATCCACCATGTGGACAACAAGCGGGGCTTCACCGACCGGCTGCCCTACGAGACGCCGGTGCAGGGGCTCTATTTCTGCAGCGCGGGCTGTCACCCCGCCGGCAGCGTCATCGGCGCGGCCGGCCACAACGCCGCGGGCGTGGTCCTCAAGGCCCTGGGACGCTGAGTCCCAGCGCCTGGAGATGGATCCTCCGCGCCATCGTGTTTAGATGAAGGCCCCCATGAGCTACCTCGTCCTCGCGCGTAAATGGCGCCCGCAGAAGTTCGATGACATGACCGGACAGGAGCACGTCGTCCGGACCATCGCGAACGCCATCAAGATGGACCGGGTCGCTCATGCGTACCTGTTCTGCGGCCCTCGTGGTGTCGGCAAGACGACGGCCGCTCGACTGCTCGCCAAGGCCCTCAACTGTGAGAAGGGCCCCACGGCGACTCCGTGCGGCGAGTGCCGGGCGTGCATCGAAATCGCCAACGGCACCAGCGTGGACGTGGCGGAGATCGACGGTGCGTCCAACAACGGCGTCGAGAACGTCCGCGAGATTCGCGAGAACGCGAAGTACCTGCCGCAGCGAGACCGGCACAAGATCTACATCATCGACGAGGTCCACATGCTGTCCGGAGCGGCGTTCAACGCGCTGCTCAAGACGCTGGAGGAGCCGCCCGGTCACGTGAAGTTCATCTTCGCGACGACGGAGGCGCACAAGCTCCCGGACACGATTCTCTCGCGCTGCCAGCGTCACAACTTCCGCCGCATCTCCGCGGCGCGGATGCTCCAGCGGCTCCAGGAGATCTGCAAGGCGGAAGGCGCGGGCATCTCCGACCGTTCGCTGTCGCTCGTCGTGCGCCAGTCCGAGGGCGGCATGCGCGACGCGCTGAGCCTCCTGGACCAGGTGCTCGCCTCGTGTGGCGCCAGTCCGACGGATGAAGAAGTCGCCGAGGCCCTGGGCGCCATCGACCGGACGATGGTGCAGGACTTCGCCGAGGCGCTGGTGCGCAAGGACGCCAAGCGCATACTCGAGCGCGTGGAGGAGGTCTTCAACCGCGGGCTCGACTTGAAGCGGCTCGCGGAGGAGCTGGCGCTCCAGTTGCGCCACCTCTTCGTCACGAAGACGCTGGGCGAGGCGCCCGCCGAACTGGCTGAGTCCGAGCAGAAGGCGCTCATCGCGCTGGCGAAGGAAGCAGAGAGCGCGCAGCTCACCCGCCTGTTCGACGTGGTGCACGGCAGCGTCTGGGATGTGTCCCGTGCGGCGCAGCCAAGGCTCGCGTTGGAGATGGCGCTCCTGAAGGCCATCCAGTTGTCGCCGGGTGGATCCATTCCGGAGCTGCTGGCGCGGGTAGACCGGCTCGCCGCCGGACTTCCCCAGGGTGAGGGTGCCAACAAGACCAATGCTGGAGCGCCAGGAGGTCGCTCCAGCTCCACGAACTTTCGCGCCTGAGCCCCGCCAGGCTCCTCGTCCGGAAGTCTCCGCCCCGCCTCCCCCCACCTGGGAGGCTCGCGGTACAGCCTTTGATTCCGCTGCTTCGATAGCGCGTGCCCCTTCGGTACCGGCGCCCGCTGGAAGCGCGTCCGGGCCTCTCTCCGATGTCGATACTCGGATAGGGGGGGATGCGCCGTGGTCGACCCAGGGAGCACCTCGCGACACGGGCGCGGCTCGAGTCAGCGAGCACACCCAGGTTCCTCAAGCACCGCTCGGTGCAGGGCCCGCTCGATTCACCGAGTCGACGCAAGGGGGCCAGACGCCGCACTCGGACGGGACTCCTCCCGACGCCCACACCGCTCGCTACGCCGAGCCCGCACAGGCACCCTTCGCCCAGAGCGCTTCAAGCGACGCAAACACCACACGCTACGCTGTGGCCACACAAGGCTCACAGGCGCCCTTCGCCCAGGACGCTTCGCGCGACGCAATCCCCACTCGCTACGACGAGTCCGCACGGGGCTCGCAGGCCCCGAACGTCCAGGCAGCGCCGCGTGACTTCGGAGCCTCGCGCCACGACGAGTCCGCACAAGGCCCGCAGGCCCCAAACGTCCAGGCTGCGCCGCGTGACTTCGGAGCCTCGCGCTACGACGAGTCGGACTACGTGGCCGAGCCTCCAGATGACATCGAGCTGCCTCAGCACCCTGGCGGCGCATCAGACTCAGGCCTCTCGGGTGCCTGGAGCCCACCTCCGCCCCCCACCGTCGCGCCTCCCGTCGCCGCCACCGGCCCGGTGATCGCCGGCCTGCCGCCCTCCGCCGCGCGTCCCCTGTCCTTCCTGCGCAATGCCACGGGCGGGCAAACCAGCACGGAAGCCCCTCCTCGCCCCGGCGGCTTCGCCGTCGCCACGGGCGGGCAAACCAGCACGGAAGCCCCTCCTCGCCCCGGCGGCTTCGCAGTCGAGACTCCCCTGCCCTCGGGCCCCGTGCTGGACGGACTGCCACCCTCCGCCGCGCGTCCCCTGTCCTTCCTGCGCCAGGGCACCGCCACCCCGCCCTCCGTCGGGACCGCCCCCTCCGCGCCCGTGGGCTCGCCCGGACCTCACGCCGGAGCCACCCCGCTCTCTCGCACCACCGAGCCCGCGCCCAGTGTCCGCGTCATCAACGTCCGCAAGCCGGAAGCCCCACCGGGCCCGCCCGAGTCCGTGGCCGTCGACGACGAGGACTCGCGCTTCTACCCGGAGGAAGCCTCCCCGGGCGGCTGTGCCTCCGGCGAGTGCATCCCCGAACCCGAGCTTCCCGCCGCCGAGCCGGAGCCGGAGCCGCCTCCCGTGCTCGCCACCTCGCCCGCACCCGCGGGGGCACGAGGCCGCGACAACCCGAACCTTCCGCTGATTGAGCGCTGGCGCGCCGCGGTGGAGAGCGTCAAGGCCTCCTCCCTCCGGCACGGCACCGCGCTCGCCAACGGCCGTCTCGTGTCGATGAAGGCCGGAGAAATCATCCTCGGCTTCCTGCCCTCCGCCGGCCTGCACCGGATGACGGTGTCCGCCGCGGCGGGGAAGACCATCATCGACAAGCTCCTCGCCGAGCACTTCGGCCGAGCGGTGAAGCTCTCCTTCCAGGACGTGTCCGCCGACGACACGCGGGCCTCGCTCAGCATCGCCGAGCGTGACGCACAGAGCCGGGCCACCCACGAGAAGAACACCGAGAGCAAGGTGCGCAACCACGCCTCGGTCCGCGCCGTGCTCCTGAGGCTGGGTGGAGAAATCGAGCACATCCAGATCTACGAGCCCGAGCGCCCCGCCGCCGCCTCGCCCGCCGACGCTCCAATCGAAGCCCCCGACGACAGCGCCTGACTTTGTCCCCGCGCAACGGTAGGGTGCGCGCCACACTCCACGCCCGAGCGGACCCATGAAGGGTGCCGCTCCCCCGAGTACCGAGGAAGCACATGCCTGGCGTCGACCTGAACTACTTCATCCGGCAGGCGAACAAGCTGACGGAGAAGATTGAAGAGCGGAAGCAGCAGCTGGCCGAGGAGACCGTCGAGGCCACGGCTGGCGATGGCCGCGTCACCGTCGTGGCCAACGGCATCCAGGAGATCCGCAGCATCAAGATCAACAAGGAAGTCATCGACCCGAATGACACGTCGATGCTCGAGGACCTCATCATCGCCGCCGTGAATGGCGCCCTGGCGAGCAGCCGTCAGCACATGCAGCGCGAGCTGGCCAAAATCTCCGGCGGCATCAAGATCCCCGGCGTTACCTGATACCGGATGACGCCCGATCCGCTGAACCGCCTCGTCGCCCAGCTCGCGAAGCTGCCGGGCATTGGCGAAAAGACCGCCCAGCGCCTCGCGTTCCACATTCTGCGTGCTCCCGGTGAGTACGCCGCGGACCTGTCGCAGGCCATCCGAGAGGTGAAGGAGAAGGTGCACCTGTGCGTGCGCTGCTTCTCCCTCACCGACACGGAGACCTGTGGCTTCTGCCGCGACCACCGCCGTGACGACCGCGTGCTGTGCGTCGTGGAGACCTTCGCCGACCTGATGGCGCTGGAGCGCACCCGGGAGTTCAAGGGTCGCTACCACGTCCTGCACGGCGTGCTGTCTCCGCTCGAAGGCGTGGGCCCCGAGCAGCTTCGCATCAAGGAACTGCTGGAGCGCCTCAACGACAGCCGGGTGGAGGAGCTCATCCTCGCCACCAACCCGGACGTCGAGGGCGAGGCCACCGCGCTGTACCTGACGCGACTGCTCAAGCCCATGGGTCTGCGTGTCACCCGCATCGCCCAGGGCCTGCCCATGGGTGGTGATTTGGAGTTCGCCGACCAGGCCACACTGGCGAAGGCACTGTCCGCCCGCCGCGACCTCTGAGGCACCCCGCGGCGCCAAACACCGGCGCCGCGCTTCCTACCGGGTCAGCCGCCAGGCGAACGGCACCAGTACGTTGACCTCCTCGTCGCGATGCGCCGGGAAGCGCAGCCGCTGCGCCTGGGACTGGAGGCAGCGGCCCACCGCCGTCTCGGCCAGCGGTCCGCGCACGCCCGCACGCACGGCACCCGACGAGACGATGGAGAACTCCACCTGCACCTGCCCTTCGCTCGTCGGCAGGTCCGCGCGGTTCTTCTCGAAGCACGCGGTGATGCGCGAGCGCCCCTTCTCCACCACGCGGGTGATGTCCCCCACGCCCAGCGTCATGCGCTTCTTGGCCGGTGGCGCCTTCAGCGGCTTCTCGGCCACCTCGTCGTCGCCCTTGCCCGGCAGCGCCGCCTGGGCTCCCACGGCCGCTGGCGGATTACCTTCAGGGGTGGTCGGGACAGCCTCCGGCCCCTGCACGGTCGTCCCCACGGGCGCGGCCACCACCTCTGGCGGAGTGGGCACGGGGACCGGCTCAGGCTTCTGGACCTTCATGCTCACGTCATTCGCGGGAGCCGTGGGCACGTGAGCCGCCACCTCGCCACCCGACGACGCGGGCGCGACGAGCTGCCGGTATCCCACGAGCCCCACGCTCGCGAGCAGCAAGCCTCCCGCGAGGCCGACGACGAGCGGACGCCAGCCTCGGGAACGCGGGGCCTCGACGGGTGGAACGGAGGTCTCGGTGGCCGGCGTCTTCGTCGCGGCGGGCACCAGTCCCGATGACGACGCGGGGGAACGGGCCCCCCAGGCGCGCGCGGTGGCGACATCGGTGCTTCCGCCCACGGAGACCGGAGCGCCCACCACGTTCGTCCCCGTCTCCATCAACCCGGTGGCCTGCGTCACGACCCCCAGGGCCGCGGAGAGCGAGGCCAGCGTGGGGATGCGGGTGCGCTCGGTGAAGCGCTCCTCACCGAAATGGGAGCGGAGGAACGCGCTGAGCTGCGGCGTGCCGGCGGCGCTCAGGTGCTCGCCGAGGAAGGCCTCCAGGTCCTCGGCGAACGCCTCCGCCGTGGGGTGACGGTCTTCCGGAAACGGAGACATCGCCTTCAGGACGATGGCCTCCAGTTCGACGGGCAGGTCGGGCCGCAGCTCGCGCGGGCGCTTGAACTCGTTGTGCAAGAGCGCGTTGAGCACCGCGAGGTCGTTCTCTCGCGAGAAGGGCCGCACGTGCGTGAGCGCCTCGAACAGGCTGACGCCGAGCGCGAAGATGTCCGCGCGACGGTCCACCTCCCCGCCCTTCGCCTGCTCCGGCGCCATGTACATGTACTTGCCCTTCACGACGCCGGTGCGCGTGTTGGCGAGCCGCGACTCGGCCTTGGCGATGCCGAAGTCCAGCACCTTCACCTGCCCCTGATACGTCAGGTACAGGTTCGACGGAGAGACGTCGCGGTGGACCACGTTCTGCGGCTGCCCCATGTCATTCGTGAACTCGTGCGCGTAGTGCAGCCCTCGCGCCGAATCGATGAGCACCCGCAGTACAATCGGGAACGGCAGGTACTGCCGCCGACGACCGGCCAGCCGCAGCGTCGTGGAGAAGTCCTCGCCCGCGAGGTACTCCATGCAGATGTAGTAGCAGCCCTCGGTGAAGCCCAGCTCCTGAATCTGGACGATGTTGGGGTGCGTGAGCTTCGCCGCCAGCCGCGCCTCGTCCCGGAACATCTCCACGAAGTCAGGGATGCTCGACAGGTGCGGCAGCATCCGCTTGATGACGACGTTGCGCTCGAAGCCGTCCGCGCCCAGCAGCTTGGCGAGGAAGATCTCCGCCATGCCGCCCTCGGCCAGCTTGCGAACCAGCACGTAGGGCCCATACGGGCGCAGCAGCGGCGGCGGCGCGTCCTCGGAGCCAGGATGTGTCGTCTGGGTGGGTGACATCCTCAAGGCCCTCGCTGTCTCAGGGTGCGGACCGTATGAACATCCGGAGCACCGGGACGGGTCATCTTAAACACCAGCAACGGGGGCGCGCCCACTGGCTCCACCCAGGTATCGAAGCGGTGCTTGCCATCCAGGGAGACGGGACGTCCATTGATGGACAGGCGCGCATTCACGGGCGCCACGCCCGTGGTCCTCACCTTCGACGCGGCCCGCTGGCCGTTGCGCGGCTGCGACACCAGGAGCATCGGTACTGAGTTGTCGTACACCAGCTCGAGCTTGTTCATCCGTCCCCCCTTCAGTTGCTCGCCCGTCGCGGACAGCGGCGTGACGGACCAGAGGTAGCTGCCCTCTCCCAGCGCGCCCGCGTCCAGCGCCGCGCGAGCCTCCGTCACCGTGCGCTCGGCCACTGGCTTCTCCAGCGCGCCCACCCGATACACCGCCACCTTGTACCGCGCCGCCGACGCCTCCTCCGCATAGGTGAACGTCACCGACGGCGGCTTGTCTTGATAGAAGATGGTCGTTTTCTCCAGCCCCTCCGGCACCACGTTGCGCACGCGGTCCAGGTCTCCGCCGAGCCGCTCCGGGGCGAACGTCGCGCTGCCCTTCGCGAGGTCCTTGCCATCCTTGCCGCGCACCCGCCAGTACAGCAGGCCGCGCGCGGGAGCCGGGACGTTGACGAAGGACTGATACACCGTGCCGGACAGCAGGGGCCGCGTGAAGGCCTCGTCCGAGGCCACCTCCACCGTCACCTCCCCCTCCTTCTCCCAGCCAATGGCCACCTCGGGCATCCCCTGGTGGTAGACCTCCGTGCCGTCTCCCTCGCCGAGCAGCAGCGGCGCGGGTCCGAGCGCCTCGATGCGCGCCTCGCCCGTCTCGCCTGTCACCGTCGCTCGCTCTCCGGCACGCAGCGGCTGGCGCACGTCTCCGCGCACCAGCGTCACCCGCCCTGTGTGCGCATCGACCAGATAGCCCGTCGAGGTGCGCCGCACCGCCAGTCGCGACGCGCCGTCACCCTCCAGCG
This sequence comes from Myxococcus sp. CA056, assembly GCF_013336715.1. Classification (NCBI taxonomy): domain Bacteria; kingdom Pseudomonadati; phylum Myxococcota; class Myxococcia; order Myxococcales; family Myxococcaceae; genus Myxococcus; species Myxococcus sp. CA056. Next base: position 136,842 of record NZ_JABUMT010000022.1, read on the forward strand.
TGAGCCCGGGCAGCACCACGCGACTCTCGCGTCCCTGCGCGAGCTGGACGCCGAGCCCACCCTGGCGCAGGTCCATCCGGGCCTCGTCCCGCGTGCCCCCCTGCCCCGCGCCCTCCAGCACCATCTCCGCCGAGGGCCCCAGCGACAACTGCGAGGACGAGCCCTGCAGCATCAACTCCGCCGTGCCACTGCCGCGCGTGCGCACGCCGTCTCCCGGCGCCAGCACGTCGCCCTCCGTGCGCACCGGACGCCAACGCTTCGCGCCCTTGCCGCGCATCTCCGCGCGCCCCGAACCCAGTCGCACCGTCACCGGAATGGGTGAGAGTTCCACGAGCCGCGAGCCGCGCAGCAGCAGCTCCGCTCGCCCCGCCGACACCTCCACCGAGTCGCCCTCCGACGCGCGCAGCTGCTGGCCATCCTTGGACACGAACTCGATGGCGCCCAGCTTCACTTCCACGCGGCCGGAGTCCTTCGTCACCTGCACGCTCACCTCGCTGGGCTCGGAGCCCACGCGCGTGAGGCCGAAGGGCGTCAACAGTGTCAGCGACACCTTCTTGCCACTCGAGGGAGCGCCGGCCGGGCGCGCGGGGACTCGCGACAACACGATGCCGCGCTCCACTGTCAGCACCACGCTCCCGGCCTCTTCGCCCACGCCGACACGTGCGTCGGAGCCCACCTCCACCGAGCGCCCGTCCGCGAAGCGCATCGTCGCCGCGCCCGTCGCGCCCGTCTCCAGCGCGTCACCCGAGTACAGCGGGCCTTCCCGCGCGGGGACCTTCTTGCCCCCGCGCTCCACCAGCACCTCGCCGGACAGGCCCTCCAGGCGAGCCAGCTCCACGGAGGGTCCCGCGTCGGGCGAGGCCGGAACCTCCGCGACGGGGCTGGACAGAGTGGTCGCCTCTTCGTCGCAGGCCGTCGCGACGAGCAGGAGGACCAGGAGCCAGGGACGCGCGTTACTCACCGTTGAGGCCTCGGGATGAAATCGACATGGAAGAGGGGCTGCTCACCTTCTCGCAGCGAGGCAGCGAGCCTGGGAAGCGTGTCGCTCACCGCCGCTGCCTCGGGAAGAGGTCGACGTTGAAGATGGCCTGCTCTCCATCCTTCAAGGTGACGAGCTTGGATTGCGACAGGTAGCCGCGCGCGGAAATGGTGATGCGGTAGGTGCCACCGCGCACCTTGAAGGTGAACGCACCCTTCGCATCCGTGCGCGCCTTCACCTTCGCCTGCGGGATGAGCAGCGTGGCCGCGATGGGCTTTCCGCCCCGAGCACTGCGCACCTGGCCCGTGAGCGTCGCGGGCTCGCCCTTGCGCTCCGAGGCGAGCGGCACGGACAGCACCGTCTCCTGCCCCGCGATGATGATGGCCGCCTCTTCCGCCACCCGATAGCCCGGCGACTTCGCCACCACGGCCACGGGCCCTGGCGGCAGCGACTTCACCCACGCCTCGCCCCTCATGTCCGTGCGCACCTCCACGGCCCCCACCGTCAGCCGCACCCCCGGCAACGGCACCCCGTTGCCCGCGCTCACCACCGTCACCTTCAAGCCCCCCGTGGGAGGCGGCAGCTTGCGCGCGCGCACCGACAGCACCACGCGCCCACCGTCCTCCACCGTGACTCGACCCTCCGCGGGCTCGTAGCCATCCACGCTCACCCGAGCCACGACGTCACCTGGCGGCAGCTCCACGTTCTCCAGCGAGCCCTGCGCATCCGCCTCGCGCGGCGCACTCTCCACGCCTCCAGACACCAGCACCACCCGCGCTCCCGCCAGCGGCGCGCCCGACTCCGCGTCCAGCACCTGGAGCGACAGGCCCCCCGCCGGCACCCGCTCGGGAGGCAGCGGCTCCGATACCCGGGACTCGGGAGCGTCATTCCAGGTCAGCTCCAGCGCCGCGCCCACCCGACGCATGCGCTGCTCGGACCGAGTCCCATCCGCGAGCGTCACCGTGTCCTGCACGTGCTGGAAGTCCACGAGCAGCGTGCCGGACCAGCGCTGCGTGCCCGTCAGCGGGAACAGGAGCGCGCCACCCGCGGCGAAACCCTTCGCCTCCGCCTTCGCCCCGGCCGAGTCACGAACCGCCAACGACACCGGCACCTCACCCCTCGCCTCCACCTCCAACCGGGTGAACAGCGGCAGCCGCAGGCTCCCGCTCACCAGCGCCGCGTGCCGCACCCCTCGCGACAGCACCGGCTCTGCGGACGCACCGAAGTGCGGCAGCTGCGCATACCCATAGCCCGCGCCCACCTCCGCCCGCACCAGCCCCAACCAGGTGCGCACCTTGGGACCCACCGACGCCCGCAAAAGGCTGCCCCCGGTGATCCGCAAGGAACCCTCCTTCAGGTCGAAGCCCTCGCGCTGCACCGCCGCCCACCCACCCAGCCAGGAACCCGCCCAGACCGAGCCCACCGCCGCCAGATCATTCGGGGTGAAGCCGTCGTAGGTGAGCCCAGGCCCTACATCCGCCTGGGCACCATTGCGGAGGGCCACGCCGTAGCGCAGGCGCAGCGAGGCTCGCTCGCGCACCTCCTCCGCCCGGACGGACGGGGAGCTGACCAGCACCAACAGCAAGGGCGCCAGACGCGCCAGGATGGGGGCAAGGGGGCGTGGGGGCGTCAAAGCCCGGCGGAGTATAGAGAAAGCCGCGAACACGCCCAAACCGGCGTCATCCGGGGACCCAGAAAGACGCTTGACGAGGACCCCCTGGGTGGCGGGGGCAGCGGACGAGCCGCGTTCTCACCGGGAGGAACGGATGGCTTCTTGCTGGAGTGGAGGGGCTTTGCTAAGCATCCTCACGGTCGGTAGCGCCTCGTCTAACCTCCGGGATTCACTCCAGAAACAATCGGGGTGTTGCCGTGAGACGGGCGAGCGAACGCTGAGGAGCGCATACGCCCATGGGCACGCAACTGGTGATGTACGAAGAGGAGTTCACCAAGATCAACGCCGTTTGCGACCGGCTCACCAAGGACGCGAACGCGAAGGTGGTGTTCCTCGTCGACAAGAACGGGCAACTCATCTCCTCGGCCGGGCAGACGCAGAACATCGACACCACGTCCCTGGCCTCGCTGACGGCCGGCAACGTGGCGGCGATGGGCGGACTCGCCAAGCTGATCGGTGAGAACGAGTTCCCCAACCAGTTCCATGAGGGGGCGAAGGACTCGCTCTACATGACCATCGTCGGCAGCCGGGTCGTGCTGGTCGTCATCTTCGACAACCGCACCAGCCTCGGCCTCGTCCGCCTGCGCATCAAGAAGGCCAGCGACGAGCTGACGAAGATCTTCGAGAGTCTGGTGAAGAAGACGGACAGCCCGGGTGCCGGGTCGCCGTTCGCCGAGATCTCCGACGACGATATCGACAACCTCTTCAGCGAGTAACCCGGGAAGCCATGTCCTTCATCAACTACTCATCCCGCGAAATCAACTGCAAGATTGTCTATTACGGGCCGGGTCTCTGCGGGAAGACGACCAACCTCCAGTACATCTACAACAAGACGGCGGCCGAGACGAAGGGCAAGCTCATCTCCCTCTCCACCGAGACGGACCGCACGCTCTTCTTCGACTTCCTGCCGCTGTCGCTCGGTGAGATCCGCGGCTTCAAGACGCGCTTCCACCTCTACACGGTGCCCGGCCAGGTGTTCTACGACGCCAGCCGCAAGCTCATCCTCAAGGGCGTGGACGGCGTCGTGTTCGTGGCCGACAGTCAGATCGAGCGCATGGAGGCGAACATGGAGTCGATTGAAAACCTCCGTGTGAACCTGGCCGAGCAGGGCTACGACCTGAACAAGATTCCGTACGTCCTCCAGTACAACAAGCGCGACCTGCCCAACGCGGTGACGCCGGAGGAGATGCGCAAGGCCATCAACCCGCGCAACATCCCCGAGTATCAGGCCGTGGCGCCCACGGGCGTGGGCGTGTTCGACACGCTCAAGGCCGTGGCGAAGCTGGTGCTCACGGAGCTGAAGAAAGGCGGCTGAGCCGGGAGCAGCCGGGCAGTCAACTCCCGTACCGCGGGTGAGAAGACGCCTCGCGGCCAAGGGTGTTACAACCTGCTGCCGACGGGCCGGGCCGTCCGCCTCCTGAGGTCGCACAGTGCGTGTCGCAGCCGCCACCCTCCGCCTCCTCGCGCTCGTGAGCGCCACCCTCTGTGGGGCGGCGCTCGCGCAGGAGCCGCGCCCCACGGCGCCCGCCGCCGCCTCGAGCACCGAGGCGCCTCCCGTGGCCCCTTCCGAAGGCGACAGCACCGCGGATGAAGCCTTCAACACGCGGGTGAAGACGCTGGAGGAGCAGGTCGTCGACCTGAAGGAGAAGATCTACCGCTCCAAGGCCCGACTCCTGTTGCTCCAGGAGACGGTGCTGGGCGGAGACGTCACCACCGGGGCTCGCGCGCTCATCGTCCACAAGAACGAGATGGGCAGCTCCTTCATCCTGGAGTCGGTGACATACGCGCTGGATGGCGCGCCCATCTTCACGCAGGTCGACATCCAGGGCGAAGAGCTGAGCAAGCGCGAGCAGTTCGAGGTCTTCAACGGGCGCATCGTCCCGGGGCAGCACCAGCTCGCGGTGCGGCTCGTCTACCGGGGCGGCGGCTTCGGCGTGTTCAGCTACCTGGAGGGCTACAAGTTCAAGGTGCAATCCAGCTACACCTTCAACGCGGAGCCAGGAAAGGTGTCCACGGTGCGCGTGGTGGGCTACGAGCAGGGCGGCCTCACGCTGGACATGAAGGACCGGCCCGCGGTGCGCTACGACATCGAGCTGTCGCGCGACACGGCGCCGCGCATCGACGGCGAAGCGGGCGGAAGCCCTCCGGCCGCCACCTCCACTGAAGCGCGGTAGGGGTCCGCCGGTGAACGTGTCGCTTCGCGCTCTCGCCCTCGCGCTCAGCCTCGTGGGGGGCGCCTCCGCCTTTGCCGCCGAGACTCCCCCGCCGCCTCCGACTCCCCAGGAGCTGGAGCAGCGCCTGTCCTCCGTGGAGCAGCAGCTCCAGGTCGCCGAGGAGAGCCTGCGCTTCGTCGAGACACAGTACAGCCAGCGCCCGGAGCCCGATGAAGAGCAGGCCCGCTCGCGGCGCTACTCCGACGCGGAAATCCAGTACCTGCTCGGCGACTGGAGCGCGGCCTCCGTCCACTTCTACGACCTGGTGAGCGACCCGGCGTTCCGGAGCCACCCGCGCTACGCGGACGCGCTCTACTTCCTCGCGGATGCGCTGTACCAGCAGAAGAACGACATCGGCGCGCGGCTCTACCTGCGCGAGCTGTTGTCGCAACCCACGCCGACCGCGCGCCACCGTGACGCGCTCACGCGCTACCTGGCCATCTCCGGACGGTTGAACCTGTTTGACGACGTCGAGACCTACGTCGAGCAGGCGCGCACGTTGTTCGGCGGCCAGCTTCCGCCCGACGTGCAGTACGTCCAGGCGAAGTGGCTCTTCCGCCGCACCGACCTGCCCGCCGCCGAGCGAATCGCCCGTGCGCGCTCGGCCTTCTCGCCGCTGGCCCAGGCCCATGGCGGCCCGTATCAGCTCCAGGCCGGCTACCACATGGCGGTGCTGTCGATGCAGGCCGGCGAGCTGCCCCTGGCCATCCTCCAGTTCCAGCAGCTCCTCACGCCCCTGTCGAACGAGGGAGGCTCCGCGCCCGCCGCGACGCCGGGCAAGCCCGTCACCCGCTCGACGGCGGACACGGACACGCGGCGCATCCGCGAGCTGTCGCTGATGTCGCTGGGACGGCTCCTGTACGAAGCAGGCCGCTTCGACGAGGCGTTGGACCGCTACGGCCAGGTGTCGCAGGACAGCGAGTCCTTTCCGGAGTCGCTCTACGAAATCGCGTGGACGCAGGTGCGCAAGGGCAACCACCAGGAGGCGAAGAACGCCGTCGACATCCTGTTGCTCGTCGCCCCCGACTCGCGGCTCGCGCCCGACGCGAAGCTCCTCCAGGGACACCTGCTCCAGAAGCTCAAGCGGTACGACGAGGCCATCGCCTCCTACGACGAGCTCATCGGCACCTTCCGCCCCGTGCGCGAGAAGGTGGACGCCCTCTTGAACGCCAACCGGGACCCCGTCGCGTACTTCGAGCGGCTCCTGGCGCGCACGGACACCGTCCCGGACGTGCGCACGCTGTTGCCGCCCCTGGCCCTGAAGTACGCCTCCACCGAGCGCGAGGTAAGCCGCGCGGTGAAGATGGTGGGCGACATCGACACCGGGAAGAAGGGCGCCGTCGACGCACGCGAGCTGGCGGCCCGCATCCTTCGCGCGCTGGACTCGCGGAAGCTGGAGACCTTCCCGGAGCTGCAAGAGGGCTTCACGCGCGCGGACGCGGTGGAGACGGCCGTTACGCACGCCGAGTCGACGCTGGTGGAAGTGGAGGGACTCGCGCTGGAGCCGTCGCTCACCTCGCAGGAGCGGGACCGACTCGCGCCCCTGCGCCGCGAGCGCGATGCGCTGGCCGCCCGCTTCGCCACGCTCCCCACCACCCAGAAGGGGCTGGAGGAGCGGCTGCGCCGCATGCAGACCCGGGTGGACGCGGTGGACCGCGAGGCCTTCCGGCTGGGCACGGAGATTCAGGGACTGCACGCCATCGCCTCGGCGGTGCGCAAGTGGGTGGATGACACGCGGCTGCTTCGCCAGACGCCACCCGACGAGGAACAAGAGTTCCTGGTGCAGCTCCAGGCCGAGGTCCAGACGTTGAATGATCTCCAGTTGGAGCTGGACCGGACGCGCGGGCGGCTCGCGGATGAGCGCAACAGCGCGGCGGCGTCCCTCTCCGGGGAACAGGCCATTCGTGGCCGCTACGCGGCGGCGCTGCGCTCCGAGCACGAGGTGCTCAGTGAAGCGGAGCGTCGACAGTCTCCCACTGCGGTGCTGACGCACTCGCATCAGGTGCGGGAGCGAGGCGAGGCGCTGCGCAAGCGCGTGGCGGAGGCCCAGGCCGCGCTGCGGACCCAGGTGGACCAGCGAGGACAGCGCATCCGCGCGAAGGTGCTGGCCGAGCAGCACTTGCTGGAGCGCTACGAGGCCGAGGTCGCCGCGGTGTCCGGCAACGCGAAGCAGTTGGTGGGCCGCATCGCCTACGACAGCATCCGGCGCGTGCGTCGGCAGTTCTACGACCTGGTGCTCAAGGCGGACGTGGGCGTGGTGGACGTGGCCTTCACCGAGAAGCAGGACAAGACGACGAACATCCAGAAGGTGTCCGCGCAGAAGGCCGAGGCGCTGCGCGCGCTGGACGCCGACTTCCGTGACGTGCTGTCGGAGGAGGGACGGTGATGCGGCGCGTGCTCGCGGTGCTGCTCTCCGTGGCCTCGCTGCCCGCCGCCGCCCAGGCGCCGGACACCGCCGCGCAAGTCCCCTCCCCCGCCCAGGCGGAGAGTCCCTCCGGGACACCGGCCGCGGGCTACCTGACGGGCCTGGGCCGCACGCCCGAGGAAGAGGCGCTGCTCCAGGACGTCAGCCGCGCCCTGCGCACGTATGACGAGGAGTCTCGCGAGTTCAGCCGCGAGGTGCAGCTCCTGATGGAGCGCAAGTACGAGCAGAAGCGCGACTCGCTCGCGTCCTCGTACGAGAAGGTCATCCGGGACTTCGAGGCCCAGGAGCGCAAGGAGCGGATGGAGGCCATCGTCCGCTTCGAGGAGTTCCTCCGCCGCTACCCGCAGGAGCCGCGCTACACGCCGGACGTGATGTTCCGTCTGGCGGAGCTCTATTACGAGCGCTCGCAGGACGAGCATCAGCTGGCGATGAAGGAGTACCGAGACCGGCTGGAGGCCCACGACAAGAACCCCGACTCGGCCTTCCCCGTGGAGCCGAAGAAGGACTACGGGGACTCCATCGCGCTGTACCGCCGGCTCTTGAAGGACTACCCCACCTACCGCCTCAACGACGGCGCCTGGTACCTGTTGGGCTACTGCCTGGAAGAGCAGGAGCAGGTCGACGAGAGCTTCCGCACCTACCAGCAGCTCATCGCCCGCTATCCGCGAAGCCGCTTCGCCACCGAGGCGTGGGTCCGCATCGGCGAGTACTGGTTCGACAACTACAAGGACCCGCAGGCCCTGCCCCGCTCCGCGCAGGCCTTCGAGGCCGCCGCCCGCGACACGCTGCATCCGCTCTACGACAAGGCCCTCTACAAGCTGGGCTGGACGTACTACCGGATGGACCGCTTCGACGAAGCGGTGGAGTCCTTCCTCACGCTGGTGGACTTCTACGAAGCCCAGCGCGTCGCGAAGGGCGAGGCCGAGGCTGGCGGAGACCTGCGCGACGAGGCCCTCCAGTACGTGGCCATCTCGCTGGCGGACGAGACGTGGGGCGGACTGCCTCGCGCCCAGGCCCTCTTCGCGAAGCGTGGCCCCAAGCCCTACGAGGCGGACGTCTACCGCCGGCTGGGCAACGTCTACTTCGACCAGACGAACCACCCCGCAGCCATCGCGGCCTATCAGCGCGTGCTCCAGCAGGAACCCATGGCGCCGGACGCGCCGGAGCTCCAGCAGCGCATCGCCCTGGCCTACGAGCGAGACCGGCTGCTCGCGGAGTCCTTCACGGAGTCGGAGCGGCTCGCCAGCCTCTATCAACCCGGCACGGCCTGGTACGCGAAGAACCAGGGAGACCCCGACGCGCTCTCGCGAGCCAACACGCTCGTCGAGAAGAGCCTCTATACGAGCGCCACCTTCCACCACCAGCAGGCGCTGGTGTTCAAGAAGGAGGGCAAGTTCGAGCAGGCCAGCACGGGCTTCGCCACCGCCGCGCGCGCCTACGGCACGTACCTGGAGCGCTTCCCGCGCAGCAAGAGCGCGGGCGAGATGCGCTTCTATTACGCGGAGTGCCTCTACTTCTCCTTCCAGTTCGCCGAGGCCGCGAAGAGCTACGAGTTGGTGCGCGACACCGGCGTGAGCGAGAAGCACCGCGACGAGGCGGCGCACAGCGCGGTGCTCGCCTGGCAGCAGCTGCTCGCGAAGGACATCCAGTCCGGCAAGACGCCGGAACTCAAGCCGCTGCGCTCCACCGAGCGGCCCGAGGGCTCGGCGGTGAAGCCCGTGCCACTGACGCCCACCGAGCAGAAGCTGGTGTCGGCCTCCGACAAGTACGTGGCGCTCCTGCCGCGCGACGCGAAGGCCGCGGGCATCGCCTACAAGGCCGCGGAGCTGTACTACGCGCACGACGACTTCCCCGAGGCCCGCAAGCGCTTCGAGCGCATCATCCAGACGTGGCCCAAGAGCGAGGTGGCCCGCTACGCCACCAACCTCACCGTCGAGACGTTCCTCATCGACAAGGACTGGCGCAGCGTGGAGGAGGTCAGCGCGAGGCTGGCCAGCAACACGCAGGTCATCGACCCGACCAGCGACCTCCACAAGCAACTGGTGAAGTTCAAGCTCGCGGGCCGCTTCAAGCTCGCGGACCAGCTCCTGGCCGAGGGCAAGCACGAGGAGGCCGCGCGCAAGTACATCCAGCTCGTCGACGAGGAGCCCCGGCACGAGTTCGCGGACAAGGCCCTCAACAACGCCGCCGTCGCGCACGAGAACACCCGGCGCTTCGACTCCGCGATGAAGCTCTACGAGCGCATCTATCGCGAGTACCCGTCCTCCCCGCTCGCGGACGCGGCGCTGTTCCGCGTGGCGGTGAACGCGGAGAAGTCCTACGACTTCGACAAGGCCGTCGTCAGCTACCAGAAGCTGGTGAAGGACTACCCCGCGTCGAAGGACCGGGAGGCGGCGCTCTTCAACACCGGTCGACTACTCGAAGGCCAGCAGCGCTACGCGGAGTCCGCGGCGACGTTCCTGCGCTACGCGGAGCTGTTCCCCGCCGCCGAGGACGCGCCGAAGAACCAGTACCGCGCGGCCATCCTGCTGGAGAAGCAGGGCGACCCTCGCGGAGAGGTCCGCGCGCTCCAGGAGTTCGTGCGCAAGTTCGCCAACAAGCCCGGCCAGGTGGAGCTGGTGGTGGACGCGCACCGACGCATGGGTGACGCGCACCAGAAGCTCGGCGACGAGAAGGAAGCCCAGCGCGCGTACACCCAGGCGGCGAGCGAGTTCGACCGACGCAAGCTCAAGCCGGACACCCATCCCCTCGCGGCGAACGCGGCGGCGTATGGACGCTTCCAGTTGGCGGAGGCGGAGCTGCAAAGGTTCGACAAGCTGAAGATTGGCGGCTGGGGCAAGGCCCTGGTGCGCAGCTTCGCGGTGAAGCGCGCGGCGGTGAAGACGGTGAAGGACGCATACTCGCGCGTCTATCCGTACAAGCAGCTCGAATGGTCCCTCGCGGCGGCCTACCGCTCCGGCTACGCGCTGGAGCGCTTCGCCAACACCATCATCGAAACGCCCGTGCCGCCCGACGTGAAGCGGCTGGGTGAGGACGCGGTGGTGACGTACCAGGACCTGCTCGCGCAGAACACGGCGGAGCTGGAGGACGCGGCGGTGGAGAGCTACGCCGTCGCCCTGGCGGAGGCTCGCAAGAATCGCGTCTCCAACGAGTGGACGCGGCGCACGCTGGAGTCCCTCAACCGCTTCCGGCCCAAGGAGTACCCGGTGCTCAAGGAGCCCAAGCAGGCGCTCGCGTCCGACGCCGCTTATCCGGACGGGCTCATTGGCAGCGTGAGCGGGCCCGCCCGCCCCGCGTCGGCGGACGAGAGCCGCATCACCGGGGGAGCCAAGCCGTGAGCTTCTCTCCACGCACGCCGGGGGCCTCCGCCCTCACCGCGCTGTTCCTGTCCTCGGGCCTGTGGCTGTCCGCGTGTGCCTCCGGCCCGGAGACGCGCCCCACAGCCAAGGCACCCGTCGAGGCAACAGCCGACGCGGACTCGAAGGCCGCGCCCGTCCCCACCGTCGTCGCGCCTCCGCCCCGCAGCGCGGCGCAGGACTTCGAGCAGGCCGTGGCGATTGCGCGGGCCGGCGAGCTGACGGCGGCGGAGACGGCGCTACGCGCGCTGGTGACGCAGAACCCGAAGCTCGACTACGCGTGGACGAACCTCGGCATCGTCCAGGAGCGGCTGGGGCGGCACGAGGACGCGGAGCGCTCGTATCGTCAGGCGCTCGCGGTGGCTCCCGAGCAGGAGTCCGCGTGGGACTGCCTTGCGCGCCTGTACGGACGCACGGGCCGCTCCGCGGCGCTGGAGACGGAGCTGCGCGGGTTGGTGGAGACGAAGCAGGACTCGGCGCCACTGCACACGGCGCTGGCCATCACCCTGCTCCAGCAGAAGAAGCTGGGGCCCGCGGCCACCGAGGCGAAGCAGGCCCTCAAGTTCGATGAGCGGCACACTCGCGCCATGCAGGTGCTCGCGCAGGTGTACTACCGCGAGGGCAAACACGAGCTGGCGCGCATGGTGCTGGAGAACGCGCGGGACATCGCGCCCGGCGACGCGGCCACACGCAATGCGCTGGGGCTGGTGTACCTGGCGCTGAAGGTGGGCCCGCAGGCCCTGGAGGAGTTCAAGGAGGCCGCGAAGCTCCGGCCCGACTTCGCCGAGGCACGCAACAACTTCGGCGCGCTGCTCAACGAGGCCCAGGACTACCCGGCCGCCGTCACCGAGCTCGAAGCGGCGGTGAGAGCCGCTCCCGACTTCGCCGCCGCGCGCCTCAACCTGGGCAATGCCTACCGGGGACAGGGGGAGTTCGAGCGCGCCAAGGCCGAGTACGAGCAGGTGCTCGTGCTGCTCCCCGGTCAGCCCGACCCGTTCTTCAACCTCGCCATCCTGTTCCTCGACGTGGAGCCCCCGGGGGTCGACCCCATCCAGCGGTACAAGACGGCCCTCACCTACTTCGAGCGCTACGAAGCCCAGGGCGGTCGCGACAACCGCATCCCCCAGTACACGAAGGACGCGCGCAAGAGCATCGAGCGCGAGGAGCGCCGCCTGGAGCGCGAGCGCAAGGACCAGCTCCGCAAGGCCGCGGAGCAGGAGAAGGCCCAGCGCGAGCAGGCGAAACAGGCCGCCGAGAACAACGCGCCGACCACCGCCCCACCCGCGCAGGCCGCCCCCGCGGACAAGGGAACGGCCTCCACTTCGACGCCGCCCGTGCAGGGCGCATCCGCTCCGGCCAGCCCACCCGAGCAGACCGATCCATCAGGCTCCGAGAACCCCGGAGCAGTGCCCACTCCGCCGGCCCCCACCCCAGCACCTTCCGCGCACGTCGGAGCACCCTCGGAGGGAACTCCGCCCCCCGCGCCGGTGTCCCAGCCCGAGCCCGCTTCCGGCACCGCGCCCTCGAAGAGCGGCTCGGGTAAGCTGGCCACCGACAAGAACTAGGACCGCCATGCGCGCCACCTTCGCCCTCTTCGTGCTCCTCACCGCCGCGCCCGTGCTCGCACAGGACGCTGGCAAGTCCGCCGCGCCCGGCACTGGCGGAGCCGCGTCGAGCAGCGAAGCGGCGCCCGCGAAGAAGGCGCCTCGCAAGGTCATCCGCCTGGACGCGCTCACCGTCGAGGGCCGCATCCAGAAGCCCCAGGCTTTCTACATCCTCCCCCGCTCCAACCTGAGCTTCGACGACCTCAACCGCACGGAGAGCTTCGTGCCCAAGGTCGAGAAGAGCGTCGAGCAGGAGCCCTTCTAGGCCATGGCCGCCCCGTCACCTTCCAAGCTGCTCCGCGTCGGCCTCATCCAGAACGGCCAGATTGTCGAAGAGCACCACGTCCGGCGCGAGAGCGTCACCATCGGCCATGACGCGCGCAACACCATCGTCCTGCCCGCCTCGGACGACAGGCCCGCGCGCTTCAGCGTGTTCGAGAACCAGGGCCACCAGTTCCTGCTCGTCATCAACGAGTTCATGAAGGGTCGCGTCAACCTCGGCTCCTCCGACGTGGACTTCGACGCCCTGCGCTCCCAGGGGCTCGCCTCGCGCCGGGGCGACCTCTACGTCCTCCCCCTCCAGGAGACCGCGCGCGGCAAGGTGGAGCTGGGCGACGCCACCCTCTTCTTCCAGTTCGTCGCGCCCAAGGCCGAGGAAGCGCGTCCGGTGATGCCCTCGGACATCCGCGTCAGCCGCTGGAAGACGATGGACCGCGTCTTCTTCGGCATCCTCGCCGCCTCGCTGCTCGTCCACTTCTCCGGCGCCGCCATCATCCTCTCCGCGGAGGCCCCCAAGGAGCAGGAGCTGGCGTTGGATCAGCTCGATGACCGCTTCGTGCGCGCCATCATCCCCCAGCGCCCCATCGAGACCGCGAAGCCCGCCACGCCGGGCCCCGCAGAGACGCCGAAGGAAGACGTCAAGCCCCCCGAGCCGAAGGACGGCGCGGACAAGCCCGCGTCGGAGAAGCCCGCGGCCGCCGCCGCCGAGCGCCACGCGGAGATGGTGAAGAAGGTCTCCGACAAGGGCCTGTTGAAGATGCTCGGCTCCAAGGGCTCCGGCACCGGCGCGTTCCAGGACGTGCTGGGCAGCGCCAGCGGTGGCAGCGACATCGTCGCCGCGCTCCAGGGCGCTGGCGGCGTGGGCGTGGCCAACGAGGCCTCCGTCGGCAAGGGCAACGGCCCGCGCGGCGGTGGCACCGGCACCGTGACGGGCATCGGCGAGCTGGGCACCCAGGGCGGCGGCAAGGTGGACCTGGGCACGAAGAAGGAAGTCGAAGTGAAGGGCCGCGTGCAGGACGCGACGCCGGACGTCGACAGCTCCGACGTGGACCGCGACGCGCTCGCCCGCTACGTCCGCGCGCGCAAGGGCGCCATCCAGAGCTGCTACGAGAAGGAGCTCAAGCGAAACCCCAACCTCAAGGGCAAGGTGGTGGTGCGCTTCTCCATCACCCCGTCCGGCCGAGTGGGGGACTTCGAAATCGACGAGAACACCCTCGGCAGCGAGGCGGTGGCCAGTTGCATCCGCGCCGCCATCCGCGGCTGGGTGTTCCCGTTCAAACCCGAGTCCGCCGCCACCGTTTCCTACCCCTTCGTCTTCTCGCCGACGGGGTAGGCTCCGGCGCCGGTGTACCCAGCGCGGGCTCCGAGGGGACCATGGAGAAGCTGGCCGTCATCGCCGCCTCACCGCTGTTCGAGATGCTCTCTCCCGTGGAGCTGGACCGTCTGGCGGAGCTGGCCCGGACGCGCCACTGCGTCCCCGGCGAGGTCATCTTCCATGAAGGGGATTTGGGCGACAGCCTCTTCCTCGTCGTCGAAGGCCAGGTGGAAGTGGCCCGGAACGGCACGGATGGGTTGCCGCGCACCCTGGCCGTGCTGTCACCTCCCGAGTTCTTCGGGGAGATGGGCCTCATCGACAAGGACTACCGCTCCGCCACCGTGCGCGCGCGAACGCAGGCCCACCTGCTCCAGCTCACCGCTGGGGACTTGCGCGCCTTCCGCAACGAGTACGCCGACGGCTTCACCTTCGTCGTCGTCAATATCGCCCGAAGCCTGGCTGCTCGACTGCGTGAGGCCAATGCCCGCCTCTCCAGTAACCACTGAATAACTGGGGGTTCGTCGCGTTGACACCCCACCCCCCGCCTTCTACGCTTTGTTGCAATGGGAAGGGCCGGGAGAGCCGAGAGGCGTATGCGCACTGTCGGAATGGTCGCTGTGATCGTCGCCACGGGCGTGGCCGTCGCGCAGGGACCGGTGCCCTCGCCCCGGTCACCCGCCGCCACCACCACGCTGGAGAAGGCGAGTGAAGTGCCTGACTCGCAGAAGCTGGAGCGCAGCACCCAGGCCTTGAGTGTCATGCGAGACGTGCTTCGCCAGGTGCTCGGCAAGGTGGAAGAAGCGCGCCGCACCAAGGACGTGGTGAAGCTCAACTGCGCCAACGAGAAGCTCACGCAAATCAAGGGCCTGCTGCGCATCTCCGAGCAGGCGGACGTGTCGCTCCAGGAGTCCCTCACCCGGCGCGAGGTCTCCACCAGCGAGCACGAATACACCAAGGTGATGATCGCCCGGCAGAAGGTCGGCCAGCTGCGCTCGGAGGCCGAGGAGTGCATCGGTCAGCTCGCCTTCCGCACCGACGAGAACCTCTTCATCGAGGTGGAGGAGCCGGAGAACCTGCCTGGCGGTGACCCCACGCGCCCGCCTCCTCCCGACGACATCCTCGTGCGCCCGCCTCCCGCGAGCCCCATCAACTAGTCCCGTGCGCCCTCCGGCCCTCCGGGCGAGTCCAAGTCCCGTGTCGAACAATTCTTCGGCCCCTGAAATCGCGCGTGCTATGACGCCCCAGGCCGTCCGCATGAAAGGTGGGAGTGAGTACGCCCTCTCCCTGGGAAGCCACTGCGAGCCATGACGCTGAGAGGGACATTCTGGGGCACGGTCTGCGGGCTGGCGCTGATGGCGCCTGTCACCGTGGCCATGGCTCAGGACGGCATCTCCGCGCCGCCCACGGGTGGCAACGGCTTCAAGGTCGGCAACGGCCGGCTGCATCCGTACTTCGAGCTGGAGACGCGCCTGGACAGCGGCGTGGGCTACTTCGGCCGCGAGGGCCAGGAGTTCCCCGGTGGCGTGTCGCCGGACCTGTCGGGTGAGCTGGCGATGCACTTCCGGCCGGGCTTCCGGCTGGACATCCCCTCTCCCCGGCTGGCGTTCAACCTCAACGCCAACCTGGACTACGTGCTCTTCACGGGCCTGATGACGCAGGGCTCGAACGCGGCCTCGCACATGGAGGGCGCAGCGGACCTGCTGGCGCGCATCAACCCGGAGGCGCCGCTGTCGCTGGAGCTGTCGGACCAGTTCACGCGCTCGGACCGGACGCGCACGGCGGCCATCGGCGCGGGCATCCTCAGCCTCTACAACGAGGCCAAGGTGAAGGCCCCGTGGCGGCCGGGTGGCGGCGCGGTGGAGGTGACTCCGGGCGTGGCCTACGCGGTGGAGTTCTTCGAGCCGCTGGGCGCTTCGGCGCCGGCGGACTGCGGCGAAGGCGTGTGCGACCCCGTCGGCGCGGACCGCTTCAACTACGGCAACCTGCACCTGGGCCTGGAGAGCCGCTGGCGCTTCCTGCCGAAGACGGCGCTGGTGCTCGACACCGGCGTGGACGTGCGCCGCTACTTCAACGACGGGGGCCCCAACGCCACGCTTTTGCGCGCGTTGATCGGCGTGGCGGGCCTCGTGTCGCCCAAGGTCGCGGTGACAGCGAAGGTGGGCTGGGGGCAGAACTTCGGGGAGGCGGGCGGCGGGACGGTGCTCGGCCAGCTCGACGGCACCTACCTGTTCAGCCCCACGCTGACGTTCAAGGGCGGCTACCTGCGCATGCTGGAGCCGGTGGCGGCCTACGGCATGTTCCGGGACGACCGGGTCTCCGCCGAGGCGCGCGCGTTGCTGGGCGGCAAGCTGACCTTGCACGCAATGGGCATGGTCGACTTCCTGAGCTTCTCCGGCAACCGCGGCGACACGGTGGTGACGGTGGACGCGGGGCCCGAGTACCAGTTCCGTCCGTGGCTCACCGGCGCCGCGGGCTACATGCTGAGCAACCGCTCGTCCTCCGTGGATGGCGGCGGCCTGAACTACACGCGCCACGAGGGGTATGCTCGCCTCTCGGTGACGTACTGAGCCCCCGCCGCGCCGGGGAAGCTTCCCCGCCCACGAGGTCTCCTCCCGGATGAGAACGCTCCGCCTCTGTCTCGCCCTGCTCCTGTCGGGAGCGCTGTCCGCGTGCTTCGGCTCGGCGCAGCGTCCTCCGCCCCCCACGCCCACGCCAGCGGCCGAGGCGGGTGAGGCCCGCTCCGGCGGCGGCACGCTGGGGCCCGGGGATGTGGTGGAGGTGCGTGTCTTCCAGGAGCCCGAGCACTCCGGGACGTGGCGCCTGTCACCCGAGGGCACCATCGACTACCCGCTGTGCGGCAAGGTGCCGCTGCGCGGGACGACCCCCAGCACCGCGGCGGACACGCTGCGCGAGTGCCTTGCGCGCTACGTGCGCCGGCCGCAGGTGTCGGTGCTGATCCGCGAGTACAACTCGCACAAGGTCTTCGTCTTCGGCGAAGTGCAGAAGCCCGGCACCTTCCCGGTGGATGGAGAGATGTCCATCGTCCAGGCGATTACCCTCGCGGGCGGCTTCACCAAGCTGGCGGCGAAGAACAACACGCTGGTGACGCGCGTGGTGGACGGCCTGGAGCGGAAGATTCGAGTGCCCGTCGAGGACATCGGCGTGGGGCGCGAGAAGAACTTCATGCTCCAGCCCGGCGACATCGTCTTCGTGCCGGAGAGCTTCTTCTAGGGGCGCGGTGTCCAGCCCAGCTCGTCGATGAAGTGCCGGGCCTCGGAGAGCAGCACCGGAGCCAGCGCGGGCGCGGAGGCGATGACGTCACCGCGCATCACGCTGAACGGTGCGCCCGTGACATGGCGGATGACGCCTCCGGCCTCCTCCACGAGCAGCGAGCCCGCGGCGATATCCCAGGGCTTGAGGCCGAACTCGAAGAAGCCATCGAAGCGACCTGCGGCCACATAGGCCAGGTCCATGGCCGCGCTGCCCGTGCGACGCATGCCCTGAGCGCGCAGGACGAAGCGGGTGAAGAGGCCCACCGGCCCCTCCGGCTTCTCGCGGACGTCGTAGGGAAAGCCCGTGCACAACAGCGCCCTGTCCAGCCTGTCCACGGTGCTGGCGCGCAGCGGGCGGCCATTGAGCGTGGCGCCCTCCCCTCGCGCGGCGGAGAACAGCTCATCCAGCATCGGGTCATACACGGCGCCGGCCAGCACGCCGCCAGGGCCCTCCACGGCGACGCTGACGCAGAAGTGCGGCACGCGGTGGGCGTAGTTGGTGGTGCCGTCGAGCGGATCCACCAGCCAGCGCAGGCCATCCGTGCCCGCCGTCGCGCCGCTCTCCTCCGCGAGGATGGCGTGGGTGGGGTGACGCTCGCGCAGGAAGGCGAGCAGCGCCTCCTCCGACGCGCGGTCCGCGTCCGTCACCAGGTCGATGCCACCCTTGAGCTCGATGATGCGCTCGCCCGGGAAGCGGTCGGCGAGGATGCGGCCCGCGAGCCGAGCCCCCTCCTCCGCGGTGCGGCGCAGCTCGGCGGGAGTCTCCGGGGCGGTGTCAGCCATGACGTCTCCTGGGCGGGCTACGGCGCGGGCTCGGCCAGCAGCGCTTCGATTTCCGACTGGTACTTGGTGAGGAACTCCTCGTTGAAGCCCTCGTGGACGTGGCGCACCACGCCGCGCTTGTCGATGAAGTACGTCGTGGGCATGCCGCGCACCTTCAGCGTGCGCTCGGCCACGCGGGCGTTCTCGTCAACGAGGACGGGCAGGCCCACCTTCACTTCCTTCAGGAACGGCTCAATCGCGCGCGCGTCCTCGTCCACGTTGAGCGCGTAGACCTTGAGGCCCTTGGCGCCGTACTCGCGCACGAGGTTCTCGTAGAAGGGCAGCGCGTCCCGACAGGGCTCGCACCAGGTGGCCCACACGTCGACCAGCACCACGCTGCCCCTGTCGCTCACGAGGTCATACAGCTCGCCACCGGGGTAGCGCTTCACCTGGAAGACGAGCGGCTGCGTGGCGGAGACCTGCGTGCCCTGCTCCTCGGGGCCCCCGGGCACGGCGGGCGTGAGGGGCGGCATCGTGCTGCTGCGAGCACAGCCCGTGATGGACAGGACACCCAGGAGGACGGTGAGCGGGAGGCGCATGTCAGGCAGTCTCCCCCGAGCGGGCCTTCAAGGCCACGAGCAGCTTCTCGATGAACCCACCGAAGGCGCCGTTGCTCATCACGAGCAGCACGTCACCGGGGCGAGACTCGCGCGCCACCAGGTCCACCATGGCCTGCACGTCGGTGGAGCCCTCGGCCGCGATTCCCTGGGCCTGGAGGTCCGCCACCAGCTTGCGCACGTCGAGCTCCTCGCCGACGGGCACCTTGTCATGCCGCTCGGGCACCTTGAGGCTGGCGCGGGCCGCGCCGGTGAAGGCGTGGGCGTAGTCCTCCTGGTGGATGTTGCGGCGGCTGGTGTTGGAGCGGGGCTCGAAGATGGCCCACAGCCGACGCTCCGGGTAGCGATGGTGGATGGCGTCGATGGTCTCTCGCACGGCCGTCGGGTGGTGCGCGAAGTCGTCCACCACGAGGATTCCATTCGGCTCGCCGCGAGGCTCCTGCCGCCGCTTCACGCCCCGGAACGTGGACAGGCCCTTGGCGATTTCGTCGAAGGACAGGCCCAGCCCGCGCGCGGCGGCGATGACACTCAGCGCGTTCTCCACGTTGTGCAGGCCGCCCATGGGCAGCTCCACCGTGCCGAGCACCGTGCCGCGCTCCACCACCTGGAAGCGCGCGCCGTTGGCACCGAAGGAGACCTCGCGAGGGACGTAGTCCGCGTCCGCACCCTCCTTCGCGACGTACGTGACGACGCGGCCCTGGCAGCCCTCGCGCGCGAGCTTCACGGCGTTGGGGTACGCGGCGCAGACGATGAGCTGCCCGTCCGCGGGGATGAGCCGGACGAACTTCTCGAACGTCGCCTCGTAGTGGGGCAAGTCGCGGAAGATGTCCGCGTGGTCGAACTCCACGCTGGTGAGGATGGCGGTGCGTGGGCGGTAGTGGAGGAACTTGGAGCCCTTGTCCCAGTAGGCGGTGTCGTACTCGTCGCCCTCGACGACGAAGTGCGGGCCTTTGCCGACGCGGTAGTTGCCCGAGTAGTTCTGGGTGACGCCGCCCACGAGGAAGGACGGGTCCTTGCCGGCCTCGACGAGGACGTGGGCCATCATGGAGGACGTCGTCGTCTTGCCGTGGGTGCCGGCGACGACGACGGAGTGCGAGCGGGCGAGGAAGAGCGAGCCCAGGGCGGCGGGGAAGCTCATCTGCTTGATGCCGCGCTCGCGGACGGCGGTGGCCTCGGGATTCACGCGGCGGATGACGTTGCCGATGATGACAAGGTCCGGCTTCGCGTCGTCCAGGTTCTCCGGGCGGTAGGGCGAGGCGGCGGGGATGCCCCACGCCTTGAGCATGTCGCTCATCGGTGGGTAGACATTCTCGTCGCTGCCGGTGACTTCGTAGCCGGCGGCCTTGAGCATTCCAGCGAAGGAGCCCATGCCGGTGCCCGCCACGCCCACCAGGTGGACGCGGCGGACGCTGCCGGGCTCGAGGGTGTCGAGGACGTTACCGTTGTCGTCAGCCATGCGTTCCCTGCGAGATGGCGGTGAGGCCGAGCGCCTCCACGACGAAGTCATGGAAGACGGGTCGGAAGTCGCGGATGCGCAGCTCCTGGCGGCCGAGCGCCACGCGGTTGGTGACAAGCGCCACCACCAGCGAGCGACGCAGGTCCACCCAGAGACTCGTTCCGGTGAAGCCCAGGTGCCCGACGGCGCCCGGAGGTGAGTCGCCCACGAAGCGGCCCGCGCTGGATCCCACTTGGGACGGTGAGTCGAAGCCCATGGAGCGCGTGCTGCCTTGCACGAGCGCATCCGTGGCGAGCGCGCGGTGCCAGAGCGGGGCTGGCGCAATCACGGGGCTCGTCCCCGCGCAGCCATCGAGCACGGCCTGACCGAAGCGGGCCACGTCCACGGCGGTGCCGAAGAGGCCCGCGTGTCCGGCGACGCCGTCCATCACCCAGGCGTTGTCGTCATCGACTTCACCGGGACGCGTGGGTTGAGTGGGCACGTCCTTCCACAGCGACTCCTGACCGGGCGCGGGCTCGCGGGGGCGCGTGGCGCCGGTGGGTGCGGGCATGGCGTCGGCGGGGAAGTCGGTGAGCCGGTGGAAGCGGGCGGAGAGGCCGAGCGGCTCGGCGACATGGCGGGAGAAGAGCGTGTCGAGCGGGGCGCTGGCGGCGCGGGAGAGAATCTCGCCGAGGAGGATGAAGCCCACGTCGCTGTAAGCGGTGCGAGTGCGAGGCGCGGCGGCGAGCGGCGTGGAGGCGGCGGCCTGGAGGACCTCGTCGCGGACGCGGGAGCGCGCGGCGGAGGGACAGGTGGCGTCGAGCAGCTCGGGGTGGGCGGTGAGTGCCTGGGCGAAGAACGGGACGAAGGGAGGCAGGCCGGAGCGGTGGTAGAGCAGATCCGCGACGGTGGCGCCCGCGTCGCCGACGGGCGAGCCAGGAAAGTAGCGGGACACGAGGGTATCGGGCCCCACCTTGCCTTCGGTCCACAGTCGGAGGAACAGGGCGGTGGTGCTGAGGACCTTCGTGAGCGAGGCGAGGTCGAAGCGCGTGTCGCCAGAGACTTTTCCCGCGACGCCGCCGAAGACCTGGACGCCCCGGTGGAGGACGACGGCCTGGGCGGCGGGGAAGACGCCGATGCCCACGGCCTCGTCGAGCAGTGTCTGGAGGACGGCGATGGGGTGTTGTTCAGGAGGGGCGCTCATGCGCGCACGGCTCCTTCGAGGAATGTGAGCCGGGCCGAGTCCGCGTCCAGGCGGACATGCGTGCCGAGAGCCACGGGGTAGTTGAGGGCACCGTGGCCGATGGGGAAGCCCGCCGCGCAGGGGACGCCCGACTCGCGAGCGAGGTCTCTGAGGACGTCGCCGCTGGTGTAGTCGGTGCCCCGCTCCTCGCAGGCGGTGAAGTCGCCGAGGACGATGCCGCGCACGCGGGAGAAGACGCCGGCGAGGCGCAGCTGGGTCCACATGCGGTCGAGGCGGTAGGGGCGCTCGGTGACGTCCTCGAGGAGGAGCACGGCGCCCTCGAGGGGCGGCAGGTACGGGGTGCCCAGGAGGGTGGCGAAGACGGAGAGGTTGCCGCCGACGAGGTGGCCCTCGGCGGTGCCGGGGACGTAGGTGGCGGTGCCTGTCAGGGGGGGCGGAGCCTCGGGGGACTCGAGGAGGCGGAAGAAGTAGTCGCGGACCTCGGGAGGCTGCTTGCCGAGCTGGGTGAGGACGGGCCCGTGGATGGAGACCCGGCCGAGGACCTGGAGGGCGGCGTGGACGGAGGTGAGGTCGGAGAAGCCGGTGAAGAGGCTCGGCGCGGCGTCGGCGAGGGGAAGGCGCGGGAGGAGCCGGGCGCTGCCGTAGCCACCGCGGGCGCAGAAGATGGCGCGGGCGGAGGAGTCGAGCAGGGCGTGGGAGAGCTCTTCGGCGCGGCGCGAGTCGTCGCCGGCGAGGTAGCGGTAAGCGGAGCCGAGGTCGGGGCGGAGGACCGGGGAGTAGCGCTCGGCGATGACGGCGAGGCCGACGTCGAAGAGGGGGCGGTCGAAGGGCCCGGAGGGAGCGACGACGTGGACGGTGTCGCGGGGGCGGAGCGGGAGGGGCTTGAGCCAACGCACGGGCGCTTCATAGCACCGGGGGGACGGCGGGCATCCGGATTCGAGCCGGGAGCGTTGAGTACTCCCGGACGTCGGAACACGGACACTGCGGTCGCTCGAAGCCCCCTCCCCTACCCGGCCGAGCGCTCCAGGACGGCAGCGAAGAACGCGTCGGTGCCGTGGCTGTGAGGGGCGACGAAGAGGAAGCCGTCGCGAAGACAGGCGTCGGAGAGCCACCCCGCGCCGGGACGGATGAGGCGATAGTCGGGCCGAGCCGCGAGGAAGGCGGAGACGACGTCCTCGTTCTCGGCGCGGTTCACGGTGCAGGTGGCGTAGACGAGCCGTCCGCCCGGGCGCACCAGGTCCGCGCCGCGCTGGAGGATGTCGAGCTGGAGCGGTGGGAAGTGGGCAAGGGCGTCGGGGGTGATGCGAAAGCGTTGGTCAGGGCCGCGGCGGAGGGAGCCCAACTCCGAGCAGGGAGCGTCCACGAGGACGCGGTCGGCGCCGAGGCCCGGGGTGGGAGGGGTCCGGAGGACGTGGACGCGGGTGAGGCCGGCGCGGGAGGAGCGCTGGAGGAGTCGGTCGAGCCTCTCCGGGTCCGGGTCATGGGCGAAGAGGCGGCCGGAGTCGCGCATCGCGGCGCCGAGCTGGAGCGTCTTGCCCCCGGCGCCCGCGCACAGGTCGACCACGGTTTCGCCGGGGAGGGCCTCCAGGAGGAGGCCGAGGAGCTGGCTGCCCTCGTCCTGGACCTCGAAGCGGCCTTCCTGGAGGGAGGGCAGCGCGTAGAGGTTGGGCCGGGGCCCGTCGATGTGGAGGGCGAGCGGGCTCCAAGGGCCCGGGTGGGTGGAGACGCCCTCGGAGCGGAGGCGCTCGGCGAGTTCCTCGCGGGAGGAGCGGAGTGGATTGACCCGGAGGGTGATGGGCCCGGGGACGTTGAGGTGGGCGCAGAAGGCGTCGGCGTCGGGGCCGAGTTCACGGGAGAAGTGGTCAGCGAGCCAATCCGGGAGGGAGTAGCGGAGGGCGAGCGAGGGGGGCGGCGAGGGGTTCAGGGTGGGGACGCCCTCCCCTACCCCGGCGAGCGAGGCGGCCTCGGGAGCGGGGACGTGGGCGAGGCCATGGAGGAAGGCGAAGAGGAGGAGCGGGGGTGGAGCGTCGTCCTGGTCGAGGAGGAAGGCGAGGCGGCGGCGCCAGAGGCCGACGTTGAAGATGGCTTCCTTGAGGGCCTGGCGCTGGTCGCGGGAGAGGGAGCGATGAGCACGGAGGGTCCGATCCACGACGCGCTCAGCGGGGGAGCCGGCGAGCACGAGGGAGATGGCCTCGGATGAAACGGAGGCGAGCCCATCGAGGGCGGACCAGGGTGGCCCCTGGAGCCGGGAGAGCGGATCAAACGGGACAGTTGACAGAGGGGGCTCCGTTCTCTAGAAAGCGCGTCATCGCTGCGGCGCCGTTACCACAGCGAGGACATATTCCCCGATAGCTCAGCCGGTAGAGCGGGTGACTGTTAATCACTAGGTCCGAGGTTCGAGTCCTCGTCGGGGAGCTGAAGAACGAAGGCCCTGCCAGTTTCTGGCGGGGCCTTTTTGTTTTTCTCGGGCCTCTCGATGAAAATCGCGGGGCCTTCGTGACGAAGCCCCTGAGTCCCAAGTGATTCTGCCTCGCGGTGCTGCAGAGGGCGCTCTCGGCTCTCCGCTCCGCAGACCGAGGAGACACCTTCCCTGACATAGGGGCGGCGTGGCTTTACCGCTGCCGTGGCGGTGCGTTCGCGTTGTCCATGTCCGAGACGATCAGCCACGGCCCACCGGGTGCACGACGCAGGGTGAGGGTGAATTTTCCCGTGTCGTCGGCTCTGTTGCCATAACCGTATGCGCCGATGATGTAGCCGCTCGTGCCTTCGGTGGCAAACGCGAGCGCACGTAGCTGCAATAGACCGCCTCCTTGCCCCTCATAGGCGGCCCGGATGGCCGCACGACCACGGACAGGCGGGCGATTGCTCTGGAGTACGAACCCATCCTCCGCGAACAGCGAGGCCAGTGCGGCCGCGTCGCCTGCGCGCCATGCACGCTCGTAGTCGCGCAGCACGCGGTCCAGCGCAGGTGGCAATGCGACATCGGGAAGTCGTGCGGATGCGGCAGGAGCTGGGGTGCTCTGAGCCAGAAGCGGCGCAGTCAACAGCATCGAGCCGAGGACGACGAATGGAAGGCTCATGGACCTCGATCACGGGCGGGTGGTGGGTGTGGCGCCGAATGAGTATTGGAGCGAACACCATAGAACTGGTCTCGAAATTGAGCGAGCAAGTCTGGGAGCGGAAGCTGGGGAGCTCATCGACATGAGAGGGATGGACATGCTCGAAGCTGACCGGTGGACCTGACCGACGAACAGTTGGAGCTGATTGAGCCGCTTCTTCTCGTTAGGAAGCCGAAGAGGGACGACCGGCCTGGGCGGAGCGTTCTCCCTCCCGAAGGAGAGCTGAGCGGGTGAATGGTCCAGCAGCAACGGGCGGGACGGCGTGGACCAAGAGGCGAGGCAGGAGCTGCCAAGCGCGCCCGCCGACACGCGCCCTTGCTGCTTCTGCTCCCGCCCCACTTCTCCACGAGGGGCGCGTACGCCCAATCTTCCCCTGGGGAGCCCGAGGCGACGTCTCCAGTGACCTACGGCGATACCTGTTCTCCATCCACACGGTGATCGCTGACCTCGAGCACGAGCGTGCACCAGAGAAAGTTGCCTGCGGCAAGAAGATGTCGAAGGGGACCGAGGATGACGTGGCGGTGTCGCTCCATAAAGGCAGCAACTTGGCGGAGCTGAGTAATGGTCGGCAGGGCAACGCCAACGCCCGTGCCTACCCAAAAATTCGGGCGCTGCGGGACGAGCGCGCCAAAGCCACATTCAGCAGTCTGTCAATGCGAGGGAGCGAGGCACGCGAAGGGCGTCATCAGCTCGGCATGTCTGCCGAGGCGACATCTTCCCTGGTACAGGGAGATCCTTGGACCGCACCCTCTACCGGCTGCACTACCAGGTGGAGTGCTTCTGCCACGACCTCAGGCGCTTTCGCGCCGCCGCCACCCGTTACGACAAGACGGCGACCTGTTACCTCGCCGTCCTGCACGTCGCGTCCATGCTTCTCTGGCTGCATTAATCAGGGACAGCCCCTAATCCACCCACTTTTCCATTCGGTGCCTGCTTAGGAGATGACTGCCAGCCTACCGTGCCAAAAGCACGTGGACGCGGCTCCAACTGGGGCCGTACCTGTAGAGCAGGGCAATGTCGTCACGGCCATCGCCATCGGCGTCGCCGCTGACCATACGGCCCGTGACGGCGTCTGCGCTGTAGCCGCCGTCACTGCCCCACCAGCCGAGATCGCCCTGGTACTGAAACGAGGCCCCCTTCGAGAGCAAGACATGCGCACGGCTCGAGGCCGCCCCGTACCTGTAGAGCAGGGCAATGTCGTCGCGGCCATCACCATTGAAGTCACCGCTGACCATGCGGCCCGTGACGGCGTCCGGGCTGTAGCCTCCGTCACTGCCCCACCAGCCGAGATCGCCCTGGTACTGAAACGAGGCCCCCTTCGAGAGCAAGACATGCACGCGGCTCGAGGCCGCTCCGTACCTGTAGAGCAGGGCAATGTCGTCGCGGCCATCGCCATTGAAGTCACCGCTGACCATGCGGCCCGTGACGGCGTCCGGGCTGTAACCACCGTCACTGCCCCACCAGCCGAGATCGCCCTGGTACTGAAACGAGGCCCCCTTCGAGAGCAAGACATGCACGCGGCTCGAGGCCGCCCCGTACCTGTAGAGCAGGGCAATGTCGTCGCGGCCATCGCCATTGAAGTCACCGCTGACCATGCGGCCCGTGACGGCGTCTGCGCTGTAGCCGCCGTTACTGCCCCACCAGCCGAGATCGCCCTGGTACTGGAACGAGGCCCCTGTCGAGAGCAGGACATGCACACGGCTCGAGGCGGCGCCGTACCCGTAGAGAAGGGCGATGTCGTCACGGCCATCGCCATTGAAGTCACCGCTGACCATGCGGCCCGTGACGGCGTCTGCGCTGTAGCCGCCGTTACTGCCCCACCAGCCGAGATCGCCCTGGTACTGAAACGAGGCCCCCTTCGAGAGCAGGACGTGCACGCGGCTCGAGGCCGCCCCGTACCTGTAGAGCAGGGCAATGTCGTCACGGCCATCGCCATTGAAGTCACCGCTGACCATGCGGCCTGTGACGGCGTCCGGACTGTAGCCGCCGTTACTGCCCCACCAGCCGAGATCGCCCTGGTATTGGAACCGCGTGGCGAAGGAAGTCGCGTACAGCGCCCCGTTAGTGCCGCCAGTTTCAGGCATCTCATGTGTCACAGCCGGGGCCGCCTCGGCGTCCCGACCGACGTAGACCATTCCTTCGACTTCCTGCGTCTCATCGGGCAGCTCGGCGCACCCGGGCACAAGGGCAATACATCCTACAGCAAGCACGACACCTCTCATAAACATGAATACTCCTTGCAGGCGCTCCTCCCACGCGCGTGAGATCGTGGAGACCTCAACGGAACGGCGTCCCGCCCGCCACGCGTGCAACGGATCCCTGGCTGAGGAACGTCGGACGCTGGAGATACTCTGATCTCACTCGCGTCGGAATTGTCCCTGCGTCGGGGGAAATTTATGGTGCCGTACGCCCCTAACGCAGAAATCTGCGGGGTGATTGTCCGGCTAACGGTCAACACTCCAGTACACTCTGGCGGAGCTCATCGCACGGGGGGCAACACTTCGCATGTTTGAGCAGAGTCACACCGTTTACGATGTGTTTGGGCCATCCGCGACTCAACTGGACTATTTCACCAGAGAGTCCGTCCACAACAAGCTGGTGGACAACCTGTCCCGTGGCTCGTACTTGGTCATTTACGGCTGCACCTACTAGAAACCCGGTTGCAGCAGCATTGGGTGGCAAGGCCACATTCGGCATTGCGTCAAGGCGAGTGAGCGAGGCGCTGAGTCCGTAGAGTTCCTGGGCGGGCGAAGGTACGCGACCGACGGCCGGCGTCCTGAACCGGGGTGGATTCGCCGGTTCACTCCGGCATGCGACGACCCAATCCGGATGAGTGGAAGCAGTTGGTGGAAGAGTTCAAGGCGAGCGGGCTGACTCAGAAGGAGTTCGCGGACAGGCACGAGGTCTCGCTCAGCGCCTTCCAGTACAAGCTGTACAAGAAGCCGAGGTCCACGCTGGGACGGAGGTCCGAATCGACAGGCAGACCACGGGCGATTTTCCTTCCCGTGGAGGTGGTCGCGTCCCCCGTGCCACGGACGCGGGAAGGGCTGATGCTCGAGGTGGCGCTGACGCGAGGAGTGCTCCTGCGTTTCCCGGAGGGCACGCAGGCGGAGTACCTCGCGCATCTCGTGGCGGTGCTCGGCTGATGCTGCTGTTGCCCCGGGCGGTGCGAATCCTTCTGGCACGTGAGCCGGTGGACATGCGTAACAGCATCGATGGGTTGGCGGCGATAGTGCGCGCGGAGTGGAAGGAGAGTCTCTACGCCGGCCACCTCTTCGTCTTCGTCTCGCGGCGCGGGGACAAGGTGAAGATTCTCTCCT